>JAFYPR010000078.1 GCA_017547445.1 Clostridia bacterium
GGGATACCCAAAAACAGTATCAACACCCTGTTCAATCAGTGTTTCAACTAAAATTTCTGAACCCTTAAGCTGCATATAGAACACCTCCATAAACGGAAAAATAATAAAGCCCTGCAGACATCCTGCAAGGCTTGATAATCATTAACGGGAAATGATATTGGACAATCCTGCGAGATGCACATTAAAAGAAGCGTCGATTGCTAGTACAAGCACGACGAGACCTATAATGACATAGAACGCGGACATCATCTGAATTTACCCCTTTTTTATGATTTGTGGTTTAGTTTAGCACTAATAAGGGAATTTGTCAACCTTAAATTAATAAATAAGTGATTTTTTTCGTAAAAAGTGACTGAATAATTTTCTTGATAATCACCTGATTTTATCTTATAATGTATGTATTAATATCAAAAGAGGTAAATTTATGGCAAAAAGAGATAAAACCAATTACATAGCATATGCAGACATTGCCCGTATTATGGCGGCATTTGCTGTGGTGCTTTTGCACGTGGCGGGGGCAAGGCTTATCATTGAAGATATAGGAAGTGTTAATTTTTTCCGGGCGGCAGTATTTGACTGTGCGATGCGATGGTCTGTCCCGCTTTTTATCATGCTGAGCGGAATGCTGTTTTTAAATAAAAACAAAAAGCTTAATATCCGTGTTTTGTATACAAAAAACATACTGCGACTTGTTACGGCGTTTCTTTTCTGGTCCCTTGTTTACAATATGTATACTTCATATCTTGAATACCGTCATATAGGTGTGGCATTTTTTGAGGCACTGAAAAATGTACATAACGGTGCAATGCATCTGTGGTTTATATTTGTGATAATCGGCTTATATATTGTAATGCCGTTTATAAAAAGAATGTGCGAGAATATGACAAAAAGGGAAGCAGAGTGCTTCATCCTTTTGAGCATGCTTGTGACATTTTTGCCTAAAACGCTTTCTTCATTTGATATATTTGCGCCTTTTATCCAATACATAGGCAAGTTTGAAATAAATTATACCGCAGGATATGTGGGACTTTTTGTGGCAGGATGGTATATTGACAGGTTTGAACATAGCAAAAAGGAAAAAAGCATTGCGTATTTAATGGGGCTTGCAGGCTTTTTATATATGCTGACTGCTACTGTTTACTTCTCAATAAAAAGAGGCGTTATAGCAGACGAATTTATGAGCTTTAAGAGCTTAAGTGCATTTTTAATGGCAATTGCCGTTATGATGATGTGCAAGAGTGTATTCAGCAAAAAAAACTTTTCAAGAAGGGCAAAGTCAGACCTTGCATTTTATTCGAAATACACCTTCGGTGTGTATCTTATACACGAGATGTTTTTGAATATTTCTGCAGGCAAGGGATGGTTTTTGCTGCCTGATATGCCATATATCGGAATTGTACTTGAAGCGGTTATTATATTTGCAATAAGTATGATTGCAACAGGTATTATAAGCATTTTTCCCTTTGGTAAATACATTTCCTGACACGGAGGACATATGAGACCTATTTACGATATATTAAACGATGAAAAATTTAAAAAGCAGATACAGTTTCATATGCCCGGGCATTTAAGAGGCAGAGGGTTTGAAAATTTTGAAATTAATCCTTGCATGGATGTTACCGAGCTTTACGAGACTGATGATCTGCATTCGCCCGACGGTGTTATAAAGGAGTCGATGGAGAACGCGGCACGTGTTTTTGGCGCTGATAAGGCGTATTACCTTGTTAACGGCTCCACAAGCGGTGTTTTAAGCATGGTTTTAGGCTTTGTGGGGGACGGGGAAAAGATAATTGCTGACAGGTTTTGCCACAAAAGCTTTGTGTCGGCATTGGCGCTTTCGGGTGCGGTGCCCGTATGGGTTAACCCGCATCTTCTGGAAAATGATACCATGTGGTCAAGCTGTGAGGCAGAAGATATAGTAAAGGCTATGGACGAAAACCCTGATGCAAAGGCGGTTTATATAACTGCACCTAATTACTTCGGTCTGATGGGTGATGTTGAAAAAATTGCAACAGAAGTCCATAAAAGAGGAATGTATCTTCTTGTTGATGGTGCACACGGTGCACACTACGGCATGAGTGATTATCTTCCGCCGAGTATTATATCCCTTGGGGCGGATGCTGTGTGTATGAGCTTACATAAAACCTTACCCAGCCTTACGCAGACGGCAATCCTTTTGACGAAGGGCAGTCACAAGAGACTTGAAAATGCACTTAAAATTGTGCAGACATCTTCACCAAGTTATATTTTTACCTCAAGCTGTGAATATGCGACGCATTTTTATGAAAACTGCCCGAAGGACAGATGGGACAAGCTTTTTGAATGGGTGGAAAGGTATTTTCCTGAACAAGTTGAATATAAAAACAAACGTGTAAAGTTCAAAGACTTTACGCGGCTGAATATCCCTTGTAAAGGGAATTCTTTTCGTGTAAGTGAAATTCTGAGAGAGAAATACAATATTGCGGTTGAATGTGCCTACGGCGGAGGAATTATTGTTATACTCAATGCATTTCACACGGAGGAAGAGATAAAAAAGCTGCGTGATGCCCTTGATGAAATTTGTCTTGAAGAGGAAGATGCTATTAAAATCGCACCCTTTGAATCACGGGTGGAAAAATTGCCGAGAGAGGCATTTTTTGCCAAAAGAAAGAGTGTAGCTTTAAGTGAAGCTGAAGGGAAAATTGCCGCAGAGGGGATTATGGTTTACCCTCCGGGAATCTATCAGGTGCTGCCGGGGGAAATCATAACAAAGGAAGCCATAGAGACGATAGCCATGCTTATCGAAAAAGGTGCAGATATAGCAGGTGTTAATCAATCAAATTGCTTGATTTTTGAATGAATGTATGATACAATAATTTGAACGTGTTTATTAGAGGAGAAAATTGAAGTGGCAGACTTTTTTATACGGGGTCAGAAGGCTCTTGAAATGCTGAGAAAAGACGTACAAATTAATACTGTCCGTCAGGGATATATTTTTGAGGGCAGCGAAGGCATCGGTAAAAAGACTGTTGCAAGAGAGTTTGCAAAGATGATTTTCTGCGAGGCTGAAAATAAGCCCTGCGGTAAATGCCACGGGTGCATGATGTTTAGTGCGGGCACTCATCCTGACTTTTTTGTGCTGGAGGAGTCACCTGTAAAGATTGAATCGGTGAGGAGACTTAATGACGAGCTTTTTGTCAAGCCGCTTATAGCGGACAGAAAGGTTTTTGTAATTGAGCATGCCGACGAGATGAATCAGGAAAGCCAGAATGCTTTTCTGAAAAGCTTTGAGGAGCCGCCATACTATGCGGTGATTATCCTTATAACATCAAGCGCACATAAGCTTTTGCCTACGATACTTTCAAGAGGGACAAGGGTTTTGTTTAAGCCCTTTTCACAAAGAGAAATCGAAAATTTTGTAAGTGAAAAGTATTCGCTTACAGGGGCACGGAGCAGCTTTGTTGCCCGATACAGCGCAGGCGTTGTGGGAAGAGCGGTTGAAATCTGCGAGGATGAGGAAATCTTAACTAAGCGTGACGGGATTATCCGTGCGATAACCGGATTAAGTCACGAGAAGGTTTCAATACTTCCCGTAATTGAAGCAATGGGTGCAACGGGAAGGAATATTCCCTCGGACGGGGATTTTTACTTTGATGTATTTACTTCGTTTTTTCGTGATGTTGCCGCGCTTAAGGTGGGCGGAAGTATTATAAACACCGATTATAAAGACGTTGTTGAAAGCTTTGCAAAAAATATTAAAGGCTCATCGGCAAGGGGGATAATTGATGTTGTTTCCAAAACAAGAGCTGATATGAGTGCAAATATAAAGGCAAAGATGAAATATGATTTATGGATAACAAATATGCTTATAAAGTGTTGGGAGGAAATATATGGTACAGGTAATAGGAGTTAAGTTTAAAAGAGTGGGTAAGACCTACTATTTTTCACCTAACGGGACAAACCCCAAGGTGGGCGACGATGTAATCGTTGAAACTGCCCGCGGTGTGGAATACGGAAGAGTGGCAATGGCTGTAAAGGAGGTTTCCGATGAGGAAATCGTGGCTCCTTTAAAGCCTATTATCCGTGTGGCAACAGCAGAGGATGCAATTACTCTTGAAGAAAATAAGAAAAAGCAGGTTGAAGCGTTCAAAATTTGCGAGGAAAAGATTGCAAAGCATAATCTTGATATGAAGCTTGTTGATGTTGAATATACATTTGACTGCAATAAAATCCTTTTCTACTTTACCTCTGACAAAAGAGTTGACTTCCGTGAGCTTGTAAAGGATCTGGCAAGCGTTTTCAGAACAAGAATAGAATTAAGACAGATTGGTGTACGTGATGAAGCGAAGATGCTCGGCGGTTTAGGCGTATGCGGCAGAAATCTTTGCTGTGTGCAGTATCTTGATGATTTCCAGCCTGTAAGCATCAAAATGGCAAAGGAACAGGGGTTAAACTTAAATCCCACCAAAATTTCCGGTAACTGCGGAAGACTTATGTGCTGCTTGAAGTATGAACAGGACTGCTACGAAGAGCTTTTAAAGGTTACCCCCAGAATCGGTGCAATTGTATCCACTCCCAAGGGTAAGGGTAATGTGGTTTCTGTATCCCTTCTGAAGGAGAAGGTAAAGGTTCTTTTAAACGGTGAGGAAACAGATATTACGGAATTTGATGTTAATGATATTAAGATTATCCGTGACGGCAAGAAGGTTCGTGACGAAGAAGAGTATTCTGAAAAGGAACTTAAAGCTATTGAGGATTAATGGAGGAATACGGTGAAGATAGTACTGCTTGACGCAATGACCTTAGGTGATGACATATCCCTTGATATATTAAAAAATCTTGGTGAATGTGTGATTTACGGTAATATTGAAAATGAACTTATCGAAGGTGCACTCTCTGATGCGGATGTGTGCGTTACAAATAAAAAATTGCTCGGTAAGCATAACCTTGAAGGCTGTAAAAACCTTAAGCTTATATGTCTTACGGCAACAGGCTACAACAATGTTGATGTGGAATACTGCCGCAAGAAAAATATAAAGGTCCGCAATGTGCCCGGCTACTGTACGGAAAGTGTTTGTCAGCACACCTTTGCGCTTTTGCTTAATCTGATGGAATCTTTAAGCTATTACGACAATTTCGTAAAGAACGGAAGCTACACAAAAAGCGGTGTGGCAAACCATCTCGCAAAGCCTTTTTGTGAAATTGCGGGAAAAGTCTGGGGTATTATCGGCATGGGCGGTATAGGAAGAGAGGTCGGTAAGGTTGCAACAGCCTTCGGTGCCCGTGTTGTATATGCACCTGTATCGGGCAAAAGCCGAAAAGAGGCTTTTGAGGAAGTGGACATGGATACACTTTTTGGAGAAAGCGATATTATATCCATACATTCGCCTTTGAACGAAAAGACGGAAAATCTGGTAAATATGGATAAAATCAGACTGATGAAAAAGGATGCCGTTATTATAAACGTGGGACGAGGTGCAATTGTAAACTCCCATGACCTTGTGGAAGCGGTAGACGAAGGTCTGATAAGAGGCGCAGGTGTGGATGTATACCCAAAGGAGCCTCCGAGCGAGAAAGACCCGTTTATGAACATAAAGCACCCGGAGAGGTTTGTACTGACACCGCATATTGCATGGGCTTCAATTGAGGCAAGACAAAGATGTGTGGATATTGTGGGCGAAAATATAAAGGCATTTATGGAAAACAGAGGATGTAATGACGTATGGTAAAGGGTGTTATTTTTGACCTTGACGGTACATTGATTGATACAATTGAAGGATTGGCAAATTCGGTAAATGCGGCCATGGATTTTTATAATTTTCCCGGGCATAGCATTGAAGAATACAGGGCATTTGTAGGTAATGGTGTGGGAAAGCTTGTGGAAAGGGCCCTTCCCGAGGATAAAAAGCATCTTAAAGACGATGCAAGAAAGATTTTTGAGAAGCATTATGAAGAAACCATGCTTGATATTCTGCCTGTTTATGACGGAATAGATGAGCTGCTTTCGTATCTTATGGAGCACGATATAAAGATAGCGGTTAACACAAACAAGATGGATGTATTTGCAAAGCCGATGATAAAAAAGGTGTTTGGGGATATATTCTGTTGTGTATTGGGTGAGGTTGAGCATTTTTCAAGAAAGCCTTCGCCCGAAGGGGTTAATTATATTCTGGAAAAAATGTGTCTTAAAAATGACGAGTGCCTTTATATAGGCGACAGTCAGGTTGATATACAAACTGCACACAATGCCCGCATGCGCTCAGTAAGTGTTGCATGGGGCTTTGCCACACGTGAGGTAATTATGGCAAATGACCCTGATATAGTGGTTGAAGAGCCTCGTGAGATTATAGATTTGATTGAAAGGGAAAACACATATGCAGGAAAATATACGTAATTTTAGTATTATTGCTCATATTGACCACGGCAAAAGCACCCTGGCAGACCGCCTTCTGGAATTGACAGGTGTTGTGGAAAGCCGTGATATGGAAGAACAGCTTTTAGACAATATGGAGTTAGAGCGGGAAAGAGGTATCACAATCAAGGCAAGAGCCGTAAGACTTAATTATAAGGCAAAGGATGGCAAGGATTACGTTCTGAATCTTATTGACACACCCGGTCACGTTGACTTTAACTATGAGGTTTCACGCTCTCTTGCAGCCTGCGAGGGCGCACTTCTGGTTGTTGATGCGGCACAGGGTATTGAAGCGCAGACTCTGGCAAACACATACCTTGCTCTTGACCATGATCTTGAAATTCTGCCTGTTATAAATAAGATTGACTTGCCTTCTGCCCGTCCTGAGCATGTTATAGGCGAGATTGAGGATATTATCGGTATTCCTGCAGAGGATGCACCCAGAATAAGCGCAAAGACAGGCTTGAATGTTGAAAGCGTGCTTGAATATGTTGTGGAGAATATTCCGCACCCCACAGGGGATGAAGCTGCTCCCACAAAGGCTCTTATATTCGACTCCTACTATGACTCCTATAAGGGTGTTATTGTATATATAAGAGTTGTTGACGGCTTTATTGAACCCGGTATGAAAATCCGCTTTATGGCAACAGGCAAGGAATTTGATGTTGTTGAAACAGGTTATCTTATGCCTTCGGGTACAAAGAGCGCATCGAGAATCAGCGCAGGTGAGGTTGGCTATATTGCCGCAAGCATCAAAAATGTGCAGGATACCAGAGTGGGTGATACCGTAACCTGTGTTGAAAATCCTGCAAAGGAGCCTCTTCCCGGTTACAGAAAGGTTAACCCCATGGTTTACTGCGGTATTTACCCTGCTGATGGTGCAAAATACGGCGATTTACGTGAAGCGTTGGAAAAATTGCAGTTAAATGACGCGTCACTCCTTTTTGAGCCTGAAACAAGTGTGGCGCTTGGCTTTGGCTTCCGTTGCGGTTTCTTAGGCTTACTGCATATGGAAATCATTCAGGAAAGATTGGAGAGAGAATTTAACTTAGACCTTGTTACAACAGCTCCCAGCGTTGTTTACATGGTACACACAACGGCGGGCGAGGTGCTTGATATTTCCAACCCCACAAACCTTCCTCCCGTAACGGAAACAGATTATATTGAAGAGCCTATTGTTGATGCGCATATTTATGTGCCTACTGATTATGTGGGCTCTATTATGACCCTCTGCCAGGAAAGACGAGGCGTTTATCTTGGCATGGAATATATTGACGAGACAAGAGCAGATATTCATTACGAATTGCCTCTTAACGAAATTATTTACGACTTCTTTGATGCTTTGAAGAGCAGAAGCCGTGGCTATGCATCCTTTGACTATGAATTAAAGGGTTATGTCAAGAGCAGTCTTGTTAAGCTTGATATTCTCTTAAACGGCGATATGGTGGATGCTTTAAGCTTTATTGTTCACGAATCAGGTGCATATGCAAGAGGAAGAAAGATTGCGGAAAAGCTTAAGGAATCAATCCCACGTCAGCTTTTCGAAATACCCATTCAGGCGGCAATCGGCGGTAAGATTATAGCAAGAGAAACTGTTAAGGCTATGAGAAAGGACGTTCTTGCAAAGTGCTACGGCGGTGATATTACCCGTAAGAAGAAGCTTCTGGAAAAGCAGAAGGAAGGTAAGAAGAGAATGCGCAGAGTAGGTACTGTTGAGGTGCCTCAGGAAGCATTCATGGCAGTATTGAAGCTTGACGATGAGTAAGGGGGTTTATATTCACATCCCTTTTTGTGTCAGAAAGTGTTTATATTGCGACTTTTGCTCCACCAGTGACCACAGTCTGCAAGAGGAATATGTGAATGCACTTATAAGTGATATAAAAGAGCATAAAGGAACTGAATGTGATACTGTTTTTATAGGCGGCGGTACCCCTACGGTATTGGGTGAGAGGCTGATTGATGTTATCAATGCTGCTTTTGAAAGCTTTGTGCTTGATGAAAATTATGAGTTTACGGTTGAGGCAAACCCCGGTACGGTTGATTTGAACCTTCTTGGCAAGATGAAGAAGGCAGGAGTTAACCGATTGAGCCTTGGTGTGCAGTCCTTTAATGATGAGGAATTAAAGGAGCTTGGACGTATCCATAGTGCAAAAGAAGCGGTTGAAGCTTTTTATATGGCCAGAAGAGCCGGGTTTGACAATATCAATATTGACCTTATGCTTTCAACCCCAAAGCAGACTTTGGAGAGCGTGAAAAGTACGCTCGATATTGTAAATAAATTAAACCCTGAGCATGTTTCGGCGTATTCTTTGATTGTTGAAGAGGGCACACCCTTTTATGATATGGAATTAGATTTGCCCGATGAGGATACGGAGAGGGAAATTTACCACTATACCGTAGATTTTTTGGAAAGCATGGGTCTTAAACGGTACGAAATATCAAACTTTGCAAAATCGGGGTATGAGTGCCGTCACAATATAAAATACTGGACGGGGGAAGAATATATAGGTCTGGGCGCAGCGGCGGCAAGCTATGTGAATAACTTCCGTTACACAAATACCTGTGACATTTCTGATTTTACAGACGGTGTACGATTTGAGGAAAAGGAATTTATTGACCAAGAGGAAAGGATGAAGGAAAAATTCTTGCTCGGTCTTCGCATGAGCCGTGGTGTGAAATACACCGGCGAATTTAAAGAGATAATCCACAAGCTGACTTCTCAGGGACTTTTAGAGGTGGCAGGTGGTTTTGCGCACCTGACGGATAAGGGCTTTGATTTAGGAAATTTAGTATTTATGGAGTTTATATAATGTGAAGATGTTCACATTATATAAAGCCACCGGCAGATTTAATGCACATGCGGATTTTTACAAATGGGCAAACGTATATGTGCAAAATTTTCGTTATACGCCTTGTCTGCATGAGAGAAGGATTATAATTTTTAAAATTCAATACAGCAGAAAGGCTACGAAAATTATGACTGCTAAAGATTATGCCGTAAAGCTTATTGGCTTTTGCGACAGAAGTGAAAAAGAAATACGTGAAAAAATACTTAAAAAAGGCTATAGTGAAGCTGAGTGCGAAGAGGCTATAGCTTTTTGCCGTGAATACAGCTTTATTGACGATGAAAGGTTTGCAGAGCATTTTGCCCACGATGCGGTTAATCTTAAAAAGCTTGGTAAGGCGAGAATTAAGATGGAATTAAGGCATAAGGGCGTTGAAGAGGAGATAATCGAAAATGCTTTATGTGATATTGAAGATGAAAAGGAAATGCTTAAGAAGGAGCTTCAAAGGAAATTCGGTAACCTTGATTTAACGGATAAAAAGGTCAAAAATAAGGTTTTTGGCTATTTTGCACGGCGTGGATTTAAGACGAGTGATATACTCTATGCAATGAATGAGGAGTATGATGGATATGAATAATAAAATTGGGTTTGTGTCATTAGGTTGTTCAAAAAACCTTGTTGATACGGAAAATATGATTGGTATTATGGCAAAGGAAGGGTATGAAATTGTATCAGACCCCGCTGAAGCGGATATTATTGTTGTAAATACCTGCGGTTTTATAGACAGTGCAAAGGAAGAGGCAATTAATACCCTTCTTGAAATGGCTGAGTATAAAAACGAAAACTGCAAATTGCTTGTTTGTGCGGGATGTCTCAGTCAGCGCTACAGCGAGGATATAAAAAAGGAGCTCCCCGAGGTTGACGTAATTTTAGGCACAGGCAGTTATAAGGATATCGCTGTTGCCGTAAAAGAGGCTTTGGAAAAAGGCAAGAGTCAGTATCTTGGTGATATAAATTTTGAAATAACAGACGAGGAAAGAATTCGTACAACACCCGACTATATGGCATATATAAAGATTGGTGAGGGTTGCGACAACTTCTGCACGTATTGTGCGATACCCTCCATAAGGGGGAAGTACAGAAGCAGAAAAATGGAGTCAATCATTGCCGAGGCGGGAAAAATGGCAGATGAGGGTGTAAAGGAAATTATCCTTGTTGCTCAGGACACAACACGCTACGGTATTGACCTTTACGGGGAAAAGAAATTGCCTGAGCTTTTAAGAAGGCTTTGTGCCATTGAAAAGCTCAGATGGGTGAGAGTGCATTACTGCTATCCCGAAGCAATTGATGATGAGCTTATAGAGGTTTTCAAAACAGAAGAAAAGCTTGTGAAGTATCTTGATATACCCGTTCAGCACGGCTGTGACAGCGTATTAAAAAGAATGGGAAGAAAGACAACGAGGGCTCAGATTCTTGACAGGGTTAGTAAGCTAAGGCGGGAGGTTAATGGGATTACCCTCCGTACAAGTATCATTACGGGCTTCCCCGGTGAAACCCGGGAGGAATTTGAAAGCTTACTTTCCTTTGTGGAGGAGGCAAGGTTTGACCGCATGGGCGTTTTTGCATACTCTATGGAGGAAGGCACACCTGCGGCGAAATTACCCGGGCAGATAGACGAGGAGGTAAAAGAAGCAAGAAGAGAAGCTGTTATGGAAAAAGCAAGGGAAATTTCAAAGGAACACAACGAAGCAATGCTTGATAAGGTATTTGAGGTTGTGGTTGAAGGCTTTGAGGATAACCTTTATTTTGGACGTAGCGGCGGTGAAAGCGTTGATGTTGACCCAAAGATTTATTTCGGGTCACTCGATGAATTAAACGAAGGCGATTTTATAAAGGTTAAAATAGTGAATTTTGACGAATATGACCTTTACGGTGAACAAGTGGAGGATTGATTATGAATTTACCTAACAAATTAACACTTATAAGAATAGCTCTTGTGCCTGTATGTATGGCACTTATGCTTACGGGACATTTCTATATTGCTCTGGGCATATTTATCGCGGCATCAATAACCGACTTCTTTGACGGCTATATTGCCAGAAAAAATAACCTTGTTACATCCTTTGGCAAGATTATGGACCCCTTGGCTGACAAGATACTTGTTTTCGGCGCACTTTTGTGCTTTTTGCAGCTGGGATTTATAAATTCCTGGTGCGTTGCAATTATCCTTGCGAGAGAATTTTTTGTAACAGGTATGAGAGTTGTGGCTGTTGACAAGGGTAAGGTTATTGCCGCTTCCTGGTGGGGCAAGGTTAAGACAAATGTACAGATTTTCTCGGTTATTTTAGGGTTTCTGACCTTTTCTGCAGACAACGGAATGCTTATTTTAATAGGTCAGATTGGTATTTATATTGCAACTGCATTTACAGCCGCAAGCTGGGTTGCATACATATTTGAAAACATAGAGGTTTTTAAAGACTGACACACCGGTTTACTTTGATTAGGTAATTGCAACATTTTTATAAGGAACAGGGACACACCTCCTGCATACCATAAAGGAGGTTCAAACATATCACCTACCTTTGGGTGAGGTATGTCCCGTGCAATTTACAGCGGGTAAAGAAGGGGGAACATTGTTATGAACATAGCTTTAATTATAGCAGGGGGAGTAGGCAACCGGATGAGACAGGACATTCCCAAGCAGTTTTTGAATGTCAATGACAAGCCTGTTATTGTATATACAATGGAAAGATTCCAGAATAATGAAGATATTGACTCTATTGCAGTTGTTTGTATCCGAGGCTGGGAGACGATGCTTCAGGCTTATGCAAATCAGTTCGGTATTGCAAAGCTAAAGCATATTATTCCCGGCGGTGAAAACGGGCAGGGAAGCATCCGTAACGGTATAGAGGAGCTTTTAAAGTTTTATTCAGAGGATGACATTGTGCTTGTACATGATGCGATACGTCCCATGGTATCGGGAAAGATTATTTCCGACTGTATTGCTACTGTGAAAGAGAAGGGAAATGCTGTTGTGACAATACCCTGTCAGGAGGCTATGCTTGAAACGACAGACGGTGAAAGCACCAATAAGAGCTACCCGAGAGAAAACCTTAAGCGAACACAGACACCTCAGGGCTTTTACTTAGGTGATATTGCCGAGGCTCACAAAGAAGCGTTAGAGAAGGGAATTACAAATTCCGTGGCATCCTGTACAATGATGGTGGAGTTGGGCAAAACTATTTATTTTTCACCCGGCAGTGAAAAGAACATTAAGCTTACAACGGTTGACGATATTGAAATTTTTAAGGCGTTACTGGCGGCAGAGAAAGATTCGTGGTTAAAATGTTAGAAAATAATCAAAAATATATATCTGCCCTTAAAAGTGTGGCAGGTACAGACTATTCAGAATTAAATAACAAATCAATTCTTGTGACGGGGAGTACCGGTCTTATCGGCAAGGCGTTGGTTGACTACATACTTCTTTTAAGTGATACTGTTAAGGTATATGCGGCTTCGAGAAGTGAGGAAAGCTTTAATAAAAGGTTTTGTAAAAGAGATAACCTTTTTTACTTTAATTACTCTCTGGAAGAGCCTTTAAAGACGGATATTTCTTTTGATTATATTATCCATGCGGCGAGTAATGCTGACCCTAAGATGTTTGCATCTGACCCTGTGGGGACAATGGTAAGTAATTTTACGGGCACGTACAACCTTTTAGAATATGCAAGAAAAAACAAGGCTGAGAGGTTTTTGTTTGTTTCCTCCGGTGAGGTTTACGGACAGTGGGACGGCGAGGTTGAAGCATTTAACGAAGACTATTCGGGGGTTGTTAACTTTACCGAAGCGAGAGGCTGTTACCCATCCGGTAAAAGAGCGGCGGAAAATCTTTGTGTTTGCTATACGGCTCAATACGGTGTTGACACGGTTATTGTGCGCCCTTCACATACATACGGACCTACACAGTTAAAGGGTGACTCAAGAGCCATGAGTGAGTTTTTTAACTGCGCAACAGAAGGTAGGGATATTGTTTTAAAAAGCCTTGGCTTGCCTGTAAGGAGCTACACCTGTGTGTTTGACTGTGTTTCGGGTATTGTGACGGCTCTTTTAAAGGGAGAGTGCGGATGTGCATACAATATTGCGAATAAGGAAAGCGTTGTTTCTATTGCCACTCTTGCTGAAAAGATAGCCGCTACAGCAGGGAAGAAAGTGGTGTTTGATATACCCCAAGGCGGTGTTAAGGGTGCATCCAATATTACAAGAGGTGTTCTTAACGGAGAGAAGCTTGAGGGTATAGGCTGGACACCTTTGTATGATATTGATAAGGGCATAAAAACAACTTATGAGATAATGAGGGAAGAGTATGAATGAAATGAATGTCAGCTTAAAAGCAATTCTTGATAAAGAAGACTGGCTTATAACAAGCCTTTCAAATGCTTCGGCGGTTTTGAATGAGTATCTTGATGATATAAACTGGGTTGGCTTTTACTTAATGAAGGACGGGGATTTGGTATTAGGCCCCTTTCAGGGTAAGAGTGCCTGTGTAAGAATAAAGGTTGGCAAGGGTGTTTGCGGAACATGTGTTATGGAGGATAAGACGCAGCTTGTTGCGGATGTTCATAAGTTCCCGGGACATATTGCCTGTGACAGTGCTTCAAATTCAGAGATTGTCATACCTATACATCATAACGGTGAGGTTGTGGGAGTGCTGGATATTGACAGTCCTTTGTTTGACCGCTTTAGTGAAGAGGATAAGGAAAATCTGGAAGAGAGCGTAAAAATTATAGAAAGCATATGGAAATGATAAAATCCGCCAAAGGCGGATTTTTCTTTTTAAAAGGTAAATAGTACTATTGAAAGTTTTTAATATGTGTGATATAATAATCTGTACTAAAAAATCGGGTGGTGATAACGTGAACTTTCACGTTATCAGCCTACGGCGGATTTTGTTGTCCGTGCGAGAATTCCGCCTTTGGCGAAAACGCACATGGACACAATTCACATTATACGCCTCGTCTGCCACCGCAAGTGCGTATAAAAGTGTTTTAATTTATATTTGTGGCAGAAAGGCTATGTGAATTAAAATGGATAGATTTATTCTTCATTCTGAATATAAGCCTTCGGGTGACCAACCACAGGCTATAGAGAAGCTTGCAAACGGGATAAAGAGGGGCGAAAAAGGGCAGATACTTTTAGGTGTAACAGGCTCGGGTAAAACCTTTACAATCGCAAACGTTATCGAAAAGGTTAATAAGCCCACCTTGGTTCTTGCCCATAACAAGACCCTTGCGGCTCAGCTTTGCAGTGAGTTTAAGGAGTTTTTTCCTGAAAATGCGGTGGAATATTTTGTTTCATATTATGACTACTATCAGCCTGAGGCGTATGTTGCTGCAAGCGACACGTATATAGAAAAGGATGCTCAGCTTAACGAAGAGATTGATAAATTGCGCCACAGTGCAACCATGGCACTTTTTGAAAGGCGTGATGTTATTGTTGTGGCATCTGTAAGCTGTATTTACGGCTTGGGTGACCCTGAGGATTATTCGACTATGGTAATATCGCTCCGTCCGGGTATGATTAAGGACCGTGACGAGGTTATAAAAAGGCTTATAGAAATGCAGTATGAGCGTAATGATATTAACTTTGTCCGCGGCAAATTCCGTGTGCACGGCGATGTATTGGAGGTTTTTCCTTCAAACAGCGGTGAGTCGGCAGTAAGGATAGAGTTTTTCGGTGACGAAATTGACCGTATAAGCGAGATTGACACCTTAACGGGTGAAATTATAGGTATCCGTGACCATATAGGTATTTATCCTGCATCACATTATGTTACAACAAAGGAAAAGAGAGAGACGGCTATAGCATCCATCCGTGAAGAGCTTGATGAAAGAGTAGCGTTTTTCCGCTCTCAGGATAAGCTTTTAGAGGCACAGAGAATATCGGAAAGAACAGAATATGATATTGAAATGATGCGTGAGATTGGCTACTGCTCGGGTATTGAAAATTATTCAAGACATATTTCAGGCAGAGAAAAGGGCAGTGCACCCTATACACTTTTAGATTATTTCCCTGATGACTTTTTGCTTGTTATAGATGAAAGCCATGTGACAGTTTCGCAGGTTAAGGCAATGTATGCAGGCGATAAGAGCAGAAAGGACAGTCTTGTTGAATACGGCTTCCGTCTTCCCAGTGCATATGATAACAGACCCTTGACCTTCAAAGAGTTTGAGGAAAGAATTAATCAGGTGGTGTTTGTAAGTGCGACCCCTGCCCAGTATGAAAAAGAGCACAGCTCTTCTGTAGCTGAGCAGCTCATTCGTCCCACAGGTCTTATTGACCCTGCCGTTACGGTAAAAGGTGTTGAAGGGCAGATTGATGATTTACTTACAGAGATTTACAAGAGAACAGAAAAGAACGAAAGAGTACTTGTAACTACCCTTACAAAGAAGATGGCAGAGGATCTGACGGATTACCTTGCGGGTATGGGTGTGAGAGTAAAATATATGCACTCGGATGTCGAAACGATGGAGAGAATGGAAATTATCCGTGACCTCAGGCTGGGTGTATTTGACGTATTGGTAGGTATCAACCTTTTGAGAGAAGGTCTTGACCTTCCCGAGGTAAGCCTTGTTGCCATACTTGATGCGGACAAGGAAGGCTTTTTAAGAAGTGAAACAAGCCTTATACAGACTATCGGCAGAGCGGCGAGAAATGAGCACGGTGAGGTTATAATGTATGCTGACACAATTACCGATTCAATGCGCCGTGCAATAGATGAAACAGAGAGAAGACGAAGCATACAGGATAAGTACAACAAGGATAACAACATTACACCAAAGAGCATTGTAAAGGCGATTGCTGAGACCATTACTGCCGTACATGAAGAAAAGGCGGAGGAGATAAGCAATGCAGAGATTATAGAAAAGCTTAAGGCGGCTATGCTTCAGGCATCAGAGGAATTAAGGTTTGAGGATGCGGCAAGGATACGCGACAGAATTCTGAAGCTTAAGAGAGAGAAATAAGGCGTAGAATATTTGTGCTTGCTACACTCCCTCAGTCAGCTGCGCTGACAGCTCTTCCAGAGCGTGCCCCTTTTGTCCTTCGGACATTTTCCCCGCTGACGGGGAAATCAACCCTCGGAGAGGGAGCCTTGTTAAGGGTTTTAGTAAAAGGAGGTTATAGAGTTGATAAGTGATTATATTGAGGTAAAAGGCGCAAGAGCCAACAACTTAAAAAATGTAAGCCTAAAGGTGCCGAGAAATAAACTGACCGTTTTTACGGGTGTATCAGGCTCAGGTAAAACGAGCCTTGCATTTGATACGATTTTTGCAGAGGGGCAGAGAAGGTATGTGGAGTCCTTATCTGCATATGCCCGTCAGTTCTTAGGACAGATGGAAAAGCCTGATGTGGATGACATTATAGGCTTGTCGCCTGCTATATGTATTGACCAGAAAACAACAAGTAAAAACCCCCGTTCTACCGTAGGTACGGTAACGGAGATTTACGATTATTTAAGACTTTTATACGCAAGATGCGGCATTCCGCATTGTCCCAAGTGCGGAAAAGTTATTGAAAAGCAGTCCATCGACCAGATTGTTGACAAGGTGATGGATTTGCCCGAAAAAAGCCGTATACAGATACTTTCGCCGGTTATAAGAGCAAAGAAGGGCGAGCATCAGAAGGTTTTTGAAAATGCCAAAAAAAGCGGTTATGTGAGAGTAAGAGTTGACGGCATAATGTACGAGCTGAGCGAAGCTTTTGCGCTTAACAAACAGCAGAGGCATAATATAGAAATCGTTATTGACAGACTTATAGTTAAAGAAGAGATAAGAAGCAGACTTACACAGTCATTGGAATTAGCACTTCACCTTGCGGGCGGTATGGTTATTGTACTGACAGACGAGGACGAGCTTTTGTTTTCGCAGAATTATGCCTGTCCTGACTGTGATATAAGCATTGACGAATTTTCGCCGAGAACATTTTCCTTCAACAGCCCATTCGGCGCTTGCCCTGTATGCTCGGGTTTGGGTGTGTTAAAAAAGATTGACCCCAGATTAGTACTTGTTTCAAGCGAGCTTTCGATTTTAGAGGGTGCTTTTGCAGTTAGCGGATGGAGAGCAGCGGATAAGGATACATCCGTAGCAAATGCGGTGTATAAGGCACTTAGTAAGACATATGGCTTTAACCTCAATGCCCCTGTTAAAAACCTGCCCCGTGAGGTTATACAGATAATCCTTTACGGTACGGGAAAGGACAGCATAGAGGTTGAATATGTAAGCGAAAACGGAGGTGTAAGAAAACGCAGTATTCAGTTTGAGGGTTTGGTAAATAATCTGCAGAGAAGATATGACGAAACCAATTCTGACTGGGTAAAGATGGACATTGAAGGCTTGATGCGTGAGACGCTCTGTGATGCCTGTGAAGGCAAGAGGCTTCGGAAAGAAACTCTTGCAGTAACGGTGGGCGGTAAAAACATTTACGAGCTGTGCGATATGTCCATAAGCGATGAGATTGAATTTGTAAAGAAGCTGCCTGATGAATTTTCAGACATGCAGAAGACTATTTCTGAGCAGATTATAAAGGAAATTGTATTAAGGCTTGAGTTTTTAAGAAATGTAGGTCTGGAATACCTGACACTTACACGCTCTTCGGGAACTCTTTCGGGCGGCGAGGCGCAGAGAATACGTCTTGCAACCCAGATTGGCTCGGGACTTGTGGGCGTTATGTATATCCTTGACGAGCCAAGCATAGGTCTTCACCAGAGAGATAACGGAAAGCTTCTGGAGTCCCTTAAGAGACTTCGTGATTTAGGCAATACCCTGATTGTGGTTGAGCATGATGAGGACACAATGAGAGAAGCTGACCATATTGTTGATGTGGGACCCGGGGCAGGTATACACGGCGGTGAAATTATTGCCGAAGGTACATGGGAAGAAATTGCAGAATGTGAAAATTCGCTTACGGGTGCATACCTGTCGGGCAGAAAGGCAATATCTGTGCCCCAAAAGAGAAGAAGCGGTAACGGTAAGGTGCTTACCGTAAGAGGTGCAGAGGAAAATAATTTAAAATGCATAGATGTTGACATACCTCTTGGTAAGTTTGTATGCGTGACGGGTGTGTCCGGCTCAGGTAAATCAAGCCTTGTAAACAGTGTTTTATATAACCGTCTTGCATATGAATTAAACAGGGCGCATACTGTTGCAGGCAAGCACAAGGGTATTGAAGGGTTGGAAAACCTTGACAAGGTTATAAATATTGACCAGTCGCCCATAGGAAGAACACCGAGAAGTAACCCTGCTACGTATACGGGACTTTTTGGTGATATACGTGAACTGTATGCTCAGACACCCGATGCAAAGGCGAGAGGCTATCAGCCGGGCAGATTTTCGTTCAATGTGCGCGGAGGAAGATGCGAAGCCTGCACAGGTGACGGTATTTTAAGGATAGAGATGCACTTTTTGCCTGATGTATATGTACCCTGTGAGGTTTGTAAGGGTAAGAGATATAACCGCGAGACCTTAGAGGTTAAGTTCAAGGGCAAGAGCATTGCAGAGGTGCTTGAAATGACAGTTGACGAGGGTGTTGAGTTCTTTGAAAGCATACCCAAGATAAAAAGAAAGCTTGAAGTATTACAGGATGTAGGCTTAGGATATATAAAAATTGGTCAGCCTTCAACAACACTTTCCGGCGGTGAAGCGCAGAGAGTAAAGCTTGCAACGGAACTGGCAAAGAGGCCTACGGGTAAGACTGTTTATATTCTTGACGAGCCCACCACAGGACTTCACACTGCGGATGTACACAGACTTGTAAAAATGCTTAACAAGCTTGTTGACAACGGCAACACCACTGTTGTTATTGAGCATAACCTTGATGTTATAAAATGCGCCGACCATATAATTGATATGGGCCCTGAGGGCGGAGATGCAGGCGGTGAGGTTGTTGCCCGGGGAACACCTGAAGAGGTTAGCAAATGCGAAAAATCCTATACAGGTCAGTTCCTTTCTAAAATGCTTAATAAGTAATATATAAAGCCTCCTTTGAATATACATTATTTAAGGGAGGTTTTTGTATGGATGAAAAAAATCACAATATTATACTTGAAGGACGAAAAAAACTGTCGCTTACTGCCTGCAGTGAGGTGGTAAGCTTTAACGAGAGCGAGGTTGTGCTTGTAACCGATGAGGAATCTGTTGTTATATCGGGAGAAGGACTGAGGGTTGAAGAGGTGTCAAAAATGAGCGGAGAGATTGTAATACGTGGAGAAAGGATTGACAGTATTATTTACCGTAAGGGAAGAGGAAAAAGCAAGGAGAGCGTTATCGGGAGGATTTTTAAGTGATTGTATCGGATGAGGGACAGGCGAGGGTTTTTCTGATATATATCATCTTCGGGATAATCTGTATTATGTTGTCGGATTTATTCCGTGTAGTTATAAAAAGATTCGGTGCTACACGTGTGAAGATAAATATATTTGACACGGTGTATTTTTTTATAACATTTTGCCTTATACTTTATGCAGGAGTGAAATTTAATTTTGGTGCGTTAAGGTATTATCAGCTTTTCGGACTTGTTCTGGGAATGGCGGTGCAAAAGCTTTTATTATCAGAAGTATGTGAAAGAGTGTTTGATTTTCTCTTATCTGTGTTTTTAAAGGTTTTTGGGTTTGTTCTTAAAATTATCCGTAAGGCTGTGATGCTTGTTCTGAGGCTTATCTTCACCGTGACAGAGTATATTGAGGGTAAAATTATGATTATTTGTCATAAACTGGCAGTCAGGGCAAAGAAGGTAAAAATAAAAAAAGAGAAAAAGAAAAAAACTGTTAAAAAAAGGTTAAAAATGATATAAAAAACTCTTTACAAACGAAAAAAATGATGTATAATATATTTGTTATGCAGAAAGTGGGGTATTCTCATGAAAAACACAACATTACCGTCGGCAAAGCTTGTCGGCAGAATATGCTGGATTGTTGTCATCGTAATCACCATAATCTGTCTGATATCTCAGCAACTTAAAATTAATAAATATGCAGGGGAAGTGGCAAAGCTTCAGGAAGAAAAGGAAGAGCTCAGGGACAGAAATGAAGAGCTTGCAACTATGAATGAGTTTTCCGATGAAGATTTTGAGCGCATTGCCCGCGAACAGGGTTATGTTCGTCCCGATGAGGTTATTATTAAAGAGGCTGATTAAGTTAGCGCTACATGCTGAAGGGAGATAAGTTCGTAAATGGCTTTGGAAATTGGTGCAATTGTTGAGGGTAAGGTTTCAGGTATTACGGCCTTTGGTGCATTTGTTGATTTGCCCGAAGGAAAGACCGGTCTTGTACATATTTCGGAGGTTGCCCGTAATTATGTCAAGGACATAAAGGAGCACCTTACGGTGGGACAGGTTGTTAAGGTAAAAATACTTACAATGGACCAGGGTGGTAAAATCAGTTTGTCTATAAAAAAGGCGGTGGAACCGAGAGCTAAGGCACCTGCTTTTTCCGGCGCACCCGCAGAGGTGGATTTTACACGTAAATCCGATGAACAGTTTATGGCGCTTTCATTCGAAGAAAAGATGGCAAAATTCAAATCTACCAGTGATGAAAGAATGCAGGATATTAAACGTAATACCGATTCTAAGCGCGGTAGCTACAGAAGAGGAAATAACTGAAATATAAAAGCTGAACGAAATCAATCGTTCAGCTTTTAATTTTAATCTGATATGTTTTCTGTAATGGGTGATTCAATTTGATTATCATTTAAAACTTCTTCTTCGGGAAGATGCTTAAGCTTATAGCCAAAGTAAATGCCTGTGCCAAGATAGTAAAGAATCCAGATATGTACCAGGATATCAACTATATTTGAGGCTTCTGCCATGTCAATTGATATATAACCGAGGTAAACGCTGTCAAGTATAAACAAAATAAGGGCGGGAATAAACCAGCCATAATGCTTTTTGGAAAAAATCCAGCATATGAGATACAATGCAATAACTATACCCGCTACTACGTAAAGCGACCCAAGCTCAAGATAGTAAGCAAACGCTGTTGCCCAATAGGGAACAGTTATTGAGAAAAGGAACATTGTGCCTGACGAAGTGAATAGTAAAGCTATATTAACTATCGTGAAAACAATGGCAAGAAGTAAATTACTTCTGGATTGATCGTATTTCTTTTTGATATCGTTCTTCATATTTACCACAACCTTTCTTTGACAATATTATACTTTTAATCAGATAATAAGTCAAGAACCGTTCGTGCCATCTCAGGCTTAGTCCCTTGTATACTAAACAGAAAAAGAACCATACCTTCCGGTACGGTTCTTTTTTATTGGTGCGAGAGGCGGGACTTGAACCCGCATGGTCTCCCACACGCACCTTAAACGTGCGCGTATGCCAATTCCGCCACTCTCGCATATTTGTTCGTTTTTCACGACAAGGATTATTATAACAGGAGTATTAACGTTTGTCAATAACTAATTTTGATTTTTTGAAGTTTTTTATTGTAAGAAAATATTAAGAGGGAATAAGTAAAAGTAAAAGAGCCACATACCAAAGGGGTA
>JAFYPR010000007.1 GCA_017547445.1 Clostridia bacterium
ACAGGCTCTGTAGGTGCCTGTGTGGGAGCTTCTGTAGGCTCTGTCACAGGCTCTGTAGGTGCCTGTGTGGGAGCTTCCGTAGGTTCTGTCACGGGCTCTGTGGGTGCCTGTGTGGGAGCTTCCGTAGGCTCTGTCACAGGCTCTGTGGGTGCCTGTGTGGGAGCTTCTGTAGGCTCTTCTGCAGAGGGCTCCTCTGTAGGAGTTGTTTCAGGTTCCGTAGGCTCTGCAGAGGGGATATTGTCGCGGATATCCGTAGAGTCAAAATCATCCTCATCTGCATCCATGCGGAAGATGAATACATCCACTACATCATCCTCATATGTTCTTACAACAGCAAATGTCTTTGTGTTTCTTGTAACCTTAATATCAGAGAAGCTACCCTTTGTATAGGTTGTTTCTCTCAATGTATAATCGATAAGGTGGTAAACGGTGGTTGTATCGTTATAGAAGCTTTCTTCAAGACCTTCAATTTCAAATCTCTTGGAGTTCTTTTCAGCTACCATACCGCCGAAAACTCCTGCATCTTCATCACGGGGTATATCCACACCAACAAATGCATCAGCTAAATCATCAACATCATTTGTTGTATTTGCTACCTTTTCAAGCTTTGTAACATAGCCGTCTGCATTTTCGGAAACAAGGATAATGTTACCAACCTCAACATCATAGCTTTCATCGGGATGAATAATATATGTTTCTGTAGAATTCTTCACTCTGCCTATAATCTTTGTTGTAGTCGTATCACCGGCAGGAACAGTGGATACCTTTGTAACGATTACGGCATTGTTCTGATAATCTGCGCTTGCAATACCATCTGTAATAACAATTGCGTCTATATCCTTATTGCGTTCACCATAAGCTACGAAGGAGTAGCTTCCGCCGTCTGTGAAGAAGGAGCCTACAGTGCCAACCTCAATTGCATCTGTAAGATACTCCTCACTATCATCAATACGGAATGCCACAGCCTTTTCATCAAGGTCATAAACACCGTAAGCTTCTTTCCTGGATGAATATTCCTTGCTGTTTTCTGATGCATACTTTGTCTGTTCGTAGAATTCCTCATATGCACCGGGGATATAAATCTCACTGATTACACCTGCAGAGGAAGCCTTTACTCTTGCAAGACCCACATAACCTGCCACATTATATTCCATGGAAAGAGGTGTTCTTGTAAATGCAAGATAGTCGTAAACAGTTTTTGCATTAACGTTCTTGAACATGTTACCCATATGGTCAACATACTTCATCTTGGAGCTCTTAAGAGTATACGTCTCAACCTTGCCTTCGGCAGTTACCGCCTGCACAAGATAAGTTACCTTGGAGAACTTTGTTTCTGTATCATAGTTTGTGATAACTACATAATCACCGCCTGCAACACGGGATGCAACAGTAGAAGCTGCAATCTTACCCTGGAAATTGATGTAGAAGGTACCCTTGTCGCCAACATTCAGATCTTCTGCAAAAGCAGGAGAAAGCTCATAAGCCTTATCGTTTATGTAGTACTCGCCTTCAACGTAGTCAATTTCGTCAACACTGCCCTTTACAACTTCACTTGAAACATAAACTGTGATTATGCTTCTGGAGGTGTCAAAGCATGTGATTACATCGCCTTCTTCGATTTCATCAGCATCAACGTACTCGCCGTCCTTTATAATTCTTATAAGGACCTCATCATCAGTAAAGTCAAGCTCAATTTCGCCCTCTTCACCCTCAAAGTAGTAATAGCCGTCGTCTTCGTCCAGCTCTGCAACAACAAATTCAACACCCTCGGACTCATCAAATACGTCTACAAAAATGAAGTCGTATTCCTTGTCACGGTTGTTGTCAACAAGTGTCATTACATCAAAATCATCAAAGTAATATGTAATGGGTCCGCTTACAATACCTCCGTTAACAACTACAGTAACGTTTCTGTCAAGCTCAAGCTCTGTAAGGCGCTTATCTGTAGCCTTCTTTGCATAGCTGATGACACCTTCATTACTGCCTGACGCATGGAATTTTTCCTTAGTTACTTCAACCTCGGTATTTTTTGACACGTCTGTAGTAATTGCAAAAATTGTATTGTCGCCTGTATCCTTATCTTCGCCAACATAAGCAGTAATTGCTCTGCCAAGATACTTGCTTACAGAATCAACACCGCCCTCGTCAAACTGAATAACATCGCCTTCATCATAAAGAGGACGGCTCGCTCTGTTGTTCAATTCGTAAATGTCTGTAATTTCAAGCTCAACATACTTGTCACGGGAAGAGAAGGTCTCTCCTGTAAGATATGTATCTGTTACAATCGCGTCAACCTTTTCAATTTCAAGGTAATCACGAAGAAGAGTCTTTCCGTTATATGTATAGCTTGTGCCCAAAATACCTGTATTGTAGCTTGTAGCGTCCATCATTTCAACTTCAAGTGCGTTATAGATAAGCTGAGCTACCAGACCTCTGGGAGCCGATGCCTTACCCATGCCTGCAACACCCTTTGTAACTCTTGCATCGCTTGCCGCACGGATATAGCCGTCAGGATAACTGCCAAGCTCCTTTGCCTTAGGCTCGTGACCGATGGCACAAACAACCATCTTTACAATCTGTTCGTATGTAACGGAATCCTCGGGAAGGAATGTACCCTCGGGGAAACCGTTGATAATACCGTTTTCAACGGCAATGTTGATATAACCGGATGCCCAGTGATTCTTATCAACGTCAGAGAAAACAGTATCACCCTTTTTTGCATCCTCACCAAGACCTAATGTGCGTACAATAATTGTAGCCGCTTCGGCTCTTGTAACTGTGTTTTCAGGTCTGAAATCGCCGTTACCGTAGCCTGTGATAATGCCCAGACCCGACAAAAGATTAATAGCTTCCGCATACTTATGTGTATCAGGCACATCGTTGTACACCTCCGCCTGCACCTGAATTATGCTTAATGAAAGCATCATAACAACTGCAAGTGTAAGGCTCAAAATTCTTCTGAGATTTTTCATTTTTGTATCTCCTTTCAATTTTTCAGATAAATCCGAACCGGTCAAAGCGCTCCTCCGTGGCATATGCCACCGCCGTGCCTCATCCGATTTAATCTTTTATGTATTTTTGGGGCTTCTTCCCCTTATTACACCATTATTATAATATTTCAAGCCTTTATTGTCAATTACACCAAGGTTAAGCTTATATTTCCGTAGTATTACAATTGTGAACTTCCTGTTAACAAACTAAAAACGTTCTGTTTATTACAGAACGTTTTTACTTTACCTTAAGCTTGTTATATAATCATTTATCTCTTTAAACATTTTTTCATAATCATCCACACTTCCGCCCTTATTTATACCAAACCTGTCTTCCCCGTCAGTATAAAGAACAAAGTCCCATTTATAGATATTCTTCTGCACGCTTACCATCTCTTCTATAACGCTTTTCTCGAAAACCGTGCTTGCATTATCCTTCCCGCCTATGGCAATAACACACACAAGGCTTGCCCTTTCATGCTCACTTGTTTCGCTCAAAGCCTCGCCCACATTTGTCATTGCGTAACCCAATGCATCATAAAGAGCGCTTCTGCCTTTAGGCACATATGTTTTATCTGTCAGCTTTCGCATACTCTTAATGCTTTTACAAAGAGCACTCATCTTACAATCCTCATTAAAAAGCATGAGCGAATATGTGCTTTCATCCTTAATCTTCTTCTGTTTTTCAACAACAGAGTTTATGCCCTCTATCATTTTTTCTGCATTCATGCCGGCACTTTTGCCGATTACAAATACAAATTCCTTACGGTTGTCATTCATAAATTTTTCCTTATCCTTTCCGCACCCTTGAAAGGGGTGTTGTAAACAAATCCTTTAAAACGCCCGATATAAGAAGGCTTACTCCGTATATCGCCATAGCTGTAACAAATATCGGTATATGGTATTCATACTGTACTCCTTCGGGTACAACCCTTTCACACACATAAACCGCTGCTACACTCATTAAGGCAGACAGGGCAATTTTGCCCAGAGCCTTCATTAAATCCTTTGTGATATAATTACCGATAATGCTCTTAAGCTTTACTGCAATAAATACTGCATAAGCCGTCAGAAGAAGAGTTGTTGTAACTGCGGCAAAATATGCACCGAAACGGGGCACAAGCAAGTAATCAATCAACGCATTTAAAAGCACAACAATCAAAGTACCCGCAACCGTCACCTTATATTTGCCTGCAAGGTAGAAGAGCTTGTTTAAAATATTCTGCGCCAGATATCCGAAAATAGCCAGCGAATAAATTATAAACGCACCTGTAACACGGATGGTATCTTCACGGGTAAAAGCACCGTGCTCATAAATTGTGAAAACGGCAAAATCACCGAAAAATACAACTGCCACAAGATAAAAGGCAAAAATTGAAACCATCAGCTTTATCATATAACGGATAAGCTCACGTACATAATCCATCTCCCCATGCTCGTAATTCTGGCTTATGGCAGGGAATACAACAGAGCTCATTGCAACCACAAACAAGCCCGAGAAGGTGATAAACAGATTACTTGCATAGCTTAAGGCGGAAACCACACCCTGAGAAGAGCTTGCAAAAATTTTATCTGTCACAAAGCACAGCTGCAGCATAAGACCCGAAATAAAAATAAAAAGCGTCTCGTAAGCATTCTTTATCTCTCCGCCCTTAAAAGCACCCTTCGTGGTCAGACAGAAGCGGTAACCCTTGCGGTAAAAATCAGGCAGCTGAATTACAATATGCAAAAACCAGCCAAAGGTGGTAACTGCGCTTATAATTTCAATATCCCTCACGCCGAAAAGAAGCACCAGCACGGCAACTGCATTATAGGGCAGGCTCATAATCGAGGGCGTAAAAAACACCCTTCTGTTCTGCAACAGACCGCTCATCATATATGCAACGCATATAAAAAGTAAGCTGGGAAGCATTATATACATAACCCTCACGGCAAGGTTAAAATCTGCCCCTGTAAGAGAAGGCAGAAGCAATTTAACCAAAGGCTTTGCAAAAAGATACAAAAGAGCTGTCAGGATAAGAAGCATAAGGGAAATACGCCTCATAAAATGAGCCGCATACTTTTCCTGACCGCCGTTTTTTGAATATTGCGGTTTATTTATATTTTTGATAATGAGTGTGGAAAGAGCACTGCCCACCGCAGTAAAAACAAGGCTGGCAATGGAGAAAATCTGAAAATAAATATCAGATGCAACACTTGTACCAAAAGCCGATGCAAAAACCGCATCCCTTAAAAAGCCTGCCGCCTTGGCGCACAATATGCCCATTAAAACTAAAATATATGCTTTTGCCACATTATCACTCCCATGGCAATAATTTCACATATATATTGTATACCACAATCACAAAAAAGTAAAGAGCATGGGACATTTTTTTCTGCAGCTTGTCAGCTCATAACCGAAATGTGCCTGTGTTTTAAGTAAATATAAAAGACATTCCGTATTTATTTCATAAGGTAAAAGGTCGCATTTAAAGCTTAAGCTTCGCCACGAAAGGCAGTATCCTCCGCCCCTTGCCCCCTCTGTTATATCGACAGTGGGCACATTTAAAAAATCGGGCAATAATCCCTCCTCGGTTTTTATTACCAAATGAGGCACCCTTTTTATCTTCTTTACGAAAATGACGTTAACCCCGTCAACAACCTCATCCTCGCCCTTATCCGTCACATAAACCGTCCTTGCGTAACGGACGGCAATATCTGCCGCATCCTTTGATGTCACTACCGCTTCCCCAAGAGGCAATCCGGGCTTTAAAAACGAGACAAGACTCTCCGTCATGCCGCTCAGATACTCTTTGATAAAATCCCTGTCATATCCGTAAAGAGGCTTTAAAAGGCCTTCCGAAAAAGCATCCTCAGATTTGAAAACAACATTTCTTATACCGCTTTTTAAAAATTTCTTTCTTCCTTTTTTCGTATCCGTTATATAAACAGTATTGCCATCTATGGTATATGCCCTCTGAAAAAGCCTTGTCTTTTTTGTAAAAACGGCTGTATAAAGCATACTATCACCCATATAGCCTATTATGCCTCAAACAAAAATATGCACCCGATAAAGGGTGCATATTTGAGCGTGTCGAAAAAGTCGACACGCGACCGCAAATCTTGCCAAAGCAATCTTCGCGGTCTGTTGTTTTTCTAATGAACAAAGTGCCGATTTCTCGTGCAAGACTCCCTATGGGAGCCCTAAAATCGGCACTTTCGGCG
>JAFYPR010000079.1 GCA_017547445.1 Clostridia bacterium
AACATCCCGAGCGAATGCTCGGGATGTTTTTAGTTTACAGGGACGTAGCCTGATTCTTCGATTATTTTACTGCCCCTTTCGGAGAGGACTGCTTCGACCCATTTTAATGTGTTTTCATCGGCATCGCTTCTCTTTACAATGAAGCCGTTTGTGAAAATGGGGTAGGTGCCGTTTTTGATTGTTTCGATGGAAGGAGCTACTCCGTCAATTGAAAGCATCTTGATAGTGTCACGCTTATACATTGTATTTACGTAGTAGAAATAGGAATAGCCGATTGCATCCTTTGCGTTGTCGTATTCAGCAACAGCATCAATTAATTCACCCATTTCGCCTCGTACCTGCTCGGTGGGAGGTGAAATGATTTTTCTGTCTTTCATCACCAGAGAGAGCATGGCTGTCTGACTGCCTGAGCCTGTGGGGCGCTGATAAGCTATGATGGGGGCATCGTTGCCGCCGACTTCTGCCCAGTTTGTAATCTCACCTGTGTATATTTTCTGTACCTTTTCAAAGGTTAAGTTGTCAACGGGGTTATCTTTGTTTACGATAAAGACAAAGCCTGAGGCGGTTGCGGGGATAATATCCAGCTCTACACCCTTTTCCTTTGCATACCACTCGTCCTCTACGCTTATGGGGGAGGCAAAAATTGCGTCAACCTTGCCGTCTATGAGGTTACGGTAAACCTCGCTTGAGCGTGTTTGGGTGTATTCAAAGTTCAAATCGGCTTCGGGTATACCCAAAAAGTCAGATGCTAATGCATCAACCAAGGGGTGAATTGCCAGAGATGCATCAATCCTGGGGTAATCCTCCAAACCGAAAAGGACGGGAGGAGCTTCAGGCGGGGTGTTGACACAGCCTGTTAAAAGTGAAAAGATAAGAAGTAAAGGTATTATTTTTTTCATAATCAGCCCTCCATATAGTCAAATGTGTATTCGTCGTTGATTTCGGTAAAGATTGCACCCTCTGAATTGTCACGGTCAAGCCATGCACCGCCACGCATTGCAAAATATTCATAGCGGTAGGTATCAATGATTTTGTCACGGTAAATTTCGTCGTGCAATTCTATGGGCATTTCAAAAAGCTCGATACGGCTGTAAAAGCGGGCGGTATCATGGTAAGTATAATGCCATTTGCCGTCAATATAGTCAGAGTCAATATCCATTGAGGTGGACGGCTTAAAGAAAACTATGTAGAATTTGCCGGGGTTTTCCTTTGCCAAGGTGCGGTATTCTTCTATTTTTTCGTACTCCTCAGCTATTGCCTGTGAGGAGAAGACTTTGAATTTTTCAAGCCTTTCAGGCTCGGGCGGGCCGTCATAGGGGATATATGATTCGGTTGTGGTAAAGTCATACCATAAATTAGGCTCGATATAACCATACTCAATCTGCTCAAACAAGT
This sequence comes from Clostridia bacterium, assembly GCA_017547445.1. Taxonomy (GTDB): domain Bacteria; phylum Bacillota; class Clostridia; order UMGS1883; family UMGS1883; genus RGIG1927. Next base: position 1,396 of record JAFYPR010000079.1, read on the forward strand.
CGTAGTCCAAACTTGAACAGGTGAATGCACCCTTAAAGCCCTGATGCTCACCTGTAAAGATGGAAGCCTTTGTCATAAATCTTGAATAGATTGCAATATCGTCGGGATGGTCAAGCATTTTAATTTCGGCAAAGTGGTTTTGCTGATAGAGCTGGATACCGGATGAAGAGAAGGAAAAAGTCTTGTCCTCATCTCCCATAAAGCCTTTTACAATTTTGTATACAAGGTTTTCATCGGGAGAATGTAATTTTTTATCATGGTCATACTCGCCATAAAACGCCATTTCACGGTAAAAGGCGTGGCGTACAATTGATAAAATGTCAACATCGGGCATGAACAAATCTTCAAATTTCAATTCTTCGCCGTTTGTCAGGTTGTAATTGAAATAAAGCTGTTCGCTGTAAGGCTCTTCTTCAAAACCCACAGAGAAAGAAATTGAAATAACGTTTGCAAAGTTTGCACGTGTGTAATAGTTTGCATAATTTACCGGTGAATGCTTTTCTATAAGCTCTTTTGCCTTGTGATAAATTTCACTGTTGATTTTATCCTCTACAGAGGCGTCCTTAAGACCTTTGATTTGGGGAATTCTGATTTCCCCGTCATCGCTCAAAGGCTCGGAGACTGAATCAATCAATAAATCGTTTTCGTCAAATTTCCCGTAAAGGTCAATGCCTGTGGGAGAAGAGGGAGACTGACAGGCGGATAAGAGAAGGATTAATGAAAGGAGCAGTATTAACGTTTTTTTCAATAAAAGCACCTCCTTAAAATCAAAACAGGTGCAGCCTGTTGGCTACACCTGTCAACTTTATAATTAGTTGGTAATTACACGTTCTGTTTCCTTATCGAAAAGGTGAATCTTTTCGGGGTCGAAAGCAATCTTGATAACATCGCCAACCTTAGCTGTTGTAGTAGGCTTAACGCGAGCTGTCATGTTGATTTCATCAATTGTGAGGAACAAGAATGTTTCAGCACCCATCATTTCTGTTACGTCAACATCTGCCTCAACGATGTTGCCTTCATACTTTGCAAGAGAATCAGCATCATCATAAAGATCTTCGGGACGGATACCGAGAGTAACTGTCTTACCTACATAACCGTCTTCAACAACCTTAGCTGCTCTTTCCTTGGAGAGAGCTATCTTCTTGCCTTCGCCGAATACTACTGCTACGCCGTCGCTTTCCTTAACAACCTTAGCATCGCAGAAGTTCATCTGAGGAGAACCAATGAAGCCTGCTACGAACATGTTACAGGGATCATCATAAAGTGTCTGAGGTGTATCAACCTGCTGGATGAAACCGTCCTTCATAACAACGATTCTTGTACCCATTGTCATAGCTTCTGTCTGGTCATGAGTAACGTAGATGAATGTTGTCTGGAGTCTCTGGTGAAGCTTTGTGATTTCAGTTCTCATCTGTACACGAAGCTTAGCATCGAGGTTGGAGAGAGGTTCGTCCATCAAGAATACCTTGGGTTCACGAACGATAGCACGACCGAGCGCAACTCTCTGTCTCTGACCACCGGAAAGAGCCTTGGGCTTTCTTTCAAGAAGGTGTTCGATATCAAGAATACGAGCTGCTTCATGAACTCTCTTGTTGATTTCTTCCTTGGGAGTCTTTCTTAACTTAAGACCGAATGCCATATTTTCAAATACGGACATATGAGGATAAAGAGCGTAGTTCTGGAAAACCATCGCAATATCTCTGTCCTTGGGAGCGATGTCATTAACGAGACGATCGCCGATGTAAAGCTCACCTTCAGTGATTTCTTCCAGACCTGCAATCATACGGAGAGTTGTGGACTTACCGCAACCGGAAGGACCAACCATGATGATGAATTCCTTATCCTTGATTTCGAGATTGAAATCGTGAACGGCTGTTACACCGCCGGGATATCTCTTGTAAATGTGTTTAAGTGACAAACTTGCCATGAGTAATTACCTCCTGAATTTTAAAGCAGCACATAACTGCCATATCTTATACATGTAGTATAGCATAAAGAAACACTTTTGCCTATGCACCAAATAACCAAAAATAAAAAATATATTTGTAACTATTGTATATAAAAAAGCATTTTCAACACTTCAACCCCCTCGGTCCCCCATTCTTGAGGGACGAAAAGGTAAGCTTTTATTTTATAAGCAAATATGCGCACATTCTGCGCGCAATTTCCTTTATAATAAAAAAACACTTGACAAAGCCTTAAATCGTTCCTCCGATTGTTTTTACCTCTTCGTCGGTAAGGTAGCGGTATTCGCCTAAAGCCAGATTTGGGTCGAGAGGAAGCGAGGCAAAGGAAACCCGTTTTAAGTAAGTCACTTTATTGCCTACGGCTTCAAACATTTTTTTGACCTGATGGAACTTGCCTTCCACGATTGTTATGGTGCACTCGGTATCGGAATGCTTTTCAATTTTTGCGGGTTTTGTGATATAGCCGCCGATGTCAACGCCCTGTTCTATTGTTTCCTTGTCTTTATCCGTCAGAGGCTTTTCGAGACGGGCAAAATATTCCTTGCCGACCTTTTTTGAAGGGGAGAGCAGATTGTGAGCGGTTTGTCCGTCATTTGTCAGAAGCAAAAAGCCTTCTGTGTCAATATCCAGTCTTCCTGCAGGGAAAAGGTCATAGCGGGAGAAGTTCTCGGGCAGAAGGTCCAGTACGGTTTTCTGCTTTTTATCATCGGTTGCAGAAATATAGCCCTGAGGCTTGTTCATCATTAAATAGATAAACTTTTTATATTCTGCCCGTTTGCCGTCAACAATGAGAGAGTCGGTTTCATTGACGTTTGCACCGCTATCCTTTATTATTGCCCCGTTTACGGATACAAGTCCTTTTTTTATTAAATTTTTGGAATCTTTTCTCGTGATGCCCATAGCATCAGAGACGAATTTGTCTAATCGCATATTCTTCCTCCACAAAGTTACTGAGAGCACCAGCATGGGACAGTGGGTGAAAAGACATCCGCAGATGTCCTTTTTGAAGTCGTCTCCCGATTTCAAAAAGCATGTCTCACCGCGGTTCGGTCTCGACTCGGCTCTGACAATCCACCGGATTGTCATTCACTACCTCGTCGCCGCTTCGCTACCCTGTCCCTGTTCCTTATAAAAATGTTGCAAATACCTAATCGAAGTAAACTAAAGCCAACGTGGGTTTTAGTTTACTGCAGCGGGGTCATAAATCCGTCTAAATTAACACTTGATATATCTCCGCCGATAATTTCGCCTTTATATACTATAATATTGGCGTTACAGTCTCCGAAAGGATGATTATATATTTCATATGTATACATAACACATTCCTTGCCGCGATAGGGCAAAAGGTCATAGCCTGCTTCTTTTTGCAGCTTGTTATAGTTATTATACACCAAATCGAAGTCATTTGGAATAGTAAATGTCTTTTTTGTGTAATTTTCGGAAAATTGGTAGCCAAGGGAGGAGAGAAAAGCGGCAGGGTCCGAAGGAGTAAAGGCAGACAATATTAATGTGAAAGCTATAGTAAATAAAATAATAAGTTTTTTCATATTAGATTATATGCCGTATACCCTTTGACGGATAACAAAAAAATAAAAGCATCTGCAAAGAGATGCTTTTGTTTTTTGTGGTCTGCGCATTTTGCGACAGTCATTTTTAGTCAGCGCTGTAAGGAATAAGAGCGATATGTCTTGCTCTCTTGATAGCTGTTGTGAGCTGTCTCTGGTGCTTAGCGCATGTGCCTGTGATTCTTCTGGGAAGAATCTTTGCTCTTTCGGATACGAAACGACGAAGCTTAGCAACGTCCTTGTAATCGATATGTTCAACCTTATCAGCACAGAACTGGCAAACCTTCTTCTTAGCCTTACGGTTTCTGAATGTCTTTTCGGACTTTTCTGTCATAGCTTTGTAACCTCCCTTTTAAAATGGTAAATCATCATCTGTTCCCAAGGGTGTGGGGTCGGGAAGATTGCCGAAAGGAGAATCGTTAAATACGGGAGCTGTGCTCATGGGAGCACCTTCCTGTGCGCTTCTCTTGCTTTCCACAAAATAGCTTCTGTCAACCACTACCTCTGTTGCATAGCGGTTGTTGCCCTCATTATCCTTCCAGGAACGTGTCTGTATACTTCCTTCGACGCAAACCATGTTGCCCTTCTGGAAGTACTTTGAAATGAATTCAGCGGTCTGTCTCCAGGCAACACAATTAATGAAGTCTGCCTGTCTTTCACCGCCTGCGCTCTGATAGTTACGGTCAACCGCCAGAGAAAACGAGCATGTGCTTGTACCCTGGGGAGTTGAACGGAGCTCGGGATCACGGGTAAATCTGCCAATCAAAATAACTTTGTTTAACATATCTGCCTCCGATTATTCTTCAACTCTGATAACTATTGTACGAAGAACGCCTTCAGTGATGCCGTAAATTCTCTCAAGTTCCTTGGGGAATTCAGGATTCGCTGTGAACTTTACAAGTGTGTAAAAGCCTTCTGTCTTGTAGTCGATAGGATAAGCAAGTCTCCTCTTACCCCATACGTCAACACTTTCAATTGTGCCGTTAGCTTCGATGAGCTTTGTGAACTTTTCGGAAAGAGCATTAATCTTTTCCTCTTCAAGTGCTGCGTCAAGAACAAAAATGGATTCATACTTGTTGATTGCCATTTTTCTACACCTCCTTATGGTCTCTGGCCCCGAAACGCTTCGGAGCAAGGAATTGCGGATGGGATTTAGTTTCCGCAATTATTGATTATAGCCCGAAATTACCTCAAATGTCAATACTTTTTTGAAAGTTTTTTTCATATAAATAGGATTAAAGAAAAGTTTGTGCAAAATGTACAGTTTTATATTAGTAATTTGTACAAAAAATCAAAAGGAAAATCAATTATTTTTGTCGAATATGTACAAACAAGTGAGTGCCGTCAAAGATTACGGCAGACTATTTAAAACTATATTACATAAATGGAGGACAGAAAAATGAAAGTGTATGAAGGAAAAGACATCAGAAACGTTGCCGTGGCAGGACATTCAGGCTCCGGTAAAACAGCTTTTATCGAAGCAGTGCTGTTTAAAGCCGGAGTCACAGACAGATGGGGCAAGGCAATTGAAGGCAACACAGTATGCGACTACGACCAGGAAGAAGTTAAAAGACAGATGAGCGTTAACTGTACTGTAGCGCCTTTTAGCTGGAGCACTGCAAAGATCGCTGATACAAAGGTTAATCTTATTGATACTCCCGGTTATTTCGACTTTGTAGGCGATGTCAAGAGTGCTGTAAGAGTTGCTGACAGCGTATTGATAGTTATTAATGGTAAAGAAGGCGTGGAAGTAGGCGCCGAATTTGCATGGCAGTATGCAACAGAACAGGGAAAACCCAAGATGATTTTCGTTAACAACATGGATGACGAAAATGTTTCCTTCCGTGAAACACTTACACTTTTAAGAGATAAATTCGGTACAAGTATAGCTCCCTTCCGTGTTCCCACACGTGAAAACGGTCATCTTACAGGTTATGTAAATATCGTTTCAGGTAAGGCATATTCGGTTAAGGGCGAAACTGAAATGGAAGTTCCGATTCCTCATAAGTACCTTGCAAGCTATGAGGGATATCATGATATATTGGTAGAAGCTGCCGCAATGAGTGACGATACACTTATGGATAAGTACCTCGGCGGTGAACAGATTACTGACGAGGAAATGCGCGGTGCGCTGAAGCAGGGCGTTAAGAACGGTGATATCGTTCCCGTATACGGCGGTTGCGCTGCAGGCGGCTTTGCTATCCGTTCCATTATGGATGCAATATTGAAGTATCTTCCTTCTCCCGTCGAAGCAAACAAGGAATTGGTTGAATGCTCGGATGATGCTCCCGCATCCCTTATCGCATTCAAGACAATTGCTGACCAGTACGTTGGTAAGATTTCCATGTTCAAGGTTGCTTCGGGTATTGTTAAGAGCGATTCCACCCTTTATAACCCCAGAAGCGGAGAAATGGAAAAGATAGGTAAGCTTTATGTAATGTGCGGCAAGAAGCAGGAAGAGGTTAATGAGCTTCGTGCAGGTGATATCGGCGCTGTTACAAAGGTTAACGACCTTAAGACAGGTGACACACTTTGTGAAAAGGGCAGCGATATTGAGCTTGAAGGCATAGTATTTGCTAAGCCTATGCTTTCTATGGCAATCCGTCCCATGGCTAAGGGCGATGAAGAAAAGATTAATGCTTCTCTTGCCCGCCTTATGGAAGAAGACCCCACATTTACGGTTGAACAGAATAATCTTACAGGTCAGATGATTCTCTCCGGTAAGGGCGAACAGCATCTTGACATTATCTGTTCAAAGCTTAAGAGTAAGTTCGGTATCGGCGTTGACCTTATTAACCCCAAGGTTGCATACCGTGAAACAATCAAGAAGACAGTTACTGTTCAGGGCAGACACAAGAAGCAGTCAGGCGGTCACGGTCAGTTTGGTGACGTATGGATTGAATTCTCACCCAGTGGCGAAGAAGGTCTTACCTTTGACCAGAGAGTTGTAGGCGGTGCAGTTCCCAAGAACTTCTTCCCTGCAGTTGAAAAGGGCTTGCAGGAATGTATGGGCGAAGGCGTGTTGGGCGGTTTCCCCGTAACCGGTATTAAGGCTGTTCTTACAGACGGCAGCTACCATCCTGTTGATTCTTCCGAAATGGCATTCAAGATTGCCGCTTCCATCGCCTTCAAGGAAGGTACAGCTCAGGCTCAGCCTGTTCTTCTGGAGCCTATCGGAACACTTGAGGTTATTATCCCCTCCAAGAAGATGGGCGATATCATCGGTGATTTGAATAAGCGTCGCGGCAGAATCCTTGAAATGAACGAAATCGGTGATAACAAGGGTAAGGTTGTTGCAGACGTGCCCATGAGCGAAATGACAAGATATGCAATCGACCTTCGTTCCATGACAAAGGGTCGCGGTCAGTTCGATTTTGAATTTGCACGTTATGAGGAAGTTCCTCAGGCAAATGTAGCAAAAATTCTCGCTGACAGAAACAGATAAAAGAGTTTAAACCGAAGAAGGTGCAAAACGATGTTTTGCGCCTTCTTTTTTTGCAATAAATGTAAAAAAATATTGAAGAAAAGGATAAGGCGTGATATAATTAAATATAATTGTATCTATTTTTTGAAAATCGGTCTTTTTGATGCCGGGAAAGGAGCGCAAGATGGGAATAACTACTAAAAGGTGGTTTTATCTTGACGAAAATACGGATGAAAATATCGTATATGCCTACACAAAGCTTTTTGGCATAAGTCCTATGGTTGCAAAAGTGCTTGTTAACCGCGGCATTACTGACGCGGGAGAAGCAAAAAAATTTATTGAAAGGGATGTTGAGTCCCTTCATTCGCCTTTCCTTATCAATGATATGGACAAGGCTGTTGCCCGTATAGAAAAGGCAATAGCAGACGGCGAACAGATTACTGTCTATGGTGATTATGATGTGGACGGTATTACCAGTACGGCAATTATGGTTTCCTTTCTTGAAAAAAGAGGCGCAAAGGTTAACGCTTATATCCCTGACAGACAGAACGAGGGGTATGGAGTTAATATTGAAGCCATTGAAAAAATTATAGAAACGGGAACAGGTCTTATCATAACCGTTGACACAGGTATTACTGCAGGCGAAGAGGTTAACTTTGCCGCACAGCACGGCATTGACATTATCATTACTGACCATCACGAGTGCAAAAGCAGTGTGCCTGATGCGGTGGCTGTAATAAACCCCAAAAGGAACGATTGCGATTATCCCTTTAAGGACCTGGCAGGTGTTGGCGTTGCATTCAAGCTTATATGCGCCATAAACGGCGGAAGAGCGGATGATATTTTAGAAGAGTATTCCGATATTGTTGCCTTGGGCACCATTGCAGACGTTGTAAACCTCACGGGCGAGAACAGAATTATCGCAGGTGTAGGTCTTGAAAAGCTTAAGAATAACCCTAACCTGGGGTTAAGTGAGGTTATACATACAATAGGCTCAAACCCCAAGTGGAACAGCAGCGCTGTTGTAAGCTATTCAATAGCACCAAGAATAAATGCCGCAGGCAGAATGAGCAGTGCCATGACGGCTGTTAATCTTCTTCTTACAAAGGACAGATTAAAGGCACAGGAGCTTGCCCTGGAGCTTGATCGGGAAAACAAGGAAAGGCAAAATCAGGAAAGTGTTATTTTTGAAGAAGCGGTAGATATGCTCCGTGATGAAAAGTATGCGGACAAAAAGGTTTTAATCCTTGCAAAAAGAGGCTGGCATCACGGCATTATCGGGGTTGTTGCATCAAGAATATGCGACAAATTCCAACGAAGCTGTATACTTATATCCATTGAGGACGGAAAGTGCAAGTCCTCCGGCAGAAGCATGGGCGGTATAAACCTTTTTGAAGGCTTGTCGGGTTGTGCCGATATACTTGAAAATTTTGGCGGACATGCTTATGCGGCAGGCTTCTCCATAAAGGAAGAAAATATAGAAGAGCTGGACAGAAGGCTTAATGAGTATGCAGAGGATGTGTTGCCTGCACATGTAAGTCGGGACGTATATATAGATGTAAGGGCGGATATTGCCGATATCAACCTTGCAACTGTAAGGAATACGGAAATTTTAGGTCCCTACGGGGTGGGTAATGAAATGCCTACAATTGCCCTTGAAAGGGTGGAAATTGCAGATATAAGAACTCTTTCCGACGGCAAGCATTGCCGTCTGATTGTACAGAAGGACTCAAAAAGGATAGAGGTTATAGCTTTTGGCAGAAGCAAGATTGCAAAGGATTATCTCGTGGGCGATATTGTTGACATTGCAGGTGAGATGAATATAAACATATATAACGGTCAGTCACGTGTGCAGATTATCCTGGATGATATACGCCTCAGTGACGAGTATGTACCCACCCGTGAGGATTTTGTTGCGGTGTATAAATTCCTCCGTGCAAAGGGAGCGGTTACCGAAGGCGACATTATGGCGCTTGCACGTGAAGTGGGCGTGGCTACGGGAAGTATTATGAGCCAGGAAAAGTTTGAAAACATTATGCTTGTTTTTGAGGATGTGAAAATCCTGGAATACTCCGTAAGGGGTGACAATATAAAAATTTTACTTCTTCCTGCCATGAAGGGTACAAAGATTAATATTACAGACAGCGCAGTTTATAAAGAGATGTGCACAAAAAACTGAAGGAGAGATAGGAATGACATCCCAGGCGGCTACAATTGAAAAAATTATTGCCAGAGTAAAAGAATATAATCCTTCGGTTGACTCAGAGAGGATAATGAATGCGTATAACCTTTGTGTACAGGCTCACGGTGACCAGCTTCGCAACAGCGGTGAACCATATTATATACATCCTTTAGAGGTAAGCTATATCTTAGCGGATATGGAGCTTGACCCCGATACTGTTATTGTAGGTCTTTTGCACGATGTTATAGAGGATACCCCTTACGGCTATGAAAAGCTTAAGGGCGAATTCGGCGAGCAGGTGGCATATCTTGTTGAGGGCGTTACAAAGCTTGATAAAATCAAGTCTACCTCCCGTGAGGAGGCACAGATGGAAAACCTCAGGAAAATGATACTTGCCATGGCAAAGGATATCCGTGTAATATTGGTAAAGCTTGCTGACAGACTTCACAATATGCGCACCATGAAATACATGAGCGAGGAAAAGCAGAGAGAAAAATCCCACGAGACATTAGAGGTTTATGCTCCGCTTGCTCACAGGCTGGGTATTTCAAGGATAAAGAGCGAATTAGAGGATTTATCCATCAAGTACCTTGACAGCGTAGGCTATTACGAAATTGTTGAGGGTCTGAAGCAGAAAAAGGGCGAAAGAGAAGAATATGTAACCCTTATAAAGGAATCTTTGGGACACAGGCTTTCCGATATGAACATAAATTCTCATATTTCGGGAAGAGCGAAGCATATATATTCCATTTACCGCAAGATGTATTCTCAGGATAAGACACTGGATGAAATATATGATTTGTTTGCGGTAAGAATTATTGTTGATTCGGTGGCGGAATGCTACAGCGCACTGGGTATGGTGCACGAATTGTATAAGCCTATACCGGGCAGATTCAAGGACTATATTGCAATGCCCAAGCCGAATATGTACCAGTCGTTGCATACAACGCTTATAGGTCCTACGGGTCAGCCCTTTGAGGTGCAGATAAGAACATGGGAAATGCACAAGGTTGCAGAGCAGGGTGTTGCGGCACACTGGAAGTATAAAGAAGGTATTACGGGCGAAACGGCACAGGATGAAAAGCTTGCATGGGTAAGACAGCTTCTTGAGGTGCAGAGCGAGGCAACGGACTCTGAGGACTTTATGAAGAGCCTGAAGATTGACCTTTTTGCTGATGAGGTTTTCGTCTTTACACCAAAGGGTGATGTTGTCAGCCTGCCTTTGGGTGCAACACCTATTGACTTTGCTTTTTATATTCATACTGCCGTTGGCTATAAGATGACAGGCGCAAAGGCAAATGCAAGAATTGTGCCATTGGATTATCATTTGAAAAACGGCGATATTGTTGAAATAATAACAACAAGCCAGGTTAAAGGCCCCAGCCGTGACTGGCTCAATATTGTAAAAACTGCCCAGGCACGAAGCAAGATAAATGCATGGTTCAAGAAGGAAAATCGTGAGATTAATGTGGAAAAGGGCAGAGAAGCGGTTGAAAGAGAAATCAGAAAGCTTAATCTTAACCCTCACGACCTTCTTAAAAATGAATATATCGAGCCTATGATACGCCGTTACGGCTTCAACACGCTGGAGGATGCGTATTCGGCAGTAGGCTACGGCGGAATTACGGCAGTTAAAATTGCGGTGAGACTTCGTGAATATGCGATAAATGATCTGGATATCCCTGTGGAGGATAAAATCCCCGTAGTTGAGCAGCAGAAGAAGTCAGGTAAGCCTTCAAACGGTATTGAGGTTGAAGGTGTTGACAACTGTCTTGTAAGACTCAGTAAGTGCTGTAACCCTGTGCCGGGAGATGACATTATAGGCTTTATCACCCGTGGACGAGGCGTAAGCGTGCACAGAACAAGCTGTGTTAATGTGCGGGAGGATAAGCTTGACGAGGAATCAAGAGCAAGGCGTATAAGATGTACATGGGCGGACGGACTGAGTCTCAAATACAGCGGTGAATTGTATATTGAATGTGCCGACAGAAAGGGTATTTTTGCTGATATTGCCTCTGTTGTGGCAGAAAACCAGATTAATATTGTATCTGTTGTATCACATCCGCCTAAGGCAAAGGTTGCTATGATTACTCTGCAGGTTGAGGTTGCAAGCCGTGACCAGCTTAATAATCTTATGAAGAAATTATACAGAGTACCCGGAATTCTGGATATACGCAGTTAAAAATAATTAGAAATTAGCAATGAGGAATTAGCAATTGAAGGAATAGAAACAATCCCTCGGGATTGTTTCTATTCTTAATGGAGATTGATATGAAAATAAGAAAGTTGATTTTAGGGCAGTTGGGAACAAACTGCTATGTTATAGGCGATAAAAATGTGGTGGTGGTTGACCCCGGTGCAGATGCAGAAAAAATACTGGAATTTCTCGGAAGAGAAAATATGAAGCTTGATAAAATCCTTGTGACGCACGGACATTTTGACCATGTGTGCGCCCTGGCGGAATTGAAGGAAAAAACAGGAGCAAAGGTATACATGCATAAGGACGATGTGCAGATGCTCGGAAATATGGAAAAAAGCCTTGGCTTTATGACAGGTGAAACACCGAAGGCGTGCGAGGTTGATTTTATACTGGAAGGAAACGAAGAAATAGAGGTTGAGGGCGAAAAGCTTACCGTAATCCATACTCCCGGTCACAGCGCAGGCTCTGTATGCTATATAGGTGAGGGCTTTGTATTCTCGGGGGATTTGATTTTCCGTGAGAGCATAGGCAGATATGATTACGGAAGCGGATACTGTGCAATTATTTCATCCGTACACAAGCTTCTCAATAAGATAGAGCCTGACTGGGTGATACTGCCCGGTCACGGTATGGAGACAACAAAGGAGTATGAGAAGGAGAATAATCCGTACCTTAAATAATTAGTCGGTTTTAGTTTACTTTGATTAGGTAACTGCGACATTTTTAAGAGGAGCAGGGACAGGGCTGCTTTTACAAATCGGGAGACGATTTGTAAAAGGACCTCTGCGGAGGTCTTTTCACCCGCTGTCCCGTGTTGTGGTCCTTAGTAAGTGAGTGATAAAAATAATGGAGATTTATACATATGGTCATGAGGCGGAAAACGGCGTAAGGCAGATAATGCAGCTTTTTTTCTCGCTTGGTGATGATGTAAGAGTTGAAAGTAAATTAGAGGGCAGAAGGGCAACGGCTGAAATTTATGCTTTCGGCAAAATAAGTACAGGTGAGGCATTTTCCGGCTCCGACGAGAGGCTTTATATTACAAATGCAATTAAGAAATCTGTTTTTTATGCGGCGAAAAAGCTTTCCGATATGCCTGCACCCTGGGGGATATCCACAGGTATACGACCTGCAAAGGGTGCAAGAAAGATGCTTTCCGATTACAGTGAGGATGAGATTTTAAATCACCTTAAAAATGAATATCTTATGGATGATAAAAAGGCACGTCTTGCAATAGAGGTTGCACGACGTGAAGAAAAGATACTTTCGTCAATGCCCTCTGAATCGGTAAGTATTTATGTGGGGATACCCTTTTGCCCCTCAAGATGCTCATACTGCTCATTCATAAGTCAGGCAATAGCGCATAATAATAAATACGTGAAGCCTTATATTGATGCGGTTCTGAAGGAAATTGAGCATACGGGTAGAATTATAAAGGAATTGGGCATGAAGGTTGATACCGTATATTTCGGAGGCGGTACGCCTACTGCCATAGCGCCCGCAGAGCTGGAGAGGCTTATTGTCTCGCTTGATGAAAACATGGACCTCTCAAGGGTGAGAGAGTTTTGTGTTGAAGCAGGAAGACCTGATACCTTTACTTCAGAAATGATGAATATGTTAAAGAGGAATAATGTGGGGAGAATATCAATAAACCCACAGAGTATGCATCAGAAAACACTTGATGCCGTGGGAAGACATCACAGGATTGAGGATGTGGAAAAAGCATTTTACCTTGCCCGTGAAGCAGGGATAGAAAGCATAAATGCTGACCTTATTGCAGGGCTTCCCGGTGAGGATACGGAAATGATGAAATATACTGTGGAGAAAATCCTTGCAATGAACCCCGAGGCAGTAACGGTGCATACCTTGTATATGAAGAGAGCATCGGAAATGATTGATGAGTTTGAAAAAATCCGCTTTACTAAAAATGCAGCGGCAATGGTCGATACTGCCACGATGATGCTGAAGGGCGAGGGCTTGATGCCCTATTATATGTATAAACAGAGAAACACTCTCGGAAACCTTGAAAACGCAGGCTTTGCAAAATGCGGACACGAGTCTTTATACAACGTTTACATTATGGAAGAGGTACAGCCCATACTTGCCATAGGTGCAGGAGGGTCTACAAAAATGGTTATGGGTGAGGAGATTGAGAGAGTTTTTAACCCTAAGGAAGCCTCGGATTATACAAACCGTATTGATGAGGTTTTAAAGAGAAAAGATGTATTTTACGATTTTTATAAAAGGAGGATGTAATTATGGCATTTTTGGATGAATTAAGGGAAAAAGCAACGGATGTGTTCCAGATTGCGGGCAAAAAAGCAAATGAAACCTACTCTGTTACAAAGATAAAGGTGCTCATTGCCGACAAGCAGAGTGCTCTCAGGATACTTTACCGTGAACTGGGCGAAATTGTGTATGAAAACGCCAAGAAGGAAGAGAGTGACATGGAAGCGGTTGAGGATAAGGTGGCTGAAATTGACCTTGTCCTTGAAGGCATAGAAGAGCTTAAAAAGCAGGAAAGAATGATGAAAAATCAGACTCTCTGCCCCGAATGCGGAGCAGCGGTGGATGAAAAGGCTAAGTTCTGTCCCGAGTGCGGAAGCGAAATGTAGGAAAAAGGCTGTCGCCGTGTTTGGTGACGGCCTTTCGAATTAATAAATTGTTCATTTTTTTGCGACAGAAATATAATACTATTGATTTAAGCTATACAATAGTAAAATAACGAATGGAGGAAAGTTATGAAAAACTTTTTGAAAAGTAAATGGTTTAAAAGAGGCGTAATCATTTTACTTGTTATCGCACTTATCGCGGGCGGATTGGTCTTTTTTAACAGCAGAAAGAGCAGTGAGACCGATGGTGAGGAAATGGTTACTGCCATCGTTACAAGAAGAAGCATTACAAATACTGTAACAGGCTCAGGTACTGTTTCGGCATACGAAACATACAACATTGTGCCGACCGTGACAGGCGAAATTGTGTTCTGTAATGTAGAAGAAGGCGAATGGGTAGAAGAAGACAGTGTTCTGTACATGTTTGATACGGAAAGAAGCGATAATGCAATCAGCAAGGCTGAAAACAGTGTTGAAAATGCCGCACTCAGTCTGGAAACTGCTGAAGAAAACGTGGCTAATCTGACTATTACCGCTCCTGCGCAGGGCGTTGTATCAAACCTTTCTTTGGCTATCGGTGACAGAGCGTCCGGTGCGGTGTGCACACTTACCGATAATACATATATGATTGCTCAGATAAATGTATCTTCCGCAGATGTGGGTAAGATTACAAAGGGCGATGGGGTAACGCTGGGTCTTGAAAAATATATGACAACTATGGAAGGATATGTTGACAGAATTTCCTCTGCCAGCGTTGCAGGTGCAAACGGCAGTATGGTTACAAGCGTTGACGTAATTTTAGAAAACCCCGGCTCAATAGCCGAGGGTACATATTGCTCTGCAACATTCCATACAGTCTGGGGTGACTTTGACGGGGCAGAGGCATCGGTGCTCAACTATTCCCCCTCGGCAAAGGCAAATGCCGAGCAGTCGGGTACTGTTAAGAAAATCAATGTTAAAAACGGCGACTGGGTGAACGAGGGCGATGTTATTGCCGTTCTTGAAAACAGCCAGGTTACAAATCAGCTTAAAACTGCAAGAATGAATTATTCTGATGCAGTTTCTAACCTTGCAGACACAAGAAAGGAAGCAGAGGATTATGTTTTAACTGCTCCCATTTCGGGCAAGGTAATGCAGAAAAATTACAAAAAGGGCGACACTGTTGCAGGTAATAACTCAACTACACTTATGGTTCTTGCCGATACTACAAAAATGAAGTTTACAATAAATGTTGACGAGCTTGACGTTGCAAAGATAACTGTAGGTCAGGAGGTTACAATTGAAGCTGATGCCATTGAGGGCGAGGTTTTCATAGGCAGAATTGAAACTGTTTCCCTTTTAGGCTCTTCCTCAAATGGTGTTACTTATTACCCTGTGGACGTTGTAATTGATGAACCCGGTGCGCTTATTCCGGGCATGAATGTGTCGGCAGAAATTATTGTTGAAAGCGCAGAGAATGTTATTGCCGTACCCTCCGGTGCAGTTACATTTTACAACGGAGCATATTATGTAAATGTTGTAGGTGAGGTTGAAGGAACGGAGGATATGAATAGAACCCCTGATAAGACAGGTATGCCTATGGAAAGACCTGCAGGTGAAGCGCCCTTTGGCGATATGCCCATGGAAAGGCCTACAGGTGAAGCGCCCTTTGGCGATATGCCCATGGAAAGGCCTACAGGTGAAGCACCCTTTGGCGATATGCCCATGGAAAGACCTACAGGTGAAATGAGCTTTGGCGATATGCCTCAGAGAGGTGACGGCAGTATGCCCTTGGGAAGAGCTCCGCAGGGAGAGGCTATGCCTGCGGGTAATATGAGCGGTAATAAAAACCGTGGCGAAATGCCCGAAGTGAAGCAGAATATGTATTCAGAACCCGTAAGAGTTCAGGTTACAACAGGTGTATCCGATGATGATTATACAGAAATTGTAACAGGTGATGTTAAGGTAGGTATGATAGTTGAGGTTACAGGCAGTTCAAACCAGAATACACTCTGGGGCGGTAACTTCAGAGGCGGTATGCCTATGGGTGGCGGTATGCCTATGGGCGGAGGCAGACCTATGGGCGGCATGAGATAAAAGGAGCCTTGCTATGATAAGAATCGAAGATATGTATAAAATATACAAGGTCGGTGACAGTGAGGTAAGAGCTCTTGACGGAGTGAGCTTACATATAAAGCCGAAGGAATTTGTGAGTATTATAGGTCCTTCAGGCTCGGGTAAATCGACCCTTATGAATATGATAGGATGTCTTGATACTGCAACAAGCGGGAAGTACTTAATTGACGGTGTGCCCATTGAAAATCTGTCAGAAAATCAGCTTGCAGTAATAAGAAACAAGAAAATTGGCTTTATATTCCAGGTTTACAACCTTCTGCCAAAGCTTACCGCACTGGAAAACGTTGAATTGCCTCTTATATACCAGGGCGTGCATGCAAAGGAAAGACGTGAGATGGCAATTGAAGCACTTAAAAAGGTTGGAATGGAGCAGAGAATGCACCATAAGCCTAAGGAGTTATCAGGCGGTCAGCAGCAGAGAGTTGCAATTGCCCGTGCGTTGGCGCCAAAGCCACCTCTTATTTTAGCAGACGAGCCTACAGGTGCCCTTGACTCAAAAACGGGCATTCAGGTTATGGAAATGTTAAAGGAAATTCATTCTGACGGAAATACCGTTGTGCTTATTACGCATAACACGGATATCGCACGTCAGGCGCAGAGAGTGGTAAGAATTGCTGACGGCAAGATAACAAGTGATACTACAAATACAGAGGGGGTTGTGTGCGAATGACATTTATAATGAGTGTTAAAATGGCATTATCCTCTGTATGGTCCAGCAAGATACGTTCTTTTCTTACAATGCTTGGTATTATCATAGGTGTTGCGGCGGTAATTTTATTGGTAAGCATGGTTGACGCATCCACAAAGCAAATGAAAACACAGCTTGAAAGCATGGGTACAAACCTTATCAATGTAAATATAAACCGTGGCTGGGGCTCGGGCAGAAGTGTGTCAAATGCGGAGCTTCAGGCATTTTGCGACGAAAATGCTGACATTATAGCTTATTGCTCTCCTGCAATCACCTCCCGCGGTACAATAAAATACGGCGGTGAAAACCTTTCCTCCACTCTTTACGGTGTTTCGGGCGAATATATGATGATAAAAAACCGAGAGGTTGTTTCCGGTCGTAATTTTACACAGACGGATATTGACAACAGAAATAATGTCTGCATTATAGGTGAATACCTTGTTCAGGAGCTTTTCGGAGGTATGGACCCCGTTGATCAGGAATTAAAGGTAAACAACGAGGTTTTTAAGGTTATTGGTGTCCTTGATCAGAAATCAAGTAATGTTTCCTCAGGCGGTGAGGATGACTTGATTATGATTCCTTACTCAAAGGCACAGAGGCTGCTCCGCAATGCAGGTATTTCAAGCTTTGTGATTTCTGCGGCAAGCAGTGATTATACGGATGATGCCACAGAAGCGGTTGAAAATTTCCTGTATAAGAAATTTAAAAACGATAATTTCTACAACGTAATGGACCAGGCGGCTATGATGGATTCAATTGACGAGGCTTTGGGCGTAATGGCGCTTCTTGCAGCGGCAATTGCAGGTATTTCTCTTATTGTTGCAGGTATCGGCATTATGAATATAATGCTCGTTACGGTAACTGAAAGAACGAGAGAAATTGGTATCAGAAAGTCCATTGGCGCAAAGACAGGTGTAATACTTATGCAGTTTCTGGTGGAAAGTGCCGTCATAAGCTGTATAGGCGGTATACTGGGTATTATAGTGGGAGTCGCAGGCAGTGCGGGTATCTGTGTGGCGATGGGTATGCCTGTGCTTACCATGGCTGACCAGGCGGTGAGTATTATAGGCTCATTTGTGTTCTCGGCGGCAATGGGCGTATTCTTCGGTATGTACCCTGCAAGAAAGGCTGCTAAATTAAATCCTGTTGACGCATTACGTTATGATTAATAAAAAGGAGAAAATGCTATGATAAAGAAGATAACAGCGCTGACGCTTTTATGCGCAATGCTCTTTTCTGTAACTTGTTTCGGGGCAACCTTTACGGATATCCCCGAAGAGGGAGAGACCGCAGCTGCGGCAGGCGTGCTTGGTGAATTGGGTGTAATGTCGGGCATGGGGGACGGCACATTTTCGCCCTATACCTCCCTTACGAGAGCTCAGGCGGCAAAAATAGCCGTATGCATAATGGGTCTTATGGATGAGGCGGTTGAAACAACAGATGCCTTCAGGGATGTAAAGAGCACCGACTGGTACTCAGGCTATGTTAATGTGGTGGCAAAAGAGGGCATTATAACAGGCTATCCCGACGGAAGCTTCGGTGCAAACGATAAGCTTACATTTGCTCAGGCTATAACAATAATCATCCGTCTTTTAGGCTATGATGCAACAGACGTTGGTCACAAGTGGCCTCAGGGGTATCTTGACAAGGCAAAGGTTTTAGGTCTTACAGAGGGTATTACTCTTAATGCAAATGACAGCATAAGCCGTGCGGATGCGGCGGTTGTGATATACCGTGCCCTTTTTACGGATATGAAGGGCGGTAAGAGTAAGCTTGTTACAAAGATGGATAAAAATGTTTATGAGGATGCGCTTATCCTTGCAACAAGTAAGGAGAACACTGCACTTTTAGCAAATCAGGTGCAGACTGATGCGGGTACTTTTACATATACTGACGGTAAAATGACAAGCATGGCGGGAAAGGAAGGCACTTTGGTTGTAAACGACAAGAGCGAGGTTATTGCCTTCGTTGAAAACGACACCGTTAAGGGCGAAAGCTACACAGTCTCTGCAGTTTACAAGGAAACTAATTCTGACTCTGTGACGCTTGTTGACGAGAGCGGAAGAGAAATAAAAATTAGCGCTAAGGCAAAAATTTATATGGGCGGAAGTGAATATACTGCCCAGAAGCTTGCAGAAGGAGTAAATGCAGGAAGTCAGGTAACTCTTTATAACGAAAACGGCGCTTTAAAATATGCTTTTGTTGAAGAATATAAAAACATTGGTCCCTTTACCGTGCTTAAGCCTGAGAGGGCAAAGGATTTGTTCGGTATTTCTTCTTCTGATAACGTGAAGGTTATCAGAAAGGGCATCACTGCCACATGGGAGGATATCGAAATGTATGATGTGCTCTACTATTCCGAAAAGACAAATACTGTTTACGCATACTGCGACAGAGTAACAGGTCTTTACGAAAAGGCATACCCCATGAAGGCAAATGTTACCCGTGTTACTGTTTCGGGAGAAGAATACCCTGTTTCTTCCATGACAGCTGTAAATAAGCTCAACGAAAGAGAAGGTGCATTTGAAATAGGCGACAGAGTAAATCTTCTCTTTGGTGAAAACGGAGATGTTGTGGATGCGGTAAGCCTTACAAAGGCAGATTTTTCCATGTATGGCGTATTGGTATCATCGGGCGAGGAAATCAGCAAGGAGGAAGAAAAGGAAGGAAGAACGGAATGTTATGTGAACATTCTCCATGCTGACGGAAGAGAAGTAAAGTATACAGTAAAGGATGATGAGTATTTCGACAATGCGGGAAATTTGTGCATTGTGGACTTTGAAGACGGTTATGCTGCTTTAACATTCTGCAAGGAATCGGGTATAGCAGGCTTTGTGGATGCGGATATGAAGCTTATAGACATGGTGAAAATGTCAGACGAAATAAAAATTCTTGAATACCTTGACGGTACAGAGGAAAAAGCAACTGTTTCCGCTCTTGTGCTCAGCGATATTGCAGGAATTAAGCTTGCAAAAAAGAGCGTTAAAAATGTTGTGTACAATCCCAGAGGTGAGATTGAAATCATCTACCTTGACAATGTAACAGGGAAAAGCGGAATTTACGGCATTGTTACAGAGATTGAAGTTACAGAAGGAAGAAACGGCAAGACGGGAACATATACTGTTTTAAGCGGCGCCGATACATACAGAATCAGCGGAACATACTTCCCCTCCATAGCAAAGGGTGACTGCGTTGAGTATGTGAAGAGTGCTTCAAAAACATATATTACTGCTCTTACGGAAATTGCAACAGGCAATAAGGTTGAAGGCGTTCTTGATAACATCGTTACAATGGGCGGAGAGAAGTATACACTTTCCGATGATGTAGTTGTTTATGCAGGCAGATTTACAAACGAAATGAAGACTAAATCCGTAAAGGATTTAGAGAATATTACGGGAAGAATTTTCTTCTATTCTGACAGAACTGCATTTACGGGCGGTAAGGTAAGAGTTATTAAAATTTATACTGAATAAAGGCTTTAAAAAGAGCATTGAAAAACAGGTTCGGGGTACTCCCGAACCTGTTTGAGCGTGTCGAAAAAGTCGACACGCGACCGCAAATCTTGCCAAAGCAATCTTCGCGGTCTGTTGTTTTTCTAATGAACAAAGTGCCGATTTCTCGTGCAA
>JAFYPR010000080.1 GCA_017547445.1 Clostridia bacterium
ATATTATATCAACAATCCGTTGTCAAGGTAGATGGTAGTATTTTCGTTGAAAATCTCCACCATTCCACCTTGACAAGGGTAAGTTGGAGTGCAAACTTTTTATTTTTGGAGAAAGTGTCACCCATCATTGACAATTGTACATAAAAAGTTAATAATGATGGTGAAAGAATACTTGACAGATTAAAGGAAAAGTATTAAAATATTTGTAATAATAAAATACTTGTTAGGAGAAAGAAGTATGGTAGTTAAACAGGTTGTCGTACAAAATCAGGTTGGTCTTCATGCCCGCCCTGTTACATTTTTTATTCAGAAGGCAAACGAGTTCAAATCCAGTATCTGGGTAGAGAAGGAAAACAAGAAGGTTAATGCAAAGAGTTTATTGGGTGTTCTTTCCTTAGGTGTTGCAAGAGGTATGGAAATCACCATCAGCGCAGAGGGCGAAGATGAACAGGCGGCAGTTGATGCACTTGAAGCTCTTATTGACTCTAACTTTGAAGAATAATGAATTTTAAAGGCAGTTTTGCAATAAGGTAAAACTGCCTTATTTAATATGAAGGGGGATCAGATATGAACAGAATTAAGCAGTGTTTTGACCTTGGCTGGGATTTTTATGCAGGCAATATTGATGTGCAGTATGCCATAAAGGCAGGCTGTACAGGCGGTGTTACTGTATGCGACAAGCGCGCTGACGGCGAATGGCTTGCTATTGCCTACAACGACAAGGAGGTTGAGGTAAAGCTTGACAAGTCGCTTCTTAAGACGGTTAACCTGCCTCATGACTGGGTTGTGGAAGGCAATTTTTCCAAAAATGAGTGGGATGCTCAGGGCTATCTTAAGCAGGGCATCGGTTGCTACAGAAAGGAATTTGACCTGCCTGAAGAATACAAGGGCAAGGTTGTTTCCATAGAATTTGACGGTGTGTCCCGTAACAGCACAGTATGGGTGAACGGTCATGTTATCGGAAGCCATTTTTCGGGATATACCTCCTTCTCCTATGATATCAGCGAATATCTTAAGTATGGAGAGGAAGGCACCAACTGTATTTTCGTAAAGGTTGAGGCTGATAAGTACGAAGGCTGGTGGTATGAAGGTGCAGGCATCTACCGCCATACATATCTTACCGTTACAGACAAGCTCCATGTTAAAAAGTGGGGTACATATGTGACAACTCCTGCAGTCAGCGAAAATGAAGCGACAGTGGAAGTTGAAACAACTGTTGTAAACAAGTATGCAAACGGTGAAAAGGCAGTTTTAGAGACAACAATCTATGACAAAGACGGAAATGAATGTGCACAGGGCAGTGTGGAATTTGAGCTTGCGATGCTTGATGAAACGGTTTTAAAGCAGTCTCTTACAGTTAAAAATCCCCTTCTCTGGGATATTGATGCTCCCAATCTTTATACAATGGAAACTATGCTTCTTCAGGATGGAGCGGTTATTGATACATATCAGACAACCTTCGGTATAAGAACACTTGCCTTTACAAAGGAAGGCTTCTTCTTAAACGGCAGGCACGTTGAAGTGAAGGGTACATGTAACCATCAGGACTTCGCAGGGTTGGGCGTTGCGCTTCCTGATTCTATAAATGAATTCAAGATTAAAAAGCTTAAGGAGATGGGCTCCAACGCATACCGCTGCTATCATCATCCGCCCACACCTGAGCTCCTGGATGCCTGCGACCGCCTTGGTATGCTTGTTATGGACGAAAACAGAAAGCTTGACTCAACTCCCACAGGTATTGAAAGCCTGAAGAGCCTTCTGTACCGTGACAGAAACCATCCAAGTGTATTTATGTGGTGTCTTGATAACGAGGAAGTAATCTTAGGTACAATTATCGGTAAGAGAATTGAACAAAGGCTTCGTGAAATTACACATAAGATTGACCCCACTCGTCCCACAACTGTTGCCATGAACCATGGTTACAATGAAAATAATTATTGGGAATGCATGGATATCTTAGGCTATAACTATGGTCAGAGAGGTGACCAGTATATTAAGGATCTGGAAAACTATCCTGACAGAATGACAATCTGTACAGAATCCACATCAAGCACAACAACCCGTGGTATTTACGAGGCTGACGTTGAAAAGGGCTATTGCACCTCCTACGAAACAAACCTTGCTTCCTGGTGCTGTACGCATGAAAGAAGCTGGATGGATTATAAGAATAATCCCCGCCTTACAGGTATTTTTGTATGGACAGGTTTTGACTATCGCGGTGAGCCTACACCCTATGCATGGCCCTGTATCAATTCTCACTTCGGTATTATGGATACCTGCGGTCTTCCCAAGGACGGCTACTTCTACTATAAGGCAATGTGGAAGGATGAACCTTCTATCCATTTTATGCCCCATTGGGATTTAAAGGAAGAGGGCGAAGAGGTTTGTGTGAGAGTGGTTACAAACTGTGAAACAGTTGAATTAATCTTAAACGACAAGTCCTTAGGTGAAAAGGAAATGGTTAAGTACGCTCACGTTGACTTTGATGTCAAGTATGAAAAGGGCGAGATTAAGGCTATCGGTAAAAACGGCGGTGTAGCTGTTTGCGAATGCGTGAGAAGAACCTCGGGCAACGCGTATAAGGTAGCTCTGGAGCCTGACAGAACACTTATGACAGCTGACGGATGCGATGCAATCGTGGTTTACGCTAAGATTTATGATGAAAAGGGCGATGTGGTAAGCTTTGCGGATAATGAAGTACGCTTCCGTGTTGAAGGCGCAGCTAATATTATCGGTGTAGGTAACGGCGACCCCTCAAGCTTAGAGCCTGATAAGGCTACACCCTTGAAGGACTTCCGCGGAAGACCTATCACACTTGACGCATATAACCCCGACAAGCAGAATAAGAGAAGAGCCTTCAACGGCGCTTGTATGGTTATTGTGCAGTCCAATGGCGAAAAGGGCGAAGTTAAGCTCACGGCTAAAGCTAACGGGCTTGTAAGTGACGAAATCACAATTATTGCTGAATAAATTAAAAAGGAGTGCATCGCACTCCTTTTTAATTTACATAAAGCTTTTTGCGCTTTTTAAGCCGTAGGCGGGGTCGGAGTTTAAAACGGCGTTATTTATCGCCTTTGCAGTAACTAAAGCTGCAACAGAGCCTAAAAGGTCCTGATTGAATTCGACATTACCTACGCTCATGGCATACATGCTGTCTCCGTCCATGGAAGTGTTAACGGGGCGTATTGTCCGCACGATGCCGTTTGACGCCATACGGGCAAGCTTATTAGCCTGGGCTTTGTCCATCTTTGCATTTGTTATAACGGCACCTATTGTGGTGTTCAAGCCCGGTTGTGAAGTCAACCGTATCATTTTAAAGATTTCATTCTCAGTTGATACCATGGTGGTTTGATCATAGGATAAAAGACCTGCAAGCTCCTTCTTGCTATCCATTTCATATACATCGCCTATGGCATTTACTATAACTACTGCACCTATCTTGGCCCCGCAGATTTCAACGGCGTAGGTGCCCAAGCCTGACTTCATACTTCTCTCAGGCCCCATAAATTTACCTACCGTTGCACCGCAGCCTGCACCTACATTGCCTTGCAGATTAAGGTTTTGTTCTGCATTGACACAGGCGGCATAGCCCATAGTCTTATCGGGCCTGACATGGGAAGAAGCGCAGTTAAGGTCAAAAATACAGGAGGCGGGTACGATAGGTACAATGCTGTCTCCAACCTGTACACCCTTGCCCTTTTCCTCAAGATACTGCATGACACCGCTTGCGGCATCTAAGCCGTAGGCACTGCCGCCTGAAAGGAGGAGAGCATTTATGCCATCATTGCTCATATTGGTATCTAAGAGATTGGTTTCACGGCTGGCAGGACCACCGCCTCGGATATCAACACCGCAGATTGCTTTTTCGTCACAGATGATAACAGAGCAGCCTGTGCCGTGCTCTGCATCCTGAGCGTGACCGATTTTAAATCCTTCAATTGAGTTTATGCTTATTTCCTTTAAAAAGTCCATATAAAAACCTCCTTTAATGGTATTTTATCACATATGAGGGGGTGAGACAAGTTTTTCGTTGATAAAAGAATGCTGTTGTGGTAAAATCATAATAAAGGTGGTGAGAAAATGCTTGAAGAAAAGATAAAAATGCTGCCGGATAACCCGGGTGTTTATATTATGAAAAACAAGGACGGAAAAATTATATACGTGGGTAAGGCTAAGGTCTTGAAAAACCGAGTTAAGCAGTATTTTACAAATTCGTCCAATCACACCCCAAAAGTAAAGGCAATGGTTTCTAACATCCATGACTTTGAGTATATCCTTTGCGACAGCGAAATGGAGGCTCTTGTTTTAGAGTGCAACCTGATAAAGGAGCACGCACCAAAATATAACATACTTTTAAAGGACGGAAAGCATTACCCGTATATAAAGCTGACAGTGAATGAAGAATACCCTAAAATGCTTTTTGTAAGGCGTATTGAAAAGGACGGGGCGAAATATTTCGGACCGTATCCTACGGGGTTTTCCATAAACGAAACCTTTGATATTGTAAAGGATATTTTTAAAATTGCACATTGTAAAAAAAGCTTTCCCCGTGATATGGGCAAGGAAAGACCGTGCTTATATTATTCCATGGGAAAGTGTATTGCGCCTTGCAGCGGAAAAATAGACAGTGTTGAATACAAAAGACTTTTTGATGAGATTGACAAATTCCTCTCGGGTAACGATAAGGAGCTTCTTGACCGCCTTGAGAAGGAAATGAAGGAAGCGGCGGCTAATTTTGAGTTTGAAAAGGCGGCAATATGTCGTGACAGGATTGAAGCATTACGTAATCTTGCCGAAAAGCAGAAGGTTTTGAATGCAAAAAATGAGGATGCGGATATCCTTTCGGTTTGTGTTGAGGATATTTTAGCATCTGTTGAGCTTTTCAGCGTAAGAGGCGGTAAGCTGATTGGTTCTCATTCCTTTGATATAAAAAGTGTGGGTACATTGGATGAGGCTGAAGTTTTATCTGACTTTACGGACCAGTATTATACAGATGATGTATATGTGCCCAAAACAGTATATTTGTCCCACAGTACGGGGTTTGAAGACACTCTTGCAGAGTTTTTGAGTCAGAAAAGGGGCAATAAGGTGTCAGTTGTTGTGCCTCAGAGAGGTGACAGACGCAGTATGGTTGAAATGGCATTAAAGAATGCAAAACACAATGTTGAAAAGATGAAGACTGCGGAAATCAAGGAAAAAATGAAGATGAATTCTTTGCTTGAGCTTGCACAAAGCCTGAAGCTGGAGGTTATACCTGACAGAATTGAGAGTTACGATATATCCCACACGGCAGGCGAAGAAAATGTGGCGGCAATGGCTGTTTTTAAAAACGGCAAGCCCAGCAAACGTGATTACCGAATTTTTAAGATAAATTCTGTTAAAGGCGCAAATGATATTGCCTGTCTCAAGGAAACTCTCACAAGACGCTTTACCCATGAGGAAAGGGAAGGAGACGGAAAATTTTCCGAGTTGCCTGACCTTATTTTGATGGATGGTGGTTTGGCACAGCTTAACTGCGCAAAAGAGGTGTTGGGAGAATTGGGAGTTGATATACCTGTTTTTGGCATGGTTAAGGATGACAGGCACCGCACAAGAGGCATTTTAAATGAACAGGGCGAGGTTTACCTGAAACCTACGGGCGGAGCTATACGCCTTGTGACATATATCCAGGACGAGGTACACAAAACTGCCATTGAATACCACAGAAAAAGACGGGAAAAGAAGATGCTCGGAAGTGAACTGGAAAATATCGAAGGTATAGGTGAGGCAAAGAGAAAGGCACTTATGCTGCATTTTAAGAGTATTGAAAAAATAAAGAAAGCTTCCAAGGAAGAGCTTTGCCGTGTTAAGGGAATAAGAGAAAAAAACGCACTGAAAATCATCCAATATTTCGCAAAAGACCGATGAAAAAATAAACCCTTGATTAATTGCAGTATATGTTGTATAATAAATAGTGTATGGCGATAATAAATGTTTTGGAGGCAGTTATGGCTACATTAACAGATCAGGAAGTTTCAAAGCTTCGTGACGAACTAAAGACTAATTACCTGAAGAAAAAACGAATATATTGGAATTTTAAAAGAGCATTTGATATATGCGCTTCTCTGGCGGCAGTCATTGTACTTTTTATTCCTCTTTGCGTTGTGGCGTTGCTTATTTATATTGACGATCCTCACGGAAGTCCAATTTTTACTCAGGACAGAGTGGGAAGAGATGGAAAGGTGTTCAAATTTTATAAGTTCCGCTCAATGGTTGTGAATGCCGAAGCTTTACTGGAGTCTTTGCAGGAGCAGAACGAAAAAACAGGTCCTGTGTTCAAGATTAAGGAAGATCCGAGAATTACAAGAATAGGCAGATTTATAAGGAAGACAAGCATTGACGAGCTTCCTCAGCTTCTTAACATCTTAAAGGGTGATATGAGCGTTGTGGGGCCACGTCCTGCGCTTCCCAAGGAGGTTGAGCAGTATGATGAATATGCAAAGCTCAGGCTTCTTATTACGCCCGGTCTTACCTGTTATTGGCAGGTGCAGAATAACAGGGATGATATAACATTTGAAGAGTGGATGGATATGGACATCCGTTACATAAAGGAAAGAACCTTCTTCGGCGACATGGCTCTTATTTTCAAGACCTTAAAGGTTGCCGTAACAGGACAGGGAACATAAATTAAGGCGTGCCTTCCGGCACGCTTTAATTGTAAAAAGGTGATAATATGAAAAAAAGATTATTGATTACACTCGTTTTTATTATGGGGGTGGTTATGATTTGCGCAGGCTGCAGTAAAAGATTTGATACAGATTACTCTAAAGCTAACGAGAAAACAGATAGCCTTGATGAATACGGCATGACGATAAATACAATTACAACTATTGATGACAATAGGAGTGCAAAGCAGAATGCTATTGACCAGACTATAGGCGTAAAGGGGATTAAAAAGGAGAGTCTTCTTTATAAAGTGGAAACCGTAGCCACTACATCGGATTTAAAAACGGGAAATGTAACTGCTTCGGAAAACGCATATACCTATTGGAACAATGCATATTTTTATGATTATCCCGGTGTAAAATACAAAAGCGGGGTTGAAAAGGAGGCTGCTTTGAAAAATATTCGCAGTCTGATGAATGTTATATCCTTTGAAGAGGAGGATATGATTTCTCTTGCTAAGGAATATGAGGATGAATATGTGATTTATACTTTTGAGGTTGAGTATGAAGCAGTTTCGGATTATGTGAAAATTCTGCTTCAAAGTGCGGTGAACAACTTTGAAAATGTGAATTTTAAACCTTCTATTGTGACAGCAATGGCAAAGGTAAACAAAGCTGAAATTATAACAGACAGAGAGCTGTATGTTGAATATGAAGGCGAAACCGGCGAGAGAATAGTTTTAGAGATTTATACAAGCCTTTTGGAGGATATACCAAAGCTTGAAGTGCCTGATGCAGGTAAATACGCAAATATTACGGGATAAA
>JAFYPR010000081.1 GCA_017547445.1 Clostridia bacterium
ACATGGTGTGACAAAGGCAAGCAATAGATTTCATAGGAGCAGAAATGCCATATACGAATGGAAAAACAAATACGACGGGACATGGAAAAGTCTTGTTGACAAAAGTCATAGACCACATCATCATCCCAAAGAACATACTCCCGAAGAAAAAGAAATGATAATTCCAAGAATGCAACAGCCGGTGGTTATTATCAACATGAAGCAGAGGGGAAGAAGGTAAGATATATTATCGTTAAAGTGCTTTCGTGTGACAAGTGGTCACAAAGTACAAAATATGTTGCCCCATCTGTTTATGAAATCATTGTGAACGGAAGGACATCTCTTACAAAGTATGACTATGCTCAAATTGATGTAAACATCGCAAAAACAGAAAGAGATGTCTGTTACGAAATGAACGTACAGGGTGATATTTCGGGCGCAGACTTATATGTTGCACTTTATAACACAAACGGAGAAATGATAGCTGTTAGGAAGAACAAACAAATGGACACGTTTGAAAATTCAGCAAAAGATGCAGAGTGTTTGAAGGTTATGCTTTTAGACGGAAAGAGCCTGGAACCTTTGAAGATTGCTGTAGCTAAGAAGTTTCTGTAGTTTCAAGCTCTGATGATGAAAACCCTGTTTTGCTTTTGTGCAAAACAGGGTTTTCATCCTTTATGAAGTTCGTTGATGTATTCGGTTGGTGATTTGCCTACGATTGACTTAAACACCTTACTGAAATAAAACGGGTCGGAAAATCCGCAGCTTAATGCGACAGAGTAGACCTTAGGTGCTTCGGAATCGAATTGTGCACATGCGGCGTTTATGCGTACTTTGTTGATATATTCCGAAATAGAGCATTTTTCATACTTTTTAAACAGCTTACTGCAATAGGTTTCGGAAAAGCCGACAAATGAAGCAAGGTCAGAAACGCGGATGGGTGAAGAATAGTGCTCAAGAATATAGGATTTCATTTTTACAACATATTCATTTGAGGCGTTATACTCGCTTCTTAAAAGATACGTGACAAGCTCTAAAATTAATGCGGACTGCTGTTTTTTATAGTTGGCTTCCTGATTTATACCTTCCTGAACAATACGGCTTATAATGTGACTGACATAGGAGGTGTCGGCTAAGCGGATGATATCAACCGAGCTTTTGCCATGATTCGGGGTGTAAAAGTCAACGAAGGAAACATTGGTATAGCCGCTTAACGGCGTAATGGTGCGGTGGTGGGGCGGTGCAGTGAAAAGAATTTCACCTTCATTCAGAACATATTCTTTGTCGTCAAACCTGTATAAAAGCTGTCCCTTATTAACTAATGATATGGTCCAGTGGTTAAGCTGTCCGTCAACCTTAAAGTTGGGGGTGTGAGCCTGTCGGTACAGGGTGAAAATAATATCCGGCCAAAAATCATCTGTAATGGTGATGTTCATAAAAATTCATCCTTTGAAAAATTGGAAAATATTTGTTATAGATATGCTTTGATTATACTATGCTTCGCAATGATTGTCAACATCAGCACTGAAAATTACATGGAAAAATAATATTATCTATGTACAAGCCGACAGTATATAAGGTATAATAAACTCAGGATAGAGTGGGGAGGGTTTTTAATGAAAAGGCTGATTGCATTGTTGTTGGCAGGATTGATGCTTTTTCCAACAACGATATACGCAAAAGAAGAAGTGGTAACACAGTTTATGGATTGCTTTGACCCTATGCCGATTGTGGAAGAATTAAAAGATGACGTGTGGGGTGCAGAATTGGTTGGACCCAGAGACCAGGGTAACGGACTTGAGGACAAAATCATAGAAAGCGGCAGCTTTTCTTACTGGGATGGCGGTATCATAAAGGATGATGAAACAGGAAAGTATTATCTTTACGGCAGTCAGTGGGACCAGTCGGGCGGACACAATGGCTGGAAAAACTCATATGGTATAGGTGCTGTAAGTGATAATCTTTACGGCCCTTACGAAAAGATGGAGGGCTACCTCTGGCCTGATAACAAGAGCGGTAAAGGACATAATGTATTTCCCTTCACATTAAAAAAGGATGACCCCTACGGAAAATATGCGATTATTAACAGTGATAATGGCAGACAGGGAGACATTTTTGTGTCGGACAGCCTTACGGGAGGATGGAAATATCTGACCTCTATCACATCCAACATGACAGGAAGCGGATTTAACTGTGTTAACGTGGCGGTATTTCTTCGTCCTGACGGAAAATATCAGGCATTGGCAAGACACGGTGACATTGCAATTGCCGATGATTTGAAGGGACCTTGGACATTGATGGTAGATTGTCTGTGGGACCAGGTGCCGGGGCTTCCTTACACAGATTCTGACGGCGGACATCGCCTGGAGGACCCCACAATGTGGTATTCCAACGGAATGTATCATATTGTGGTAAACCATTGGAAAGAGAGAAAGGCGTATTATCTTACAAGCGAGGATGGTATTACAAACTGGAGACTGCACGAAGGCAGTGCCTATGAGCCTGATGCAGACTTTTTAAGATACACAGACGGTATGGTAAATCACTGGAACAAGATTGAAAGACCTTACGCATATGTTGAGGATGGCGAGCTTAAGGCGTTTACTTTTGCGGTTATCGATTCCTCAAAGGAAAACGACAAGGGTAACGACCAGCACGGAAGCAAGGTTATAGTTGTACCCTTTAACTCTGATAAGCTGGATACCCTTATTGATAATGAGTATGAGCTTTTTGAAAGAAAGGGTATTGCACCTGTGGCAGACAGTAATACTCAGAGCTGGAGAACTGAAATGCCCTATAACTACGGCGGAAACACATATATGCGTGTACAGGTGAACAACACGGATGCTGCCTATGGCGAGCTTGGTGAAAAAATTGCAGGCGGAGACGGCACGGACTGCAAAATTGGTTATCTGAAATATGATGTATCGGATTTTAAGCTTGATAAGGTTAAGAAGGCGACACTGTCCTTTGTATATAGAAAAAGGCTTGTGGGAAGCGGTGATACAGACAAGATAAAGGTTGTGCTTGCAGAAAACACTTGGGACGAAGGAAAAGGCAGTGATATCCTTGGTAAGACGGCAGGAGCAAACGACATTACCTGGGCAAACAGTCCCAAGCTTATTTATGATGAGGATAGCGTGTGCTATTCTAAGGAGTTTAACACAAATGAAGCCTTTCAGGTAGTTGAGGTTGATGTTACAAAGCTTGTAAAGAGCGTGGATGCTGAAAGCGAAAATATAAGCTTTGCATTTACGGGAAGCACTCAGGGGAATACATTATCCTTCCTTACGAAGGAGCTGGGTGAAGGCTACAGTGTGCTTTTGAATATGGAAAGTGAACCGGGAATAAAAGTTGACGGAATTAAGTCGGATGATGACGGCATATTGGTTACAAAAGGCGAGAGGCGGAAATTGAACATAACGGTTTATCCCGAAAATGCTGATGATACGAGCGTAATGTGGGAGACAACAAATGAAAGCATTTGCTATGTTGATAACGACGGATATCTCAATGCTGTTGGTGCGGGTAAGGCAAGTGTTACTGCCACAACAAAGGACGGAGGATATAGTGCAACCATTGAAGTGACGGTTTGC
>JAFYPR010000082.1 GCA_017547445.1 Clostridia bacterium
CCAAGTATATATTCTTCAATTCTGTTTTCCACCTCATCAGGCAGTTTGTATCCTGTTTTATCAAAGAACTTAATTCCGTTAAATTCAAAGCTGTTATGCGATGCACTCACCACAACGCCCGCATCAAAGCCGTACTTCCTGGTAAGATACGCTACTGCAGGAGTAGGAGCAACACCCAAAAGATAAACGTCTGCACCAACAGAGCAAATACCGGCAGTCAGTGCCGCTTCCAGCATCTGACCGGATATTCTTGTGTCACGCCCTATAAGGATTTTGACTTTTTTGTCCGCGCCTCCTGATAAAACCCACGCTCCTGCTTTACCGATTTCTGATGCAAGAGAGCTTGTCAGAAGCTCGTTCGCAACTCCGCGAACGCCGTCAGTACCAAACAATCTTCCCATTTTAAAATCTCCCTCTCTATCTGTTTTTACCCCAATTAAAGTACCCTCTTGTGAAGTTTTTGGGTAATTGGGGTTCTATGGAACCGTCATACATGCCGATTATTTTTTCAATGGCATTCTTTCCCTCGTCCGTAAATACCAGACGTATAAAATCAACACCCATTTTCTCAAAAACATCTCTTCTGTCTGCCATAAATGTTACCGCAGAGTTATAAAGGGTGTTTATGTGCTCATTCTTATCTGAGTACACTAAAAATTCTGCTCCTGTTTTATCCGAAAGATATAACGGCGTATCACATTCGCACCTTTTACGGACACCTTTTATAAGACATGCGCGCGTTGTCATCATCATTTGTCTGCCGTATGCAATAACCTCGCAAACCGCATCCGTATTTTTACATATTCTGCGTATATCATCGCAACTGAGCTCAGGCGAAAGTGTTATATGTCCGATACCTTCCTTTGCGTATTCACATGCAGATACTGCATTATATACATTTAAGCCGTAATTACCCATACATTCAAAGCCTTCGCTTACAAGTGCCTTTGCCAAGCCGTAGGTTGATGCCGAAACCTTTTTCGCACCTGCCTTTTTAAGGCGTTCGATATACTTTTTCACATCGTAGGTAACCTTTGGCAATTCAACTATATAATTTTCCTGTTTTTCGCTCTTTTCAAAAAGGCTTAAGGGCATATAAATATAATCTGCATTTTTACAGCCTTCTATCTGAGCTTCATTTATAACACTTACGGCTATTTTGTAATTATTGCGCTCTCTTTTCCTGTAGTTATATTCAAAATCTGTTACTTCACGTTTTTCGACAGCTTCTCTCATTTCCAGAAGAAAATCTGTACATTCACGCCTTAAGGCATTCATATCCTTTGCGCTTAAAATAAGACCGTTATCTATATCGCATTCAAGATATTCAAGCACAAAGGGTGTCTGTCCCGTTTTACCTATTCTGTCTTGTATCGCTTCACAATCAAGCGGCTTGTTGAGTGCAACCTCAGGCTCAGGGCCATAGGAAGCTGCCGTATTCACCCCGTCGGATAAGGTGAGCATTACCCCCTCGCCCATTCGCATCCTGAAGTAGCCTGTTACAGGCACTTTTTTGTTTTCAACACCCTCACGGTAGGTTGCTTGTGCCTTCTTTAAAATTTCTTTATCACTCCGGTATGATATACCGTCATTTGATATTGAATAGTTCATCATCTCCGGTGTATTGACCTTTGCATAATACGCCTTTGTAAAGCCGTCACCACGGACAAATATCTTTTCAAGCTCTTTTATATCATCCGCTGTCGCCTTTTTGGGGTTGTCAAGGTATTTTCGGTACATACCCGTCACCGTTGCCACGTATTCAGGGCTCTTCATTCTGCCTTCAATCTTTAAGGAATCAACACCTATATCATCAAGTGATTTGATTTCATCCAAAAGACATAAATCCCTGGGACTTAAGAAATACCCCTTTCTCCCCTCAGCAGTATAAAGCTGTCTGCAGGGTTGAGCACATCGTCCCCGGTTACCGCTTCTTCCGCCTATAAACGAGCTCATAAGGCACTGACCCGATACACATACGCATAATGCTCCGTGAACAAAAACCTCCAAGGATGCTCTTGTATTACGGTATATTTTTTCAATTTCTTCCATTTCAAGCTCACGCGCAAGCACAACCCGGGAAAATCCCCTCTTTAAAAGATATTCAACATCCTTTTCGTTATGCGCACTCATCTGTGTACTTGCATGAAGAGGCATTGACGGACATACATTTCTTATCATTTCAGCTGCACCGAAATCCTGCACAATAAGAGCATCAACACCGCAAGCTACAGCATTAGTCACACCTTTTTCAAAAAGTGATAATTCCTTATCGCTTACAAGGGTGTTCATTGCAAGATAAACCCTTGTACCCCGACCGTGAGCATATTTCACTGCTTCTTTAAGCTCATTATTTTCAAAGTTATCTGCACTTTGCCGTGCGCTGAAGCTCTTTTCACCCAGATATACCGCATCTGCACCGTTCTGCACTGCGGCATGTAAAGCCTCCATACCGCCCGCAGGCGACAAAAGCTCTATTCTGCTCATCTTCTGCCATTCCTTCTGTATTGAGCCAGTTCAGCTTCCAGCCTTGACTTCTGACTCTGAAGATTTTTATTTTCTTCACTGAGACGTTTGTTTTCCATCTGTAATTTCTGTGTCTGAGCTTTTAAATTGCCTGCTTCATCTGCATACTGCAAAAGCTGACCACGGAGAGTTTCACCGTCTTCTTTAACCCTGAAAAGCTCATCTGTAATATTAACAGAGGTAAGAATTGCCGCCATTGCAGTAGAAAGGCGTTTGTCAGCCTTAGTAAGCTCTTCAAGCTTCTTATCTACGAATTCCGCCACACTTCTGACATAATCTTCATCAGAGGTGGACGAAATAATATAATCCACCTTGCCTATTTTAACATTTGTCTTTATACGCTTTTCATCAAACATTTTAATTGCCTCCTGTAATTTTGCCTGACATTTCAGGCTTTTGTCTTCTGTGAATATAAAAGAAGATTACAATTGATACTCCCGTAAGAGTAACTCCTGTAAAAAACATCTGCCATAACATATCCGTATTTTTAACCTCAAGCACCGAGCTTACGTTAAAAACAATATGCGAAAAAATTACAACAGAAAGATTTCTGCATCTTAAATAAACCGCCCCTAAAATAATGCCGTAAACTGCGGCAAACAGAGACTGCGCCAGAGCAGCATGAGCCAGACCAAAGAGTAAGCCTTGTATAAGGATTGCCACTTTATCACTCATTGCGCCTCTCAGTTCTTTCAAAACAAAGCCTCTGAAAAGAATTTCTTCAAAAACAGGTGCCACCAGACAAACCGACAGTATAGCACTTATAATGCATACAGTTGTCATAGTGTTGAAATTATAACCCTGCTGTGCACCTTCAATTGATTTTTTTAAAACAGGTATATTTGTTTCTGACCAAAGAAGATATGCCCCTGTCAGAACGCGAAAACCAACCGCCATCATAAAGGACAGCACCGCATCTATAACCGTTATATCTCTGATTTTTATATACCTGCCTACCCTCTTTTCTCTCATGTACAGTATTATAAGATAAACACCCAAGGATGCAATTGATGCCAGTATGGTAACAACATCACTGTAATTCTGTGCATCCTCCTCAAGAAAATCTACCTGCCATGATAAAAGATAAAGAAAAGCAAAATAAATTAATATGTAAAATAGCGCAAGCGCTATTTTTTTTATTATTCGTACCACATTTTTAACCAAAATGCCTACTTCCTTCCCATCAGAAGCCTGCTTCTCTTAAAAGCTTTGACATAATTTCACTGCTCTGCTTAAGTCCTTGCATTTCAATATCGCTGAGGTCGAGCTCAATAATTTCCTCAACACCCTCAACGCCTACGATACAGGGTACGGAAAGAGCAATCCCTTCCATTCCGTACTCACCTTCAAGCACAGGCGAGACAGTCAATACAGACTTTTCGTCACCTGCAAGAGCCTCGCATATTCTCGCGACTGCA
The DNA here is from genome assembly GCA_017547445.1 of Clostridia bacterium. Taxonomy (GTDB): domain Bacteria; phylum Bacillota; class Clostridia; order UMGS1883; family UMGS1883; genus RGIG1927. The sequence continues at coordinate 3,945 of JAFYPR010000082.1, forward strand.
AGGGCAATTGCATAATAGGTTGCGCCCTTCTTGTCAATTACATCATACGCCGCTTCCTTAACCTTGTGCGGAAGACCAAGAAGGTTTACCTCGGGATGTCTTAAGTTAAACTGTTCAGGGCTTAAACCTGCTATAGTTGTTGAGCTCCATGCCGCAACTGAACTGTCACCATGCTCACCAATCACGTAAGTATGCACGTTTCTTACGTCAATACCCGCCTCTTTTCCGAGCAGATATTTCATTCTTGACGTATCAAGCACAGTACCTGAGCCAAACACCTTGCTTTTTGAAAATCCCAGCATCTTCCACGTAATATACGTTAAAATATCAACAGGATTAGATACAACCATAACTATAGGTTCATGCTCAACCACTGCCTTGATATTATCGGTAATATTCCTGAACACCGCAATATTTCTGTGCAAAAGGTCAAGGCGCGTTTCGCCCTGCTTCTGTGCAACACCTGCAGTAATTATTATAACATCTGCATCACGGCAAAGCTTATAATCACCTGACGAAATTTTTACAGGCTTTACAAAAGCACCGCCATGGCTGATATCAATAGCATCGCCTTCGGCTTTATCCTGATTTATATCTATAATCGCAAGATCATCAAAAATACCTTTAATCGCAAGTGTGTAAGCAATTGTAGAGCCTACAAAACCACTTCCTATTACTACCGCTTTTTCGCGTTTCATGTCGTTTCACGCCTTTCATAACAACTTATATATTCTATAATCCGTGAACGAATTGGATGCCGATTTTTTGTCGATATGCAAACTAAAGTTTGCTCGATATATTTACTCCGTAAATTCGATATGTTTTTCGCTTTGCTCAAACTCGATATGCTATAAATCTCGTTGCCGTAAGGCAACATATCGAGCCGCAAGGCATATCGAGTCATTTATGACATATCGAAAATCTCGCAAGAGATTTATATCGCTGATTTCTTCTTCGATGAAATCATTTTATAATTGGGTGATAGGAAAGATACACCCTGTTTTTAATGAATAATTAATAATGAATGATGAATAATTGTGGTTGAAAATCACAAAGTGATTTTCTTTTATTTCAAATGCAGAGCATTTGTTCCTTAATTCTTCATTATTCATTTTTCACTATTCATTGAGTTCATTTTAATGAGCTCATTATATCACAACTGTGTTTTCTTTTCAACCATATCTTGCATTTTCTGCAAAAGTGTTTACTTCATATGGGGTTTTGTGCATGCCGCTGCAATAAGAGCAAATACAATCACCGCCGAAATACCGCCCGATGCCGCAGTTAAAGGTCCCGTCAGCACACCTAAAATGCCGTTATCCTTTATTCCTTCCTTTACTCCCGTAAACAGATTATGCCCGAACCCCGTAAGCGGCACCGTCGCTCCCGCTCCTGCAAAATCAACCAGCTTATCATATACTCCTATGAGCGACAGCAATACACCTATACATACAAAGCCCGTCAGTATTCTTGCAGGCGTAAGGCTTGTTTTGTCGATTAAAACCTGTCCTGCTGCACATATTGCTCCGCCAACTGAAAATGCC
>JAFYPR010000083.1 GCA_017547445.1 Clostridia bacterium
CATGCCCTATAACATAGAAGCCGAGCAGGCAGTTTTAGGCAGTATGATATTTGATGACAAGGCGCTTAATACCTGTATGGAAAGGTTAAGCGTGGAGGATTTCTATACCCTTGCACATCAGACTATTTTCAATGCAATTGCATCCCTTTCCGAAGCGGGAAAGCCTGTTGACATAGTTACCTTGTCCGACCAGCTGGGTGCAAAAATTGATTCGGTGGGCGGTATAGGCTACGTTTCGGGTATTGTGCAGAATGTTTTAAGTACTGAAAACTTAGAGCATTATCTTAACATAGTTCAGGGCAAGAGCATATTAAGAAGGCTGACTGCGGCGGCAAGCAGAGTTGTTGACATTGCGACCCGTGACGAGGACGATGTTACAAGGATACTTGACGAAAGCGAACAGCTTATATTCAACATACTTGACAAGCAGGGACAAAAGGGCTATTACCACATCAGCGAGGTTGTAAAAAGCACCCTTGCCCAGCTTGAAGAAAGACGCAAAAAGGGCGAGACTATTACAGGTGTACCTACAGGCTTTAAGGAGCTTGATACCTTAACGGCAGGCTTGCAGAAGGGCGCTTTGGTCATTGTTGCGGCACGTCCCGGTGTGGGTAAAACCTCCTTTGCATTAAATATTGCCGAGCATGCGGCTATAAGACATAAGGTGCCTGCGATAATTTTCAGCTTGGAAATGAGCAAGGAAGAGCTTGTAAACAGAGTTTTATCAAGTGAAGCCCTGGTATCCAGTGAAAAAATGAGAGTTGGTGCTCTTGATGCGCCCGATATGGCAAAAATTGCCCATTCGCTCAATGGCGTTATGTCTGCACCCATTTATATTGACGATACATCAGATATTTCCATTTCGGAAATAAGGGCAAAGTGCAGAAGATTAAAGCTTGAAAAAAATCTGGGTCTTGTTGTAATCGACTATTTGCAGCTGATGGAAACAAAGGGTGGAAGTGACAACCGTGCACAGGCGGTTGCGGAAATTTCGCGTTCATTAAAGATTATGGCGAAGGAGCTTGAGGTGCCTGTTATCACCCTTTCACAGCTTAATCGTATGAGTGAAGGAAGAAAGGATAAGAGACCTCAGGTAAGCGATTTAAGAGAAAGTGGCTCTATCGAGCAGGATGCAGATATTGTTATGCTTTTGTATAACCCTGACAACGCTCAGGAGGACCCGAATGCAGAAAAGAGCAATATTGTTGAATGTATTGTTGCCAAGCACCGTGGCGGTGAGTGCAGAACGGTGAATTTAGCTTGGCGCGGTGAATATACAAAGTTTATGAATCTGGACAACAGAAATTAGGTGAGAGAGTGCTTACAAGAGTGCTTGAAACAATAAAAGAAAATAGCATGCTCAAAGCAGGGGACAATGTAATCTGCGCCGTAAGCGGCGGCGCAGATTCAATGGCTCTGCTTTGTGCACTTTATGAAATAAAAGATGAACTGGGGATAAAGGTGTATGCTGCCCATCTTAATCACTCGATAAGAGGGGATGAGGCAGAGGGTGACTACCTCTTTGTGAAGAATTTCTGTCAAGAGAGAGGCATTGAGCTTTTCTACAGAAAGGTTGACATTCCCTATCTTGCAATAAAAATGCACAAAAGCGAGGAAGAGGCAGGAAGAGAAGAAAGGTACCGCCTTTTTTACGAGAGTGCCGAAAAGCTGGGAGGCGCTAAAATTGCCACAGGTCATCATAAAAACGACAGGGCGGAGACAGTGCTTTTTAACCTGTTCCGCGGCAGCGGTGCAAGAGGAATGAGAGGTATCCCTTATAAAAGAGATAATATTATAAGACCTCTTTTGGACATTTCAAGACGTGATACGGAAAAATTCCTTGAACAAAGGGGGATTTTGTGGCGTGAGGATGCCACAAATAAAGAATGCATCTATTCCAGAAACAGGATAAGGCTTGTTATATTAAAAGAGATCGAAAAGCTGTTTCCCGATGCAGTGGAGAAAATTGTATCGGCAGCAGAGGCGGTAAGATTGGATGATGAGTATCTTACCCATCTTGCAAGAGAGTCTGGTGCGTTTGACCCGGGCGTGATAGACAAGGAAAAATTTATATCTTTGCACCCTTCTCTTCAAGGTAGAATTATAATTGATGCTTTGAAATATTGGGGCGTTTCCGATATAAATGCTGAAAAGATGAGAGCTGTGTCAGAGTGCGTCCTGGGAGCTACGGGGAAGCGCAGAGATTTAGGAGACGGCGTGAGAATTGAGAATAGCTATGGTAAAATAAAAAAAGTATCTCCCGATATTTTTAAAAAGAGTGAAGAATATATTTTCCCTGTATGTGAAAGCCTTGAAATATAGGATTTTGACTGGGTCTGGAGCATAAAAACTTTTGACAAATGGGAAAAAATGAGAGATAATAAAATGATGATACTTTTAGATGCTGATAAAATTGAGGGAGATGTTTCAGTAAGGTACAGAAAAGACGGTGATTTTATCTCCCCGGAAGGGATGATTGGCACAAAAAAGTTAAAAAAAGTTTTCATTGATTTAAAAATTCCTAAGGAAAAACGTGATAAAATCTCTTTACTGACTAAAGGCGATGAGATTTTATTTATTCCGGGAATAAGAAAAACAAAGAATTACAGAGCAGATGAAAACACAAAAAATGTTTTGGCTATAAGCTACAAAAGAGTTGATTAATTCAACAGAAGGAGAGAAACATATGGAAAAGAAAAATAATCTCATAACAGATTGCATAGAGGAAGTTCTTGTAAGCGAAGAACAGATTAAAGCGCGCATTAAAGAGCTTGGCGAAGAAATCAGCCGTGACTATGAGGGCAGAGAAATCTGTGTTCTGACTGTTCTCACGGGCAGTTTTATGTTTGCCGCTGATATTATCCGTGAGCTCAGCATTCCCGCAAAGGTTATGTGCATTTTTGCAACAAGCTATGAAGGCACAGAATCTGTGGGAAAAGTGGATATAATAAAGGGTAAGGGCTTTAACGTGAAGGATAAGGAGATCCTTATTGTTGAAGATATTGTTGATACGGGAAGAACACTTCAGGCTGTAAGTCAGATTCTTAAGGAAGAAGGGGCAAAGAGCGTTGAAATATGCACTTTCCTTGATAAGCCTGAAAGAAGAGTTGTGGAGCTTTATCCCAAGTACATAGGTTTTGATATTCCCAACAAGTTTGCAGTAGGCTACGGACTGGACTATGAACATAACTTCCGTCAGTTCCCCTTTGTAGGCGTATTAAAGCCCGAATATTATGAAAAGTAAGCCAAGGAGGCAGGTTAATTGAAGAAAAATGTTAAGAATTTAGGCTTTCTTATAGCCTTAGTTATGGCTGTTGTTCTTGTGGCAGAAATGTTTGAAATTCAGCCCAAGGTGGAAGAAATTGTATATTCCGACCTTATACAGGACATACGTGAAGGCAACGTGGCAGAAATAGAGCTGCGGGAAACACAGGCAGAGGTAACCTATGATAATGAGGATAAAGCCGTTATAGATATCCCCGGAAGATACTGGATATATGAGGGTGAGCTGGGAGTTATTATAAACGAGCAGATTAAAAACGGAGAACTTAAAATTTCAACTCCCGAGCCTGAGGCTACTGCATGGTGGATATCCATGATTCCCACTATTGTGATGTTCCTTCTGATTGTGGCATTCTGGATTTTTGCTTTCCGTCAGGGTCCCGGAGGCAACAAGGGCGGTATCGGCGGCTTTGGCAAGAGTAAGGCAAAATCCCCCGACGAAAACGGAAAGAGAGTGACATTTGCCGATGTGGCAGGTGTTGAAGAGGAAAAGAAGGAATTGAGTGAAATCGTTGATTTCCTTCGTGACCCCAAGAGGTTTACCTCTCTTGGTGCAAGAATACCCAAGGGTGTGCTTCTTGTAGGCCCTCCCGGTACAGGTAAGACCCTTCTTGCAAAGGCAGTTGCAGGTGAAGCAGGTGTGCCCTTCTTCTCAATGAGCGGCTCTGACTTTGTTGAGATGTTTGTAGGTGTTGGTGCATCAAGAGTAAGAGATTTGTTTGAACAGGCAAGAAAGAGCCTTCCTGCAATCATATTTATTGACGAAATTGACGCAGTAGGCAGACAGCGCGGCACAGGCTTAGGCGGCGGTCACGATGAACGTGAGCAGACACTTAACCAGTTATTGGTTGAGATGGACGGCTTTGGTACAAATTCGGGCATTATAATTATTGCGGCAACAAACCGTGCTGATATACTTGACCCTGCTCTTTTACGTCCCGGCAGATTTGACAGACAGGTGGTTGTTAATTACCCCGACCAGAAGGGCAGAGAGGCGATACTTGATATTCACGCAAAGAATAAGCCTCTTGATGAAACTGTAAGCCTGGAAAAGGTTGCAAAGTCAACATACGGCTTTACAGGCGCTGATTTGGAAAATATCTTGAACGAAGCGGCAATACTTGCGGCAAGAAGTAAGAAGGATAAAATCGGTCAGAGCGAAATGGACGAGGCAATCTTAAAGGTTGTGATGGGTCCTGAAAAGAAAAATAAGGTTATGAAGGATAAGGATAAGGAGCAGACTGCTTATCACGAGGCAGGCCATGCAATCCTTTCACACATTCTGCCCACTCAGGACAGCGTGCATCAGGTATCCATAATCCCCCGTGGCAGTGCAGGCGGTTTTACCCTTTCGCTTCCCGATATGGATAAGATGTATGTTTCCCGTGATGAGATGCTTGAGTATATCATAGTTACAATGGGCGGCAGAGTAGCAGAAAAGATTATTTATAACCACATTAATACAGGTGCATCAAGCGATATTGACCATGCAACAAAAACTGCAAGAAATATGGTTATGCGCTACGGTATGAGTGAAAAGCTCGGATTTATGAATTTCGGCAGTGATGACCATGAGGTTTTCCTTGGAAGAGACTTCTCTCAGGGAAATGGTTATTCACCCGAAACTGCAGCTGTTATTGATAAGGAAATCAAGGCTATTATTGATGATTGCTACAGAAGATGCGAAGAGCTTCTTCGTGAAAATCTTGATAAGCTTCATGCAGTTGCAAAGGCACTTGTCAAATACGAAAAGCTTGACGGTGATGAATTTGTAAAGGCTTTTGAAGGCACACTGGATATGGAAGAAACAAATGTTGAGGAGGCTGGGGATAAATGAAAAGCATGACAGGCTACGGCACTGCCGAAACACTCTATGCAGGAAAGAAAATAACGGTTGAAATTAAAAGCGTTAACAGCCGTTACAGCGATATTTCCGTGAAAATGCCCAGGCTTTACTCCTTTCTGGAGGCACCTGTTAAAAAGGCGGTTACAAATTACACGTCCCGAGGCAAAATTGATGTTTATATAAATATCGATTCCTCCGAGGATGAAACAAAGGCTGTAAACGTTAATGTTAACCTTGCAAAGGCATACAAGGATGCCATAGGACGTATTGCGGAAGAAACGGAGACATCAGGTGAGGTTAATGCAATTACTCTTGCCCGTCTTCCCGATGTACTGGCAATTGACGCAGAGGATGAGGATGCGGAGGAAATGACACGTGTTGTCCTTGAAGCATTGGAGGAAGCCGGTAAGATTTATTCTAAGATGCGTGAGGATGAAGGGTATAATATGCTTCTTGTTTTAACAGAGCATCTTAACGTAATTGAAGGCATCGTAGGAATAATCGAAGAGCATGCACCTGAAATTGTAACTAATTACCGTGCAAAAATTGAGGCAAGGATGAAGGAAATTTTAGGTAATGTTCCTTATGATGAAACACGCCTTTTAACTGAGGTTGCACTTTTTGCAGATAAGGTTAACGTGGATGAGGAAATCGCAAGATTAAAGAGCCATATTGACCAGATGAGAGAAATGTTTAAAGCAAAAGAGCCTGTAGGCAGAAAGATGGATTTCCTCATTCAGGAAATGAACAGAGAAATCAACACAACAGGCAGTAAGTGTAACAATCTGTCAATCGCAAGAAACGTTATTGACGTTAAGGCGGAGATTGAAAAGCTCCGTGAACAGGTGCAGAATATAGAGTAAAATGATATGTGCATTCTGCACATGAAATGCTGATGCATGATATGTCGCATAGCGAGATGATATGAACCTTTGGTTCATTAAGGTAGAAAAATCAGAGATTTTTCGTTTGATTTATTAAATCATAGGATTTGCATCGCAAATCTACCGTAATGCACTCTGTGCATATCATGAAATTTCAATTTCATATCATGGCGTAGCCATATCATTCCCATAGGGAATATCATTGTTTAGTCCCGTGTTGTTGGCTTTAGTGAAAATGGCGAGGTTTTAGTATGAAACTTATAAATATTGGCTTTGGTAACATGGTTTCAGATAGGAAAATTGTAAGCATCGTAAGTCCTGATTCGGCGCCTGTCAAAAGGCTTGTCAGGGATGCGGGCGAAAAGGGTATGCTTATTGACGCAACCTACGGAAGAAAGACAAAGAGCGTTATTATAGCAGACTCAGGTCATGTTATCCTTTCTGCTCTTACAGCGGATATTATATATGAGCGCAACGAGACAGAGGAAAAACAGACTATAATAATCGGTGAAGAATAGGAAGTGACATGGTGAGAAAAGGAGTATTGCTTGTACTTTCAGGGCCTTCAGGCTCAGGTAAGGGTACACTTGTCAAGGAATATACAAAAAAGCATGATGATGTGTTTGTGTCGGTATCTGCAACAACCCGCAGTCCCCGTGAGGGAGAGGTGCACGGTGTAAACTACTTTTTCCTGACGGTGGAGGAATTTAAGGGCAAGATAGAGGAAAACGGATTTTTAGAGTATGCTCAGTTTTGTGACAACTTCTATGGCACTCCCCGTGAAAGTGTTGAAAAAAAGCTTAACGAGGGAATGGACGTAATTTTGGAAATTGACGTTCAGGGAGCATTGCAGGTAAAGAAAAACTGCCCCGATGCAGTGTTGGTATTTACCCTGCCTCCCTCATACGAGGTTTTGAGAGAAAGACTCATAGGTCGTGGCACAGAGAGCATGGAGGTTGTGGAAAAGAGACTTTCTGCTGCAACGGATGAAATAAAGTGTGCCGAAAAGTATGATTACGTTATCGTTAATGATAAAATTGAAGATGCCGCAAGAGAGCTTGGTGCAATCTTTAGTGCATCCAAATGTAAATTAGAAAACAATATTGATTTTATAAAGGAGTTTTGATTATGTTATATCCCGAAATCGCTAAGCTTATGGAGGGTATGCCCTCAAGATATTCTCTTGTTATCGTAACAGCAAAGAGAGCAAGACAGTTAGCTGAAAGAAACGAGTCTATCACAGACAAGCACGTTGGTGTTGCTATAGGCGAAATCAGCGAAGGTAAGGTAAAAATTAAACTGTAAAAGAGGTTATGAAAATGCTTAAGGGTAAAAATATTGTTTTAGGTGTAACCGGCGGTATAGCCGCCTACAAGGCATGTGATATTGTATCGCGTCTTATAAAGCTTGGGGCAGATGTGCATGTTATCATGACAAAGGCTGCTATGGAATTTGTTGCGCCCTTAACCTTTAAGACATTGACAGGAAACCGGGTACATACCTCACTTTTTGATGAAAATGAGGAGGGTGTACCTCATATTGACCTTGCAAGAAAAGCGGACGCGATTTTAGTTGCGCCCGCTACTGCTAATTTTACAGCAAAGGCGGCTTGCGGGATAGCAGACGATATGTTATCCGCTACTATCCTTGCGGCAAGTGATAAAAAAATAATAATTTCCCCTGCAATGAACACTCATATGTACGAAAATAAAGCTGTACAGGAAAATCTGGAAAAGCTTAAGAAGAGAGGCTTTGTTATAATTAAGCCCGCCTCAGGAAGGCTTGCCTGCGGTGATGAAGGCTTGGGGAAGCTGCCTGAAACCGGTGAAATCGTAGAGAGGGTTGTGTCGGAGATTGCCTTTGAAAAGACCCTTTTGGGAAAAAGGATTATGATAACTGCAGGCCCCACAGAGGAGGCTATTGACCCTGTGAGATACATAACAAACCATTCCACAGGTAAAATGGGTTATGCCCTGGCACGCATTGCGAAAGCAAAGGGTGCCTGTGTTACGCTTATAACGGGCAAAACAAGCCTTCCCAAGCCCCTGGGTGTTGACGTGGTTGAAATTGTATCTGCCCGTGATATGTACCGTGAGGTAACGGAGAGATATTTTGACACAGACATTGTTATAAAAGCTGCGGCAGTTGCTGATTTTAAGCCTAAGAGTGTAAATGAGCAGAAAACAAAGAAGGAAAACGGTGCATTGAATATTGAGCTTGAAAGAACTGATGATATTTTAGCTTATTTGGGCAAGAAAAAGGAGCATCAGATTTTGGTGGGCTTCTGTATGGAAACAGAAAACCTTCTTGAAAATGCAAAAAAGAAGCTTGAAGGCAAAAACCTTGATATAATTTGCGCAAATTCATTGAACGTGGAAGGCGCAGGCTTCGGCGTTGATACAAACGTCATAACACTTATCGAAAAGGACGGAAAAGTAACCGAATTGCCTATGGACACTAAAGAAAGACTGGCAGAGGTTATTCTGGATAAGGTTGCGGAGATTAATTAGGAATCAGGTGATAGGATGTACGCAGAGGTTTATATAAATACACCGCTTTTAAGCCTTGACAAGCCTTTTAGCTACCGCATACCCAAAAAGCTTATGGGTGAATGCGTGGTTGGAGTAAGGTGCAAGGTGCCTTTTGGGTACACAAACCGATTGAATGAGGGTATTATAACAAAAATTGTTGACGAGGTCAGTTTTGACTCTGTCAAGGAGATAAAAAGTGTGATTGACCCCATGCCGCTTCTTACGGATAAGGATATTGAGCTTATCTTTAAAATGAGGGATGACTATTACTGCACCTTTTATGCGGCGGCGAAGCTTTTTCTCCCTGCGGGAAGTGAACAGAAAAAGGAAGAATGGGTTAACCTTACGGACAAGTACACCTTTGAAGAGGCAAAGGGATTGGTTAAAAGGAGTGCCGTACAGGAAAGGCTTCTGATGCTTATTGAAAACTGCAATGGCAGTATGGAGATGACCTCTATCCGTGCCGAAATGGGAAAGTCGGCAAGAGGGACTGTAAATGCACTTTTGAAAAAGGGCATTGTGACAATTGAATATAAAAGCATCAGCAAGGTCGGGGAAAAGACTGTAAGAGTTGCATATTATTCTTCAGAAGAGGACCCTTACGCTTTAAGTGAGAAAATGCAGAAAAAAAGCCCTGTTCAAGCTAAGATTATTGAATTTTTAGCCAGTGGCGGTAAATATACAATCCCTGATATAATGAGCGAATGTCAGGCATCGAGAAACAGCATTGATGCGCTGAATTTAAAGGGAATAATTGAATTTGAGGATGTAAGAGTGCTTCGTAGTCCTGCTCATGAAAAGGCGGAAAGAACAACTGCTTTTGAGCCAACAGACGAGCAAAGGAGTGCTATTGAAGCTATAAAAAATGCCCAAAGAGGCACATTTCTTATACACGGCGTTACGGGAAGCGGTAAAACCGAGGTTTATATGCGTCTGGTGGAGGACTCGTTAAAAAGAGGCAAGCAGGCTATTGTACTGGTGCCTGAAATTTCGCTGACTCCCCAGATAACAGACAGGTTTTATAAAAGATTTGGCTCAGTTGTGGCGGTCATGCATTCGGCACTTTCATTAGGTGAAAGATATGACGAATACAGCCGTATTGCCCGTGGTGAGGCAAAGGTTGTAGTGGGTGCAAGAAGTGCGATTTTTGCACCTGTAAGAAATTTGGGTATAATAATTATTGACGAAGAGCATGAGTATTCCTATAAATCGGAAACGGTGCCAAAGTATCATGCAATTGAAATTGCCCTTTTAAGAGGCGGGATGTTTTCATGCCCTGTGGTTTTAGCTTCGGCTACACCTTCGGCGGAAAGCTATTATAACGCAAAAGAGGGCAGGTATACATTAATAGAGCTTACAAAGAGATATAACAACAATCCTCTTCCCGAGGTTGAGATTGCAGATATGCGGAAAGAATTGGAGGAAGGGAACAGGACAGTTTTAAGCCGTTCTTTAGCAAAGGGAATGTATGAAAACCTGAAAAACGGTGAGCAGACAATTCTCTTTTTGAACAGAAGAGGCTTTTCTACATTTGTTTCGTGCCGTGACTGCGGTTTTGTATATATGTGTCCCAATTGCAGTGTGTCTTTAACATATCATTCGTCAAACGACACATTGAACTGCCATATATGCTCCCACAGACAAAAGAGGGACGAGGTATGTCCTCAATGCGGAAGCCATAAGATAAAGGATTTCGGTGCAGGAACACAGAAGGCTGAACGGCAGATCGGGGAAATTTTCCCCACTGCGAAAATTGTAAGAATGGACGCTGACACCACAGGCGGTAAAAACGGACACGAAAAGGTATTGAACGATTTTGAAAAGGAAGACGGAGATATCCTCTTAGGTACGCAGATGGTATCTAAAGGGCTTGATTTCCCCCGTGTTACACTTGTTGGCGCTTTAGCTGCAGATTCGTCCCTTTTTTCGGACGATTTCCGTGCGCAGGAGAGGACCTTTGCTCTCATTTGTCAGGTTACGGGAAGAGCAGGCAGAGGAGATAAAGCCGGAAGGGCGATAATACAGACATATTCCCCTGACTCAAGGGTTTTGAAGCTGGCGGCAAAGCAGGATTATAAGGCTTTTTATAATGACGAAATTGCTTTCAGGAGAGCTTTCGGATATCCACCCTTTGAGCATATCGTAAACATATTGATTACGGGCGAGGATGAAGCAAAATGCGAAAAGTGTGCATATATAGCCCTTGGAGAATTAAAGGCTTCTGATGAAATGAGAGGCGCCGACATAATGATTTTCGGACCTCACGATGCGCCCATAAAGAAGATACAGGGCAGATACCGTAAAAGAATATGGTTTAAAGCAAGAGATGTCAAAGCACTTGGCAAACTCTTCAGAAGAATGCTTGGTGCAAAAAGACCCGAAGGGGTACAGATATCAATTGATGTTGACCCATATTCAATGAGTTGAAAGCTGTGCTTTCAACTCGTCGATATAAATCTCAAAGAGATTTTCGATATGTCATACTGACTCGATATGCCCTATCGGGCTCGATATGTTTCCTTACGGAAACGAGATTTATATCATATCGAAAACGAGCAGTGCGAGTTTATATCGAGTTTTACGAAGTAAAATATATCGAACATGCGTAGCATGTATATCGATAAAGGAGAGAAAAGTTATGGCTATAAGAGAAATAAGAACAGAGGGTGACCCTTGTCTTAACAAGGTGTGCAGAGCAGTTGAGAAGTTTGATGAAAGATTGCATATCCTTCTTGACGACATGAAGGATACCCTCATAAAAAGTCAGGGAGTTGGTCTTGCGGCACCTCAGGTGGGTATATTGAAAAGAGTTTTTGTGATTGATACCCCCGATATGGGCATTGTGGAATTTATTAATCCCACAATTGTTAAGACGGAAGGCAGTTATATTGACATTGAAGGCTGCTTAAGCCTTCCCGGTAAAGCGGGCAATGTGGAAAGACCTATGAAAACTACCGTTAAAGCCTTTGACAGAAACGGGAATGAGTTTTCCTATACGGGTGAGGAATTGTATTCAAAGTGTATCTGCCACGAAAATGACCATCTTGACGGAATACTTTACGCTACAAAGGTAATAGAGTGGGTAGATATCGAAGAGGATTGATTTTAATTGTAACACTCCTTCCGTCAGCTTCGCTGACACCTTCCTCGGAGAGGAAGGCTAAATGTGGGATTAAGAAAAAAGGTGAAAAATATGAAAATTCTGTTTATGGGTACGCCCGATTTTGCGGCGGTTACTTTAAAGACTCTTTGTGAAAGAGGCTATGATGTAGGCGGTGTTGTTTCACAGCCTGACAAGCCTAAGGGAAGAGGCATGAATATTGAGCCTACTCCCGTAAAGAAGGTGGCAATGGAGTATAATATCCCCACCTTTCAGCCTGACAGTTTAAAGAACGGAGAATTACAGCCTTTTTTAGAAGAGGTTAACCCGGATTTGATAATTGTTGTGGCATACGGAAAGATTTTGCCTGAATATGTTCTGAATTACCCCAAATACGGATGCATTAACGGACATGCATCAATCCTTCCCGAATACCGAGGTGCGGCACCTATACAAAGATGCATTATTGACGGTAAGACTCAAACGGGCGTTACTGCCATGTATATGGAAAAGGGGCTTGACACGGGTAATATCATACTCGTTGATAAAATTAAAATTGAAGATGATGATACTGCCGAGACTCTGCATGACAAGCTTGCAGCAGTTGGCGCAGAGGTGCTTATAAAAACTGTTGAGAGATTTAAAAAGGGTGATTTTTCTTCAATAAAGCAGGATGACGAAAAGGCAACCTACGCACATATGCTCACTAAGGCAGAGGGCGAGATAAACTGGGAAAAGGACTCCTGTGAGGTATACAACCTTATAAGAGGTATGGATTCCTGGCCTATGGCATATACCTACTATATGGGCAAAAGATTTGTGCCTTATGAATGCAAAAAGGTAGATGCAAAGGGCAAATGCGGTGAAATAGTGTCTGTTGGTAAGGATGGCATTATTGTTGCCTGTAAAACGGGCGGAATTATGATATCTGCCGTTAAATTTGACGGAAAGAAGAAAATGAGCGTTAAGGATTACCTTGTGGGTAATAAGCTTGACGTGGGAGTAATTTTAGGAAAGAGTGAGTAATTATGTATTTTGATATGTATTATCTTGTGCTTGTATTGCCTATGATTGTTTTGTCCATGTGGGCACAGGCAAAGGTTAATTCGAGCTTTAAGAAATATTCAAAGGTTTCTACCAGAAGAGGACTTACTGCCACAGATGCAGTAAGACAAATTCTTGACAATAACGGACTTTATGACGTAAAAATAGAAGCAATTGCGGGTAATCTTACAGACCATTATGACCCGAAGAGCAATGTTATAAGATTGTCGGATTCTGTAAGAAATTCTACCTCTGTTGCAGCCGTTGGTGTTGCGGCGCACGAAGCGGGCCATGCGGTACAGCATGCTACAGGCTATGCGCCCATAAGATGGAGAAATTCCTTAGTGCCTGCGGCAAATATCGGTTCCAAGCTGTCAATTCCGTTAATCATTTTAGGCTTGGTGCTTCTTGGTGCTGAAAGCGTTTTCGGCATGACAATGGTTTATGCGGGTATTATTATGTTTTCTCTGGCGGTTTTGTTCCAGATTGTTACATTACCTGTGGAATTTGACGCATCAAGAAGAGCAATAAGTGTGCTCGGTGACGGCGGATACCTTTACGAGGAAGAGGTAGGAAGTGTTAGAAAGGTGCTTTCTGCGGCGGCTATGACGTATGTAGCGGCGGCGGCAACAAGCGTTGCACAGCTTCTGAGACTTATTTTAATTGCAAGGGACAGAGACTGATGAGTAATTTATCACCCGCAAGAGAAGCGGCACTTAAAACCTTATATGCCGTTGATAAACTCGGCGCATATATGAATATTGCACTTAACGATATTATTTCGGAAATGAAGCTTACAGAGCTTGATGCCGCTCTTTGCACAACATTGGTTTTAGGGGTGGAGAGAAACAGGCTTTTCCTTGATAATATAATAGCTAACCTTTCAACGGTTAAGATAAAAAAGATTTCACCATGGATTCTTAACATTTTAAGAATGGGTATATATTCCGTAAGATTTATGGAAAAGATACCCCCCAGCGCAACAATAAACGAATGTGTGAAGCTTGCAAAAAGGTACGGTCACCAGAAAAGCGCAGGCTTTGTGAATGCGGTTTTAAGAAAAACAACCACCAGCGGTGACTTTTTGCCCGAGGAGGGGACTACAGAATATCTGTCGGTATACCATTCCTACCCTGAATGGATTGTGAGAAAGTGGAAAAAGGAAGGAATTAAGGATATCGTAAAGCTTCTTGAGGCGGGAAATACACCGCCACCTACATATCTGAGACGAAACCTTCTGAAGGGCGACTTCCCCATTCCCGAGGGCATTGAAAAGGCGCCTTTGGGCAATAATTGCTATATATATACAAAGGGCGGAGCCTTTCACGGGTCCCTCTTGCAGAAACAGGGCTATTTTTCCATCCAGGATGCGGCAAGCCAGTTAGCGGTTGAAGCCTTGGATGTAAAGGGCGGCATGGAGGTTCTTGATTTATGTGCGGCACCTGGCGGAAAGAGCGAGTACTGCGCAGAGATAATGGGAAATGAAGGAAGGATTATTTCCTGTGACCTTTATCCGCACAAAACGGAGCTTATTGATAAAAGCTGTGAGAGGCTTGGAATAACAATCGTTGAAACAAGGGTTAACGATGCGGAAAAATTTAACTGTGAATTTGAAGAGAAATTTGACAGAGTGCTTCTTGATGCACCCTGCTCGGGCTTGGGCATTATACGCCGTAAGCCTGATATAAAGTGGACAAAGGATGCCCGTGACTGCTCTGCATTGGCACAGACTCAGTACAGGATGCTTCGCCATGCCATGCGATATGTTAAAAAGGACGGAATACTCGTTTATTCCACCTGTACAATAAGCCGTATGGAAAACGAGCAGATGGTAAAGACCTTTTTAAGGGAAAACAGTAATTTTGAGCTTTTGCCAAGTGATTTTATAAAGGACGGCTACATTCAGCTTCTGCCTGATGTAACCAATACAGACGGATTTTTTATAGCGAGGTTTATAAGACGTGATTAATCTTTGCGATTTAACCTATGAGGAATTAACTGAATATTTTGTAAATATGGGCGAGCCCGCGTTCCGTGCAAAGCAGGTGTTTTCATTTATAGCGAAGGGAACGGAAAGTATTGACGATTTAACCACACTTTCAAAGAGCCTTCGTGAAAAGCTTAAGAAAGATTGTGAAATTTACCTGCCCGTTATCGAAAGAAAGCTTGTATCAAAGATAGACGGCACAATAAAGTATCTTTTAAAGCTTAATGACTCAAATGTTATTGAAACCGTTGCAATGAGCTATCATCACGGGATTTCGGTGTGTGTGTCAAGCCAGGTGGGGTGTGCCATGGGGTGCACCTTCTGCGCATCTACTTTAGGCGGCAAAGTGAGAAATCTTACCCCCGGTGAGATAACAGGTCAGGTTATAAGAGTAATGAAGGACTTAGGGGAGAGAGTGTCGAATATTGTAGTGATGGGCATAGGCGAACCCTTTGACAATTACGATAATCTTATAAGGTTTTTGAAAAATATTAATCATCCCGAGGGAGTAAATTTAGGATACCGTCATATCACTGTGTCAACCTGCGGGATTGTACCTAAGATAATTGATTTTGCAAATGAGGGTATGAGCGTAAATCTGGCAGTTTCGCTCCATGCACCCAATGATGAATACAGAAAGGCTATTATGCCCATTGCAAGAAAATATAATCTTAAAGAGCTGATAGCTGCCTGCAGATATTATTTTGAAAAGACAGGCAGAAGAATAACCTATGAATATGCCTTGATTGAGGGGAAAAACAGCTCTGATGAATGTGCAGACCTTTTAATAGAGCTTTTAAAGGGCGATAACTGCCATATTAACCTTATTCCCGTAAATGATGTTAAGGAACGAGGTAATGTGAGAGTTACGAAAAAAAGGGTTGAGGAATTTAAAAACATGCTAAACCGTGCCCATGTGACGGCAACTGTACGCCGTGAATTGGGCAGTGATATCTCGGCATCCTGCGGACAGCTGAGAAACAGCGCAATATAACAGGATTGAAGGATAAGTGAGGTGGTCTTGATGGAATATGCAGCTTTGACAGATGTGGGCATTAAAAGACACAATAATGAAGATTCGTATATCGTGAATGAGGCAAATAATATCTATATTGTTGCCGACGGTATGGGCGGACATAATGCAGGTGAAATTGCATCACTGGAGGCGTGCCGTATTATCGAAAGTTATATATTGCACAACAAAGGGGATATTGCAGATGTACTCAGGGAGGCTGTTGTGAAGGCAAACCGTGATATTTTTGTCAGGGCGGCTGAAAACAGCTCCATGCAGGGGATGGGTACAACAATTGATGCCTGCGTTGTAAGGGACGGAGTAATCAATATTGCCCACGTGGGTGACAGCAGAGTATACATAATTTCAAAGGACTCTGTAAGAAAGGTTACAAGAGACCACAGCGTTGTGGGAATGATGCTTGAAGAAGGCAGTATAACCGAAGAGGAAGCAAAAAATCATCCCCAGAGAAATTATATAACAAGAGCCGTAGGCTCAACCATAACCGTAGATGTTGACATCGTGAAAGAAAAACTGCACGACGGTGAATGGGTGCTTATGTGTACGGACGGGCTGACGAATATGGTATCTGAGAATGTAATTTTATCTGTTGTTACAGGCAGTAAAAGTGCATCTGAAGGTGCCGGTGAGCTTGTCAGATTGGCAAAAGAAAACGGTGGCGATGATAACATTACCGTTGTTTTGCTTAAAGTCTGAAAAGGAGGATAAGTGACTATGACAGGAACCGTATTAGGTAACAGATATGAGCTTTTGGAGAAGGTCGGCGTTGGCGGTATGGCTGTTGTTTATAAAGCCATGGACAGACTCCTCAACCGTAATGTTGCAGTTAAGCTTTTAAGAAGTGAATTTCAGGGTAATGAGGAATTTATAAGACGATTTAATATAGAATCCCAGGCGGCGGCAAGCCTTTCGCATCCCAATATTGTGTCAATTTATGACGTGGGTCAGAGTGAGGGCAGACAGTATATCGTTATGGAATATATCGAAGGTAAGACCTTGAAGGAATATATTGCCGAAAAGAAGGGCAATATTTACTGGAAGGAAGCTACCGATATTGCCATGCAGATATGCTCGGCTTTGGAGCATGCTCATTCCAAGCATATTATACATAGGGATATAAAGCCGCAGAATATTATGATTAATACCGAAAACGTAATTAAGGTTACGGACTTCGGTATTGCAAGAGCCGCATCCGGCGGTACAATGACTATGGAGGCTATGGGAAGCGCACATTATCTTTCCCCCGAGCAGGCAAGAGGCGGATATACTGACCAGAGAAGCGATATTTATTCTTTCGGTGTGCTTTTGTATGAGCTTTATACGGGGAAATTACCCTTTGACGGGGAAACAACCGTTGCGGTAGCTATGCAGCATATGCAGCTTGAGCCTGTGCATCCTTCAATTTTAAGAGAGGATTTGCCAAAGAGTATTGAGTGCATTATCCTTAAGGCTATGAGCAAGGAGCAGAGATTACGCTATGAAAGCGCAGGATTGATGCTTAACGATATAAAGAGAGCATATACCGACCCTGACAGTCTTGTGGAAATTGAGGACGAAGAGGATAAATTCGGCACAAAGAAGATAACACCTATCGTTAATATTACAATGCCCACGGATAACAGCGGTAAAACAGTTGTAAGGCGCAATGAAGAAGACAGAATAAAGAAAAAGAAGAGCAATAAAAAGGACGTTGTGGCAGTTGTGGCGGCAGTTATAACATGTATAGTTGTTGCGATTATAATGGGTGTTATTGTGGCAAATGTCTTATCTTCACGCGGAGTGGTGGAGCCTGTGACCTTCCATATGCCAAACGTTCAGGGACTTTCAAGAAATCAGATGACGGAGTCGCTTAAATCGCTCCGTGAGGAAGGCTTTGAGATTGAAGAGGTTTATGAGTATAACAGCAATGTAATAAAGGGTCAGGTTATTGACCAGGTGCCGAAGATGGGCGACATTGAGGAAGGCGTTAAGATTGTCATTACGATAAGCAACGGTAAGGCAAAGATAAACATTGACGATTATACAGGTGCAGAAGCCGAAGAGGCTATTGACCAGCTTGAAAAAATGGACCTTATTGTCAAGACGAGCCAGGAAATGAGCGATGAAATTGAAGAGGGTAAGGTTATACGCCATCTGCCTTCTGCCGGTCACGTGCTTGAAACAGGTGATTCCATAAGATTGTTTGTGTCCTCCGGTCCTAACATGTTCCAGCTTGACAGCTACGTGGGAAGCGAATACAGTGAAGCAAAGATTGAGCTTGAGGCTCAGGGTATTGAGGTTTCACGCAGTGATGAATACAGCAGCAGTGTGCCTGCAGGTGTTGTTATAAGGCAGAACCCCGCACCTTCCGCTGAAATGAAGAAGGGTGATAAGGTTGAGCTTATTGTAAGCTTAGGCGTTGAGATGGTAAGCGTGCCCAACCTTATGGACTATACCTTGGATGCGGCAACCGATGCGCTTAAAAACAATAAGCTTAAGATTGGCTCTGCTACCGAGATTTCTTCGGGCAAGGCTAAGGGTCTTATTGTAAAACAGAGCATTGCACCTGATACAAAGGTCAGTGTGAATACTGTGGTTAACGTATGGGTAAGTAAGGGCAATGAAACGACAGGCGCGGTTGATACAGGTGCAGATGTACAGAATGTTCAGTCAGATGGCATCACCTCAGATACAGGACTTTAATAATCAGCAAACACAGGGGGATGAACCTTGATTTTAAAAGGAACGATAGTTAAAGGAATAGGCGGATTTTACTATGTTGACACAGATGAGGGTATTATTGAGTGCCGTGCGAGGGGTAAATTCCGCAAAAGTGAAATTCTGCCTACGGTAGGCGATAAGGTTTTGGTTGAAACAAATGATATGAAGCAGGGAAGCGTCAAGGAGATTGAAAAACGGCGCAATACTCTTGTAAGACCTGCGGTAAGTAATATTGATACTCTGATGATTGTGGCGGCGATTACAAATCCCGCCCCTGATACATCTCTTATTGACAAGATGCTTGTTATTGCTGAGCAGAAGGGGATTAAGGGCGCGCTTTGTATAAACAAGGTTGACCTTGACCCGGAGGGCGAGGCGGATAATCTTAAGAAGTGCTATGAGAATGCAGGGTATAAGGTTTTTGTCACAAGCGCAGAGAGAGGCGAAGGCTTAAAAGAACTAAAGAGGGAGCTTTCGGGCAAAATTACCGCTTTTGCAGGTCTTTCAGGTGTTGGCAAGTCGAGCATTCTGACCATTATAACGGGAAGAGAGCTTGAAACAGGCGATACCAGCCGTATTGAGCGGGGCAAGCATACCACAAGGCATGTTGAGCTGATAAAGACCGATGAGGGGTATGTATTTGACACACCGGGATTTTCTCAGCTTGAGGTGGAGGATATCAGGGCAGGAGAATTGAAGGAATATTTCCCTGAAATATTAAAGCATGATGCGCTTTGCCGTTTCCGCGGCTGCAGTCATATATCTGAGCCTGATTGTGCGGTGAAGAAAGCATTGAATGAGGGCGGTATTGCCCAATCGAGATACGACAGCTATGTTAAAATGTATGAGAAATTAAAGCTCATAAAGGACTGGGAAAGGGGCAACACCAATGGCAGATAAGAGAGAATTCAAATTGGCACCGAGCATTTTATCATCAGATTTTTCAATCCTCGGTCAGCAGATAAAAGAGGCAGAAGCAGGCGGAGCAAAGGTTTTGCATTTGGATGTTATGGATTCACGCTTTGTGCCAAACTTTACCTTTGGCGCCCTTCTGGTTAAGACTATCCGCAAATGCAGCGATATGTTTTACGATTGCCATTTGATGGTTGAAAGACCCTACGATTTTATAGATGCCTTTTATAAGGCAGGGGTTGACAATATAACCGTTCATTATGAAGCTTTGGGAGAAGAGACAGGCAAGGCGTTAGAATACATAAGAAGCCTTGGCATCAAGGCGGGTCTTTCCATAAGCCCCGATACGCCCGTTGAGGTTATTGAGCCTTATAAGGACAAGGTTGATATGGTGCTTGTTATGAGTGTTTATCCCGGATTCGGCGGACAGAAGTTTATACCCGAAAGCTTAGAGAGAATTGCCCGTGTCCGTGAAATGACAAAGGCTTTTGACGTTGACATTGAGGTTGACGGCGGTGTTTACGAGGAAAATATAAGAGAAGTGGTTAATGCCGGTGCAAATGTTATTGTTGCAGGCAGTGCGGTTTTCGGCAAGGATGATATTAAAGCGGCTGCCGAAAAGCTTATAAAGGCGGCGACAGAATGAGTAAGGCTGTTATAATTTCCGCAGGCACAATTGCCGATTACGAATATACAAAAGCTTTTATAGCAGAGGACGATTTTGTTATATGTGCCGACGGCGGCATAAGCCATGCAAAAATGATGGGTGTTACTCCCAATCTCACCGTTGGGGATTTTGACTCCTACAAGGGAGAGGTAACAGGTGATGTAAGGCGTTTTAACCCTGAGAAGGATTATACCGATACTGATATTGCCGTAAAGACGGCAATGGAAAAGGGGTATAAAGAAATTATCCTTTTAGGTGCAACGGGCACAAGGCTTGACCATACCATTTCAAATATCGGGCTATTGGAATACATCACAAAAACGGGCGGAGAGGGATATGTTGTAAATGAAAACAACATAATTACGGTTATTGATAAAAAAACCGTAATAAAGCCTATGAAGGGTTGGCATTTGTCACTTATACCTATAGGCGAGGTAAAGGGCGTTACATTGAAAAATTTAAAATATCCTCTTGAAAATTACGATTTGAAATTTTCCCAATCTCTGGCGGTAAGCAACGAATTTACCGATAAGGATGCGGTGATAGATATAAAAGAGGGTAGTCTGATTGTTATAAAATCAAGAGACTGAAAAAGGTGCGACAGCTTGCCAATGTCATTAAGTTAATAAAAGCCAATTGGGACAGTCCCGAAATGGCTAAAAATGAGAAATGCTAACTTAATGACATTGGACAGCTTGCACCTTTTTTTTGTTAAACAAAAAACAAACTGAAAGATTTTGCTGAAATGCAAAAAATCTTTCAGTTAAGTGAATAAAAATGTTGATTTTATAAAAAACTTTCAGTATAATAATACTGAGGTGGTTTGTATGATTCGAAGAGAACATTATATAAATGATGTTCGCCCTTTCTATGATTCTGATCTTATTAAGATTATAACCGGAATAAGACGAAGCGGAAAATCAATTATTATGGAGCAGATTGCAGAGGAAATAGGGCAGAAAAGCGATAATATAATATACTTAAATTTTGAAGATAAAAAAGTGTCGGCAAATATAAAGACGGCAGATGGGCTGATAGAATACGTTGAGGAAAACCGAAAAGAGGGGAAATGCTATCTTTTCTTTGATGAAATTCAGGAGATTGAAAATTGGCAGGATGCGTGCAAAACCTTAAGATTGTATGATAATTCAATATTTATTACGGGCTCAAATTCAAAGCTTTTATCCGGAGAATTCACCAAAGAGCTGAGCGGAAGATTTGTTTCTTTCCGTGTTCGTCCGTTTGTATATAAAGAAATACTTGAATATGCCGCACAGCTTGGAAAAGAAGTTTCAATAAGTGATTATCTGGTGTGGGGCGGTTTTCCGAAGCGTTTTGAATTTGATTCAATCACAGCGCAGGAGAGGTATCTTAACGATCTGGATGATACTATTGTTATAAATGACCTGATAGCGCGATACAAAATAAAGAAGGTCAGTCTGTTCAAGAGCCTGGTAAATTTTATATTGCGCAGTAACAGCAGGATTATATCAGCAAATTCTATACACACTTATATAAAACAGGAGCACGAGAAATGCTCCATAAACACCATAATGAAGTATATAGAATATCTGGAAGAGGCATATATTATTGAAACGGTTAAGCAGTATTCAACGAAAACAAAAAAAGAGTTAAAATATTATTCCAAGACATATAATGCTGATGTGGCGTTGAACTCAATCCGTTGTATGAATAACCGCTATGACCTGACGCATAACCTTGAAAATATTGTATATAACGAATTGGTGTATATGGGATATGAAATATACGTGTACAATAACGACGGGAAAGAAGTTGACTTCCTTGCAACAAAGGACAAAAAGCAATATTTCGTACAGGTGGCATACAGTGTGGCTGAAGATAAAGCATACGCAAGAGAATTTGATGCCTTTAAAAATATTGATAATCTTTCACAGAAGATTATTATAACAAATGATGATATTGATTATTCTACAAGTGTTGTAAAGCATATTAAGCTAAAGGATTTCCTTGTTATGACAAGTCTTCAATGAGCCTTTTGCCAATCTTTGGCGGTAAGCAACGAATTTACCGATAAGGATGCGGTGATAGATATAAAAGAGGGTAGTCTGATTGTTATAAAATCAAGAGACTGAAGAGGCTGAAAGGCCTCTTTTTATGTGTTTGACAATTGTTGAAGATTTTTGTATAATGATTCTATCTGATTATTAAGGAGAAGATTTTTTGAGCAAGTGGAAACAGATTGAAGAGTTATATTCTGTACATAAAAATATAATGTTTGCCGAAGCATACGGAATACTTCAGGATGAAATCCTTGCGGAGGATGCTGTAGGTGAAGCTTTTTTTCGTATTGTTAAAAATATTGATAAAATAAAAATGACTGATAGCGTTAAGATACGCAGTTTGCTTGTTATAGTGTGCAGAAATGTTGCAATAAATATGTATAACAAACGAAAACGGGAATATGGCTTAATAACTAAGACGGAAGAAAGTATTGTTTGCGAGGCTACACCTGAGGATATAGTAATTGACCGGGAAAGCGTGAAGGAAATAGCAAAAATTATATTGGAGATGGAGCCGATATATAAGGATGTTATGATTATGAGTAAGTTTTATAACATCAACAGGAAGGATATTGCACAAATGCTTGGCATAACAGAGGAAACGGTGACAAAAAGACTTCAGAGAGCAAAAGCACATATAAAAAAATGCTTAGAGAGGAGTGAACGTAATGACTAAACCTGATGCATTTGATAAAGCTTTGGATGTGCTGATAGAAGAGGCACTTGAAATTGTAATAGAAAAAGAATGTGAAGAGCTTGAAGCTGTTGAAAAGAGAGAGTTTTCAAAAGAGCATGAAAGGAAGATGAAAAAGCTCTTTGATAAATTGAGACGAGATGAGTGGAGAGAAAGAGCCGTAAAATATTCAAAGAGAGCGGCATGTATATGCCTTATTGGACTTGTTTTGGCTACAACATCAATTTGCAGTGTTGGAGCATGGAGAGCATGGTTTTTGAATTTCTTTTTTGAAGAGGATGCGCCAAACAGTAAATTTAATTTCAATGAGTCAGGCGGTAAGGAATACAGTGACGGGAATATTAGTCTGGAATATGTTCCATGGGGGTTTGAGGCAACAAAAAACACTATGTTGGAGCATATGATAATAATTCTGTTTGAAAAAGATGACTTGTATTTTAGTGTATCTATGTATTCTTCAAACGGACAAGGCTCTGTTGATACAGAGGATGCAACTGTCAGCAGGGTAGATATTAATGATTGTGAAGCGATATTGGTAGAAAAAAAGGATGCAAACCAGATTTTATGGAGAGATGAGGAAAATTTATTTATTGTTGTAGGGAATATAAATTCGGATGAAATTGTAAAAATTGCGAAAAATTTAAAAATTTTGTAAAATTCTTGTCCACTTTACCCTCTTTCATTTGTTATATGTATATAACGATTTTGAAAGGGGGTGTTTTTATGCGTAAAATTAAAAAAATGGTTGCAGTTGTATTGGTTATTTGTATGATTGTATGTTCTTGTCACTTTAACATTATGGCGCAGGCTTATGATAGCGTTGGATTGTATAATATTGCCATAAGGGGTACTTACTATGATTTTACAAGTGGCGAAAATGGAACTGTGAATTGTTGCAGCTCTGTTACTGTAGGACAGGGATATACAGTTCAACTTACGATGCAATTGCAACAGAAAACGAAAAGCGGAATGTGGAAAAACGTACAATCGTGGACTAACATGGATACATACTACGTTGTATTCGATGAAACCTACCAAGTGGAAAAAGGTTATGACTACAGATTGATGGTTGTCTACATCGCTTATGATTCCAACGGGAATCAAGTGGAGTCGTTTTACGACGTAAGCAATGTGATAAGATATGAGTAGTGTTTCGCGAGAAGTGTACTACACAAACGGAGTAATAGCGAAATATGAAAATCCAATCAAAACAAAAATAAAAGGAAGTGTTAGTTTGAAAAAATATGTATCACTATTAGTGGCTTTAGCAATGATCTTCTCGACATCTGTTTCGATTAATGCAAGCACAAGTAGAGAAGAAACCATGAAAATGTTAGAATACTTAGAAGAAAAAATAGATCAAGAAATGGCAGAATTTACAGAAGAGCAAAAAGAGGAAAGGGCAAAGGAAATTCTTGAAGAAGTTATGCCGATTGATTCGAATGAAGAAGAGATTGTGGAAGTTAAAAATGAAACAATCATCTTTGATAACGAATTATATGAAGGTAAAACCGCAGAAGAAATAACAAAAGAAAAACTTATGTTTTGCGGATTTCCTGAAGACATAGCGGAAGGAATCATGTCGGAAGATATGATTGAAGTTATGAGCGGTGAAACTGAGGCAGTTAAACAAACTATCTACATGAAAGAAGTAGTAACTGACGATAAATGTGAGCTGGTAACCATTACTGAAGAAGAACGCAATTCAAGAATAATGGTAGCCGCTGCTGAGGGTGATGAAAGTACGAGTGAATCAATGGGTGGAAATACCTCTGTTACAATGGATGGCGGTACGCTTAAGTTGGAACTTCTTTGTGCGTGGGATAAAGCAAACACGTCACATGTTGTTATAGGGGCAAAATTTGCATGGGAGACTATGCCTACCTACAGAGGACAGGATTTCTTTGGTGTGTCCAAGGATTCATATACAACAATAGAAGCTAATAGCTATCTGTCATTTTACAAATATATTCACCAACCTTACAGATTAATGAATTCTGCCGGTACAGTCAGTCATGAGTGGCTTGATGCCAGTAGTTGTGCTGTTGGACCGCTCACAACTGAAGTGGGAGGTAATCCGGAAAGCGGAATGGTAATGGCTGTTAATGTTCCTAGTGACTATCATCCTCCTCAGCCTATTCAAGGTGCCGCGATTGTCGGATATGACAATAAAAACTTGAGTGGTGCCTGTTCATTTGCTGTAAATATGGCACAACCAAACGTGACGCCTACAAATTATGTATTATGGTTAACATATTGTCATCAAAAATATTCATATACAAGTTCAATATCTATAAGCATTCCTTTAGGTGCATCTATAACTGTAGAACCCCAAGAAGTATATGAAAGAGCAACATATGCACTTAATATGCAATATAACAAAAATTAAATCATATGATATGAATTAATATGTAAATGTACTATAATTGCTTTGACATGCATTGATTATGATGAAAAAATGAATAATCAAGAGAGTGGGGAGATGAATATGGCGAAGAAAAAAGAATTAATACTCCTGATTGCAGTTGCTGTTTTAATTACTGTAATGTCGCTTGCGATGACGGCATGCAGTAAAGATGATTTGAATATGGTTGAAGCAACTGTTTCTTCTGAAAGAATAGTAAGAGATTCCGAAAAGATTGAATCGCTTATTGAGGAATATTCTCTTGATTATGAAGCGGAGTGTGTAGAAGAAATTACTGTATATGAATTTGCCGATATGTATAATACAGGCGATACAGGAGGCAGTATCAAAGCAGGGAATGTTGAACGTTCATCAACCTTTTCTTATTCAGGGGGAGAAATGAGCGGTGAAATCATGGGGCACATCAGGCTTGTTAATGGTTCCTCAAAGAAGATTAACAGGGAAAAGGTTTCCGAGGCTATAGGCTTTGATGTTAATACTGTCATTGAAATTCCCATCACAAAAGCAGTTGAAGCAAATGACAAATATAAGTCGACTACATGCGATATGAGAATCATATATGAATGTATGTTGTATGAGAAAATTTCGGTTGAAAGACCTGTAGGGCTTATCGCAGTTATATATACAGAATAAAAAAATGAGAGGCTGTTGCGGAAAATGCAACAGCCTTTTGTCATTTTATTTTAAGTATTGTTCTGGTTATTCCCGATAAGAATTTTGGCATTTTAAAGACAAGTATTTTCATATTAGCCTCCTTGATGATTTATGTTTAAAATCTTTTGTGACAGGAAAGAACAAACGCTATTATGATAACACCTTCGATGGCGGCAATGAGCCATATGGGGCAGACAAGCGCCGTAAAGATGCCCGTTACAAAGAAAAGACAACCAAAGCCTATTGGTTTACGATTTTTATACATGAGGCAAACCTCCTGTTACAGTATACGCAAATTTTTCCCCTTGGTGACAGAGTTGACAGATTAAAAAAATAATGGTAAATTTATATTGTGTCCGTTTTATGGTACAACAAATCAGGTATCATTACCTCAGAAGATAGGCTTGAATGCAAAACTAAACCTGCACTTTGACAACTGAAAATGGCTAAAAAAGTCTAATTTACTTTTGCAATGGAATGTAAGGAAATTGTGGTATACTGTAGTTGATTACTGTCTGCTGAAAGGAGCAGATATGAG
>JAFYPR010000084.1 GCA_017547445.1 Clostridia bacterium
CGAAACTTCGCCTCTGATGCTATACTGTTCATATGAAAATAACTCCTTTGATGATTGTGTTTTTTGTGGTTATTAAACATTATATCATATTTGGAGTTATTTTCTCTTTTTATTTGTCACCCATCAATTGTATCACAACATCTTTCACCATCATTATTAACTTTTTACCACTTTTGAGCTTTTTTCTCATTCTATATCAAGGACAGTATCCTGCACACTGCCATCCATTCCTTCAACATTGGTGTAGCTGTCAGGTACATTTCCCACAATAACTGTCTGTGCAACGGGAATTTCGTTCTCCACCGTCACGGAGGAATGCATTGCAGGTATATAAATCCCCACATCCGTCACCACGTGAAGCGACAGAGTGTACAAGCTCTGGTTTATCCCCTTTGATACAAAATCCTCCCTTGCACTGACCGCACTGGTTGCAAGGATGAGAAATTTTACAGGGATCTCAGGCCCCAGCCCTGCCAGAAAGGGATACGGCAAAAAGTTACCCAGAGGAATTTTCGCTTCAATCTCATCCATATCCGCTATTCTGTTTTTCAGTCCTATAGAAATCTTTGTCATGAAAAGATTGGTGTCCGCACTGTTCATTGTAACCGCAACAACATTATCCTCCGCATTTTTTATCACATTTACAAAATTATACTCATTCTCCCTCATCGCCTCGTCAATAATTGCGTTAAGGGTGTTTGATGCAACGTTTTCCGCATAACCCCTTGTTATGGAAATCACAAAAGGTCGCACCTTTATGTTTATCCATATAAAAAGAGCAATCAGCATAATCAATACAAACAATATGTACCACAAAAAATGCGTTATACTTCTTTTTTCATATCCCGATACGATACTAAGCCGCATATATAAGCACCTCTATCCATTATATGCAGCAAAAAAGGATTTTGCCAAAGCAAAATCCTAATTCCTGATTTCTGACTCCTTTAAGTGTTCCACAAGCTTTTCCACTCCCATAGCATAGCTCTCTTTTCCATAGCCTGCCACCTGACCTATGCAGTAAGGCAGGGTTACACTGTTTGCCCGGAAGCTTTCGCGGGAATGAATATCCGACATGTGGATTTCAACAGCAGGAATACTCACTGCTCCCAAGGCATCTGCGATAGCGTAGCTGTAATGGGTATACGCTGCAGGGTTAATCACAATACCGTCATACTTCCCATATGCCTCATGTATTTTATCAATTATAGCACCCTCATGATTTGACTGAAAGCAGTCCATCTCACAGCCAAGCTCTTTTGCTTTATTTATGGTCAACTCTTCAATTGTTTCTAGGGTATCACGTCCGTAAATATCGGGTTGACGAATACCCAGCATATTCATATTCGGTCCGTTTATAAGTAATAATTTCATTTCATCTTCTCCTTAAGTTAAAAACACAGTTATCAATTTATAAAGCACAGGCAGACTTATCATAGCAAATACCGTTGTTATAAATATAACCTCAACGGCGTATTTCTCGTCTAAGTTATATTCCTTCGCCAGAATTGCCACAAGAGTCTGCGCAGGCATACCGACCTGCAATATAAGTGTGCTCATTGCAGTTATATTCATAAACCCCTCAGGTAAAAGGCTTAATACAAATATAATCGTAAGAGGCATAAAAACCATCTTCACAAAGGTTAAAGAATATACACTCATTCTTTTAAGGGCACTTACAATGTCAGCTCTCGCCATGGTTGCACCTATAAAAAGCATTGACAGGGGCGTTGTGGCACCGCCCACCGCAGTAAGCGAGTCGTTTAAAACACCGGGGATTTTAATTCCTGCCACAAGCATTATCAATCCTACTGCAAAAGCAAGGGTGCATATATTGAGCATATTTTTAAGCTTTTTTATCCCCTTTTCACCGCTTATTGCGCTTAAGCCAAAGCTCCAGAGAAGGCCGTCATTTGCAAGGTTATAAAAAACCGCATATAAAAGTCCCTCGTCGCCAAGCAAAGCCTTAATCAAAGGGTATCCTAAAAATGCCACGTTACCAAAAGAACCCATGCAAATCTGTATACCTCTTTTGCCGGTATCAAGCTTAAACATTTTGCCTGTAGCATTTCCGATTAACATCATTATAACTATAGACAAAAAACCTATGCCAACAATGAGCGCGCCGTTTTTAGCCTTTGAAACATCCAGTGTATTATTAGCAAGGCTTGTTAAAAGCAAGCACGGCAAGGTTATATTTTTTATAATTCCCGAAACAGAGCTTGTAATATTTTTTACAAAGCCTGTTTTTTCGCATATAAAGCCAATCAGTATCATAATTCCGATATAGCCGATTTTTTCAATTATAACAAAAAGTCCGTCCATCAAAATCCCCCTTGTCATTCGCAGTTAATTATACTCCCCAAAAACTTAAATGTCAACTTTCACGAAGATGCATTATAGCCTTTTTTTCTATTCTTGACACATATGAACGGCTTATTCCCAATTTTTTTGCAACTTCCTTTTGTGTAAGCGGCACCCCTCCGCCTATGGCATATCTTAAATACAGTATTTCCTTTTCCCGCTCGTCTTTTATCCTCTTTATTTTTTCAAAAACCTTTTTCAGCTTTTCGCTTCTGTCAACCTTGTCGCATATATCCTCGCCGTCACCAACGAGGATATCCATCAGGCTTATTTCGTTCCCCTCCTGGTCAAAACCTATGGGCTCAGACAAAGAAATCTGTGCATTGAACTTCTTTTCATGTCTTAAATACATCAAAACCTCGTTTTCAACGCACCTTGCGGCATATGTAGCCAAACGGGTATTTTTACTGTAATCGAAGCTGTCAACCGCCTTAACAAGCCCGATTGTGCCGATAGAAATCAAATCATCAATATCAGCAGACTGTGAATACTTCTTCACAATATGGGCAACCAGTCTTAAATTATGCTCTATCAGCTTATTTCTTGCATCCTTATCTCCCTGTCCCATATCTTCAAGGCATTTTTTCTCCTCCGCTTCACTCAGTGGCTCGGGAAAATTCCCGCTTGTAACAACCCCCGATAAAAACAGCATATTAAACAACTGATACAGAACCTCAAAAAACACAAAAGCACCTCCAATATACTACAGTATATTGAAAAGGCACCCCTTTTGTGTCTGTCCCGAAAATTTGTTTTTATTTATCTCCCGGTCGTTGTAGGGACAGGTGTCCCCGACTGCCCGTGTGTGTCTATTCCATCGCCTCGGCGCAAAATGCCTCCCTTGTGTAAAGGGAGGTGTCACGAAGTGACGGAGGGATTGTATAAAACCTCGCAAGGCTTCTTTGGCAAATCGTCTCCCGATTTCGCCAAAGGGGGACTGTCCCCATTGGTCTTGGGTTTCGTTCCGTCAACAACTTTGTGCGAACATATCCCGGTCGCAGTCGTGTGTCGCAATCTATCGCCTCGGTACACTCGGCTCTGCTTGCTCGCACTTTGTGCGACATCGCGAAAGAAAAAGGATTATCAATCCTTTTTCTTCCTCTAACCCAACGAGCAACGCTCGTCGGGCTTCTTAACTGAGAGTGTGTCAGTCCAGTAGCAAAAACGAAAAAAGCAAGTCTTTCGACTTGCTTTTTTCATTTTTGGTTGCGGGGATGGGATTTGAACCACATGACCTTCGGGTTATGAGCCCGACGAGCTACCAAGCTGCTCCACCCCGCGATATTTAACTGTTTCGCTGTCAGCTACACTAATATACCATAACAGTTAAGGTTTGTCAACCTCTTTTTTTATTTTCGTTAAAATTATATGCAATTCTATCTAATTTATGCACCAACAGAGCACTTTTTTGCTCCGTTGGTGCTTTTTTTAAATCTTTTCCATTTTACTTACAATCTGCGGAACGTAAAACAATTCATAGCCGTCCTTATTCGGATGCACACCGTCATTATTTATCGTATACTTAAGAAAGCCTGACATTTCTGTATTAAAAGCCGAAGCTTCAAATAAATCTACATATGGAATTGAATACTTTCTGAGCACAGACAATATTGCGTCATGGTAATCCGTCCATGTTTTATAATCACGGCTACCCCCAAGCCTGTTTTTTGTCCATGCATGAGTTTTTGATTTATGTGTAATTACATACAAAAGCTTTTTTCCCTGACATTTTTCAAGAAGCCTTCTGCATATATGCTCCATGGCACCAATAACTGTTGTTGTGTCAACAACCCCTGTCATATCCTTTGTTAATTCGCCAAGTCTGCGATTCATCAGATAGTCATTAACGCCGCCTTCAAAAATGATATAATCTGCAGCAGGGTCAACCTCTTCCACAGCCGCACTCAGCCAATGCCTTGCCACGCCTATTATTCCATTTCCGGTAGGATTTGCTTCATGTGCAGCCTTAAATCCGCTTTTATATGCCTCCCATAGCCAATAGTTACCCTTTATTGTACCGTCACTGCTTTTATAGCTGTTTATCTGAGCATATTTAATAGTGCTGTTATCACCATAAGTAGGCTGTTCAAATTTAACATAATAAGTTCCAAGCGGCAACTCTTCGGTATATTCCAGCTCTGTCAAAACACCGTCAACCAATTTATACAACGTGGGGTATACACCATAGCCGTTTTCATAAAGCTCTTTGGTCATCGGAATTGCCATACCATCCATATAAACGCTGCCGTCGTATGTATTTTCAGGGTCACAATGTGTAAGCTTAAGGTAATATTTATTGTTTTCCCAATCCATTTCTTTTCCGTAGGCTACGGCTTCACAAACTCCCGAGCAGAGCGGCGCACCTCCGACAGCATTATTTACAAGCTCCATATTATATCTGTCCGCGATTATTTTACCGAATCCGCCCTTATACCCGTTGCCGTAGCAGATAGAATCGCCGTCAACGTAGAGCTTTTTCCCCCATAAGGGTGATTGCATCAATTTATATGTTTCGCTTGGTTGACGTTCTTCATACATTACTTCTAATTTAGGCATTGTATCAAGATATGCTACGCCCGCTGACGTAAACAGAGAGCCTCCGATATACATATACTTTGAATTTTCGGGAACTGTTGCAGTTATCGCCTCCGCCTCGGATACGGTGTCTGGAGATTGTTCAGTTTTCTTGTAGCCATACATGCAATTCGATACGCCATCCCCGAAGCGCACCAAAACACTACCGCCTTCGTCAACACAGAACGCCAGAGGATAAGAAGGCACAGATCGAGCAAATCCGCTTATTTTTATTGTCTTCCCTGCCATAGCGGAAACGTCAATTTTTGCAAGCCTGTAACTGCCTGAGGCTTGTGACCATGCGTTAGCATCCTCCTCATCAAAGGTATTACTGCTCGTCAACTTAGGAATAGCAACGGTGTATTTCCCGGGTTGCCCAATGAGGCAGTAAGGCACAACATACTCCTCACTCTCGCTTGTATATTCGTTTATCCCGCATTCCGAAAAGCCCTTCTTTTCGTCAAAAACCTCACCTATAAATGTCTCATACTTCTTAAGCGTTTCAACAAGCTCTTCCTTAAGCTTTTCCCCGCCTATACTTTTATCGGGAATAAACCCCAATGAATCAAGCCATTCCTTCTCAGTTCCCCCGTAGCCATACCTCTTTGCAATTTCATATGCGCTTTCGCCGTGAAAGGGCATGTCAATATAACCTGTTATTTCACTCAAAATTATGTACCGCCTTTCTCACAATAAATTTTCCTTCAATTGCTGTGCATCTTTCACTCTCGCCCTTTTTTATGCACACATCATACCAGTATTCCCCCGAAGGAAGCTTCTCACTCTCACCTGAATCAATGACAACCTCACATCCCCTCTTGTCAAGCACAACCTCCGAAAAGCTCTCCTTTTTCCTTTTAACAGAAAAAACAATCTCTTCCCCGCTTTCGGGCGTATACTCGCTCCCGTCTCTGTTTTGAAATTTCAATTTTACTCTTCCGCTGTCGCCTTTTGTTATTGTAATATTATTGTCTTCAACAAAAAACATATCTTCACCTCCACATAGACAATATCACATTTTACGATGTCATTGGGTAGCAAAAAGGCGTGCCCTTCGACACGCCTTCGCCTTCAGATTACATATATTTATATTTTTTCCGCATTGCAACAAAGAAGACACCTGCCACAACCGCACTGAGAATTTCTGCCATCGGGTTTGAGAACCATATACCGTCCAGCTTCCATACCAGAGGAAGGGTTAAAACCAATACAACCTGGAACACAACCGTTCTTAAAACACTTAAAATTGCCGATACAACACCATTATTAAGTGCCGTAAAGAAGCTTGATGCAAAAATATTCACACCGCAGAACAAAAACGCCACCGAAAAGAGCTTAAAGCCACGAACCGTCATGTCAAACAGACCCTTGTCATACCCTACAAATATTTTTGAAAGAGGCGTTGATAAAATAAAGGATGAAGCCATCATAACAACACCAGTACTTACCATCAAAATAAGGCTTTTCCTGAATACACCCTTTAATTCTCTTTCATTGCCGGCACCATAGTTATAGCTTACAATTGGCGCACTGCCTATTGCATAGCCGATAAATATGGACAAAAATACAAACTGCAGATACATAATAACGCCATAGGATGCCACTCCGTCATTTCCCGCATATTCAATCAGCTTGAAGTTATAAAGCATACTTACAATGCTCATTGATACATTGCCTAAAAGCTCGCTCATACCGTTGGAGCAGGTTTTTAACAATACCATAGGATAAACTTTTGTCCTTGTCAGCTTAAGAGCGCTTGTGTTGGGAAAGGCAAAATACAAAAACGGGATAAGACCGCCTATCACCTGACTTGCTGCAGTGGCTATCGCCGCACCTGTAAGACCCCAGGGCAAAACCCCCACAAGCAAATAGTCAAGCACAATATTCGTAACCCCGGCTGCTACAGTTACAAAAAGTCCCAGCTGAGGTCTTTCTGCACTGACAAAAAAGCTCTGGAAAATATTCTGCAGCATAAAAAACGGCAAAGCCGCAAGGATTATTCTTCCGTATATAACGCAGTAATCAAGCAATACACCCTCGGCTCCCAAAAGATGGGCTACAGGTCTTAAAAACATAATCCCCAAAATGGCAATCGCTGCACCAAGTGCAATTGTCACATACACAAGGAATGAAAAATATTCCTTCGCCTTTTTATTTTCGCCTTCTCCCATGGTCTTTGCCACAATTGCAGTACCGCCTGTACCTATCATAAACCCCACAGCGCCTAAAACCATTATAAACGGGAAAATGAGATTAACTGCCGTAAATGCTTCTTTCCCCGCAAAATTTGACACAAAAAGACCATCCACAACGCCGTAAATGGATGTAAAAACCATCATCACAATGCTTGGGAAAACAAATTTCAAGAGCCTTCCGAATGTAAAATGGTCCGATAATTTAATAGCCATAAATCTCTCCTGTTGCCTTTCCTATATTTCTCACCGTATCGCTTGCAGTCATGCTTACGGCGTTAACTTCCTCTTGCGCCAATTCTCCGCTTCTTCCTGCAATATACGCCCCCAGGCTGACAGTTTTTATATCCATTTCCACATATCCGCCCAACCCGCAGAGTATTCCACTCAGCACATCACCGCTTCCCGCAGTTGCCATACCCGCCGATCCGCTTGTGATAAAATAAACATCATCTCCGTCAGTAATTGCAGTTGCCGTACCCTTTAGAAGCACCGTAACACCGTATTCCTTGGCAAAACACTTTGCCTTTAAATGGTTCACCTCGCTCATATCACATTTTGCAAGGCGTGAAAACTCCTTTATGTGAGGCGTCAGACAAAGAGTACATCTTGTCCTCTTTAAAATATCCAAATCCATATTTGCAAGGGTGTTTAGTCCGTCTGCATCTATGATAACATTGATATTGTAATTGTCAAGAACGTAATAAAGTATTTTTGCATATTCATCGCCCTTGCCCCAGCCCATACCTATGCACAGGCACTTTATACTACTGAGCGCCTCATCAATTTTTTCTTTGTCAAACCCCTTGGGCATCTTGAATAAAGTGCTCTCCAACAAATAAGGCGCAACGGATTGAGCAATATCCTCATTTACAATCAGCCTGTTTACACCGCAGCCCGCTTTAAGGGCAGAAAGACTCATGTTGGCAAGCTTTACCGCTCCCGAATACTCCTCGCAGCCGCCCCAGATGGCAGTATATCCGTATGTACCCTTGTGCGAAAAATTCTTTCTTTCGGGTATTACACCTTTAAAATCGTCCTTCTCCAGAAGATAATACTTATCGCCTGTAATATCAATCCCGATTGGGCAGTTTAAAAGTTTTTTTATCTTATCCTTCGCCTCATTTAATATAAGTCCCGTCTTTATTGTACCTATGGAAATTGTCAGATCACTTATAACAGAGTAGCCAATCCCTGTATCGCCGTTTAAACCCGAGGGGATATCGCAACTTATAACATGTTTTCCGCTATCATTTATTTTATCAATAACAGTCTTTACAAAGCCCGTAGCTTCTCCTTTAAATCCCGTACCGAATATGCAGTCCACAATAGTGTCAAATCCTTCAAAAGATGTATCCTCATTTAAAAATTCATAGTCAACGCCCAATCTCACGCACTCGTCAAAACAGAACTTCCCGTCAGGGGAAAACTTGTCGCACAACAAAAACAGGTGGCACTTATCCCTTAAAAAGGTTGCCAGCACATAGCCGTCACCTGCATTATTGCCGCTGCCGCATATTATGGCGGTCTTTCCCTGCCAATTATATGCATTGTATACCGCTTCCCCCGCCCGTCTCATAAGCTCAAGGGAGGACGTTTTATATTTAATTGTGTTTTCATCGCTTTCACGCATTACTTTAACGGAAACAACTTCCTTCATAAAATCACCTGAAGCTATTTTATCATCATGCACACAAAAAAACAAGAGCTTCGGTGCAATGTGATAAAGCTAATATTTGTCCCATGGGGGACTGTCCCAACAAAACCTCGCAAGGTTTCTTTGGCTCATCGTGTCCCGTTGAGCCAAAGTGGGACTGCCCCCAATGGGATTTTGCTTAACTAAACAACATTATGCCGAAGCTCTTGTTTTAAGTCTTATTCAGTTACTATAAGCCACTTGCCGTCAATCTTTTCAAGCTTTTCTACTTCTTCTGTTGCAATATATCCTGCCACCTTTGTTTCTTCTTCAATAGCCGCAACAACGTAAGCAAGTGTTCCTTCCATCAAATAATTTGTTACCGCAGTAATTTCAGCCTCATCTGTGATAAATGCAATAGTTTCAATTGTATAGCCTGTACCGTCAAGAAGCTCTGTATAAAGATACAAAATTGCCTCTTCTGTAAAGTAAGCTTCAAGGTCCATTGCATCCATATTGGGCATTATTAGCTTGGTATAAACCTCAGCTGTATTGCCATCAATCCTGGAGCCTGTTACTTCATAAGTAATAAACTGCATTATTTCCTTTGTATACTTTTCAACCATCTGAGTCTGTTCTTCTGTAAACTCTTCGCCGGCAACAGCAGAAACTATACCGGCTACATCCGTTGCTCCTGCAAACTCACCCATTGCCTTGGAAGGGTCCTTATAGTAGCTTGCGCCCTTTTCAAAATCAAGTGCAAAAACTGCATCCATAGCTTCCTTTACTACAACCTCAGGTGCTTTTTCTGCTACTGTTGTTATAACAACACATCTTGCAGCATTATCCCATGCTACAGCAGAGCCGAAAGCTTCTGCAACCGCTCTTACAGGCACCATTGTTCTTTCATTCATAATCTGTGCAGGCACATCAAGTGTCTTCACCTGACCGTTTACAACCAGATCCTTACTGTCAACAGCAAGAGTAATTGTCACATCACCCTTAACGCTTGTCACACTTCTCTCTTCATTGTTCCATTCAACGGTTGCACCAAGTGCTTCAAAAACACTTCTTAAAGGCACAAGAGTTCTTCCTTCAACAATTACGGGCACCTGACCGTATGCCGCACAGTCAACGAAAGCTCCGTCAACAGTAATTGTGATAACATCCTGGGCCATTACAGGCACGGCAAAAAGAGATACCGCCATGCAAAAGGCAATTACAAAGCTTAAAATTTTCTTCATGATAAAATCCTCCTTGGTATAATTAAATATATTATACTCCGTCACCTTCTGAAAATCAACTGCTATTCGTGCCAATTTTAATCTATATTTTTCATTGCAGGGTTATTAATCACCTCCCCCTCTTCACTAAATCTCGACCCGTGGCACGCACAGTCCCAGCTATGCTCGTATTTATTCCATTTAAGCGCACACCCTAAATGTGAACACCGCTTCGTAGCAGGTGTGAGAAGGTTAAATGCACTCTCAAATCCGTTTATAAAAAGCTGCGGCTTTAAAATGCTTCTTTGGGGACTGAAAATCTCCTTATATTCGTTTTCTCTGCCCAACACAAAATCGCAAAGCATCTTTGCTGACACCATTGAGCTCGTCATCCCCCATTTGTTAAAGCCTGTCGCCACATACAAATCAGGCGTATGCTTTGAATAATTGCCGATATATGGTATTTTATCAAGGCTCATACAGTCCTGCGCTGCCCATTGGTATTTAAGACGTGCCAATGGGTAATATTTTTTTGCCAATTCCTCTGTTTCACGCCATGCAGTGCCCGTCTTTCCCGTCCTGTGGCCGCCTCCGCCTATCAAAAGAAGGTTGTCGTAGCTTCTTACACTCATACCCTTCATATCCTCGTCCACATACATTCCATCAATTTGGGGCACATTTTCAAATGCCGACACATAGCTTCTGTGCTGATAAAGCTTTAAAAAATAGCTTCCGTGCTTGTTTAAAAAGGGAAAGTGTGTTGCAACTATTATCACTTTGGGGAATATTCTGCCCTTATCCGTTACGGCAACACCATTTTCTATCCCTTTTATAAAGGTGTGCTCGTAAATCTCCAAATCACCACATATTGCCTGAATAAACTTCAAAGGGTTAAACTGTGCCTGATTTTCCATTTTAATTGCACCTTTAATTTCAAAAGGCAACTCACATTTTTCCTCAAAGGAGCATTTTATCCCCAGATCATGGCAGGCGTAAACCTCTCTTTCAATAAGTGCTCTCTCCTTTAATGAATAGGTGTAAGCATCCCTTTCTTCAAAATCGCAGGGGATGTTTTTTGCCATTTCTTTATACTCTTTTAGTGCCTCTTCGTTTGCCTTATAATACATCTGCGCCTTTTCTTTTCCGTAGGTTGACACGATATGTGAATAAATAAGTCCGTGCTGACTTGTTATTTTCGCAGTTGTGTTTTTTGTCACACCGCCTGCAATTGTATCCCCTTCGGCAACAATAGAGTTAACATTTGCATTTTTCAGAAAATACGCACATAAAAGTCCGCATAAGCCTCCGCCTATTATAAGCACATCGCACTTCTTATCTCCCTCAAGGCTTTTAAACATGGGTAATGTAACAGACTCTTCCCAAACGGATTTTTTCATAAAAATTCACCTCTTTCATATCTTTCCCCCAAAAACAAAAAGAAACACGGTTATTCCGTGTTTCAGACTGTCGAAAAAGTCATTTTCTGCACAATAGCGAAGGGTTTGGGAAAGAAGGTTTCCCAAAATAAAATCGGAGGGGTTAATCGCATTCACCCCTCCGAAAGTGACGATTTTAGGGCTCCCATAGGGAGTCTTGCACGAGAAATCGTCACTTTATTCCTTATAAAATTCAGACCTCAAAGTGCCGAAGGGCGTTAGCCCGCCTTTGAGGTCGCGTGTCGATAACACTTTATCGACACGCTCAAACACGGTTATTCCGTGTTTCCGTGTTTCTTCCTTACTTCTTCCTTATTCCCTTTTACCTCTTCCCTATGCATAATTTATAAAATTATGCATATCAGTCCTCCCGAGCCTTCATTTATTATCTTCTGCAAGGTTTCCTGCAGCTTAAAGCGTGCTTCCTCGGGCATCTTATAAAGCTTTGTCTGCAAGCCCTCGTTTACTAAGCTGTATAAGCTCTTTCCGAAAATATTACTCTCCCATATTTTTGCAGGGTCACTTTCAAATTCACTCAAAAGGTATTTTATTAATTCCTCACTCTGCTTCTCGCTTCCCACAATGGGGCTTACCTCAGTTTGTATATTTGCCTTTATAATGTGAAGACTGGGCGCACTTGCCTTAAGACGAACCCCGTATCTTCCGCCCTGCTTTATTATTTTTGGTTCTTCAAGGCTCATCTGGGAAACCTCAGGCGCGACAATACCATAGCCTGTATTATTAGCCGCCTCCAGGGCATATTTAATTCTTTCATATTCCTTCTTCACCTTGGACAAATCATGCATAAGCTCAATCATTTGTCCCTCGCCCTCTATTTCAAAGTCTGTCATCTCGCCTAAGATTTTATAAAACAACGCCTTGTTTATATCCGCTTTAATAAATATCCTTCCGTCGCCAAGGCTTATCTTATCGCTGTAGGCACTGTCTATGTACTCGTTTTCCTCAAGTATTTTCACAATCGCAGAAGCATCCTTAACAAGACGTGCATCCTTTACACTGCGCCTTACCGCTTCAAAGAGGCTTCCCTTCATATAGTGAGTGCCGTCCAATGCATCTATCCACTCGGGGAAATCAATATTAATTTCGTTTATGGGGAACTCAAAAAGCACCGCCCTCAGAACGTCCTTTATATCGTCCTCCTCCATATCAGCACAGGATCCGATAACCACAGGGGCAGAATATTTATATTCCAGCTCATCCTTCAGCTTTTTTGCCTCTTCACTGCGGGGGTGACGGGTGTTAAGAAGTATAACAAAAGGCTTGCCTATTTCCTTTAATTCCCGTATAACTCTTTCCTCTGCCTCAATATATTCATATCTTTCAATATCCGTAACCGAGCCGTCCGTTGTCACAACAACACCTATTGTGCTGTGCTCCTTTATAACCTTCTGTGTGCCTATCTCTGCCGCACGGTCAAAGGGTATATCCTCTTCAAACCAGGGGGTAGATACCATTCTTGCTTCTCCGTCCTCAGTGTGTCCCAAAGCAGAATTTACAACATAACCCACACAGTCAATAAGTCTTACCTTAAAGGATGCATTATCCCCCAAATTCACCTCAACTGCCTCATTGGGCACAAACTTCGGCTCAGTTGTCATAATGGTTTTTCCGCCTGCACTCTGTGGCAGCTCGTCAATTGCCCTCTCTCTTTTATACCCCTCGTGAATATTCGGGAGAACACTTTTATCCATAAACTTTTTTATAAAGGTTGATTTGCCCGTTCTCACAGGCCCCACAACACCTATGTAAATGTCTCCGCCTCCGCGCTTTGCAATATCCGTATATATATTTTCCATCAAAAATCCTCCCGTAAATACATCGTTTTGTACATTGTATTTACGGGAGGTTTCGTTTATTCCATAAAATTTTTTAAAACTGTATCAAACTGCTCTTTCGCCTCAATCGGCGCCGTAATTTTCATCTTTCCGCCAAAGGTAAAAATCCAGCCGAAGAAGGTGGGACTTATATCCACATTGGTAAGCACCTTAAAATGCTCATCATCAACCTTTAAAATGAAAACATCCCTGCCGAAGCGGTCAATTACCGCATTCATCATTGAGTTTTCGCAAAGTATCTCAACCCTTTTATCCTCGCCCGAGTACATGGAAAATATCTTTTTTGAATATTCCCCGATGCTGAACTTTTCGCCCATGATGCTCTTTACATCCTCGCTTGCCTCGTCAATAATTTTAATATCGCTCATTCTGTCAACACGAAAATGTGTCAGGTCCTCATGCTTGGGGTAGTGTGAAATAAGGTAATAATTTTCGTCCGATACCGTCAGGCTGTAGGGACTTACCACATATTCTCCGCCTCCGTTACGGTACTTTTTATTCTTTTCGGTGTCATATTCAAAGTAGCGGAAGCTGACCTTCTTCTTTTCGTTAATTGCCTCGCTTAAGGTATCCACACTTAAGTATATGTCTTCATTTCCCGCCTTAAGCCTGTCGGCAATATATACCTGTCTCTGTAATTTTCCCCCTTCATGCCTTGACGCTAAGGACTCAATCTTTTTAATAAGCCTTTCGCTCTTTTTCTCTGTAATGAATTTTGATGCGGAAACACAGTCAACAAGCATTTTTAATTCAGGTAATTCAAAATCACGGGACACCACAAAATACCCCTTTGAAGAAGAAAGGATATCCACACCAAAAAGCTGTAGCCCTTCAATATCCGAATAAATACTCTTCCTTTCTGCGCTTATACCGCAGCTTTCAAGGTAGGCTATAAGCTCCTTCATAGGCGCCGGATGCTCCTCGTCGGTATTGCGCATAAGATAATCCATAATATAAAGCGCCTTCATTTTCTGGTTTGGCATTTTTGCCACTAAAATCACCCTTTCTTCATTCTATGCCGATTGTGCCAATCTTTCAAAAGCCTTAATTTCTCTTAAAAACATCTGCTCCACGGCTCTCATATCCATCTGCTCCACATTGGGCACACTGCAAAGCACAGGTGTCCTCTGCATGTAAATGGGTATTGTGTGCAGACATTTAAACTCATAGTAAAGCATTGCCTCGTCAACTAATTTTACTAAATGCTTCTCCTCATCTGTTAAGGGATACAACCCGA
Organism: Clostridia bacterium; assembly: GCA_017547445.1. Lineage (GTDB taxonomy): Bacteria > Bacillota > Clostridia > UMGS1883 > UMGS1883 > RGIG1927. The sequence goes on from JAFYPR010000084.1 coordinate 14,519, forward strand.
ATTTTTTGTAAATTTCCCTTTCAAATGCCTGTTCAATTTTTTTATAATCACCTAAAAGCTCCTTTAAAGGAGTAGGGATATCGCATAAATACGCCTCTGTAGCATCGTGAAGGAGACACGCAAAGCACACTTTTTGTGAAAAGCCTCTCGCCTGCGCCTCTCTCATGCAGTTTAAGCTGTGCTGCGCCACCGAATAAAAATGCCTGAAATTACCTGCCGCACGGCACATCTGGCTCAATGCATGGGCAATATCCTCACTGCAAAAGGCATCAGCGTGCGGGGAGGACATATCTATCATTTTTCCGCTGTTTGTAAAAAAGCTCATACTTGGGCACTCCTTCCCGATAAGACGCCGCCTGTCAGCATAAGGATAGCGGATATAAGCGACTGAACAACTATCCTTCCCGAGCTGATAATGCCCGAATCAACACCGCCTGCTGTTGTCATTGCAAGAAACATGCCTGTAATAATCATTAATCCAAAAATCTTTTTCATATCCGTCAACCTCCGAATAAAATAATTTTATCTTCTGAGGGCTTGAATGCAAAACTAAACCCAACTGAAATATCGTCTGATTACACAAAATCGATTATAGATGCAAAATTTTATCAAAAAATGGTGTCTTTTTCTTCATAATGTGATATAATACACTTGTTCCGGAAAGCAGATATGTATTTTTTGACATAGCAAACAGACGGCTGGCTATTTCTTATGCAAAAGTAATCGCGACCCGTCTTCGTGTGTTTTTTGTCTTTTCGATTACTGTCTGCATTCAAAAACCTTTTTAC
>JAFYPR010000085.1 GCA_017547445.1 Clostridia bacterium
CTTCAGTACGAAGTGCCATTTTTTTGCGCCAAAAAGCTCGGTTGGATTACCAACCGAGCTCAGAGTGTCGAAAAAGTCATTTTCTGCACAATAGCGAAGGGTTTGGGAAAGAAGGTTTCCCAAAATAAAATCGGAGGGGTGAATGCGATTAACCCCTCCGAAAGTGGCGATTTTAGGGCTCCCATAGGGAGTCTTGCACGAGAAATCGTCACTTTATTCCTTATAAAATTCAGACCTCAAAGTGCCGAAGGGCGTTAGCCCGCCTTTGAGGTCGCGTGACGATAACACTTTATCGACACGCTCAGCTCGGTTGGATTACCAACCGAGCTTTCTTTCTTAATTAACCTGCATCGGGTCTTACCGCAACGCCGGGAGTGCTTCCGCCTCCCGCAGTGCCGCCGCTTGTGCCGATTATGTCAAAATCATTCATTGTTTTAACAACAGGTGCCAGCATGGGCTCCATATCGTCAAGTCCGCCCCAGAGCATTACCTTTACCTCTGCGGGGATGGAATCCGTAACAGCATTTGCCACTGTGTTCATCATAGCTTCACCAACAAGGCTTCTTGCCCACAAGCAATCTCCTTCGGCATTATACGCCGCAATAACTGCAGTGCCGCCGATATACTTGTTAAGATCCAATGAAACAACAGTTTCATATTCTCTGCCCATTTGATATACCGTTACGTCAGCATCCAATTCTACGCCTTCCGTGTCAAAGTATGCCTTTACACCTGTAACTGCAAAGCCGTAATACTGCACACCGGAGTCAGATGTAAGATAAATTACTACTGTATCGGAGGGGATGGAGATTGTTCTGCCCGCAAGCTGAGTGCCTGTGTAGCTGCCCTGCACAACCTCCCTGCCACCTTCAAGATAATAGATATTAATGTAGTCCCAGGAGTTTTCCACCTTAGTTCTTTCCGAGAACGTAATGTCCATGCTTGTTGCACCCGGTTCACTATACTCAAATCTTTCATTTGAATTGGGGTCATAGTCATGCTTACTTTCAAGATATACCTTGGCATATGTAGCAGTAAATACCATATCGCTGTTTACTGCCTGCTCAGGCTTATCCCATCCGTTGAAGGAATAATTTACATCTGTTTCATAGGGATATACAGGTGTCTGACCGTCATAAATTGCCCATTCACCTTCGGGAACTCTCTGCTCCTCAAGGACTGTGCCGTCAATATTCTTGAAGATTACCTTATATGCTCTTACCTTTTCGTACTGTGCGGTAACGACCAGATCCTTTGTTATATATTCAAGCTCTTCTTCCTTATCCCAGCCTGTAAAGATATACATGTAATCTTCGTCGTCGCTTTCACGTACGAGCATATCGTCATCGTAGAAGTATCCGTATTCGCCTTCTCTGAATTCATCTGTTCCAAGCAGTGTACCGTCATAGTTTTTAAAGGTTACAGTATACTTGTATATGGGCACAATCTGCTCAATTGCGAAGCCATATGCGCCTTCTTCAAAATAGCCGTAATCTTCGTCCTGAATTTCAATTCTGAAGCTTCTGCCGTCTAATTCCAGCACTCCTGCATATATATAGCGGGCACTATCCTCTTCGTCAAAAATATATGGTCTTACACCATCGCCGAAATATGTATTAGAGGAGAAATGAATTGCAAGTCCGTCTACATTCTTATCGGGATGTGTATATTCATATGTAATGGGCAAATCCTTCTTTTCATAAGGATGCACGCTTTCAGCAATATAATTTGCGCCTTCAATCTTTATAATCTTGAAGCCGTAATTTGTATAATAGGAATAGGACTGTGCATCAAATACAAGAGTAAATGAATTGCCGGGCACGCTTATATAACCATCATTATATGATTCATACTCTGCTATTGTATAACCGTTTTCATCCCTGAATTCTATGCTGTGATTATATGCTATGCTTGTAGCATCGCTGAAATACACCTTAAGGTAGTCAGCAGCCTCGGGGTGAGTATATTCGTAGGTATATGTCTGTCCGCTCTCGTAAGGATGGTCGCTTTCAAGTATACAATCCATCTCATCCTTTTTCGCTACTGTGAATTCAACCGTATTTTCTTCACCTAAGGTGAAGCTGCCCGCATCCTCTTTAAGATAGTGGATGCCTCCGTCCTCTGCTATATAAAGCATTTCGCTGTGACAGAGGGAATCAAGCTGCGTGTTTACCTCATAAGCAAGATAAACCTCTTCGCCGTCTTCATCCTTGGGAACCACAAGAGAAACATCTGTTGTGCCGGGCTGGTTGTAGCGGTCGTTAAAGGCAAGCTGTTTTGAGGTTAACATCCAGCCGTTTTTCTTGCTGTAAAGGACAAGCTCAACACTGAAGTATTCATTTACTCCTGCGGGCTTACTTATGCTTACATCAATTCCTACGCCTGTCATAAGAGTAACGTCAACACCTGTTTTATCTCTTGAACAGTCGATAAATTCTGCATCCTCCATCATATCGGAGTTTTCTGTATCAGAAACTCTGTAGTAGCTCTCCTGAAGTACAATGTTTGAAAATCCTCCAACTGAGTCGTAGTTATCCTCGTAAACAGTTACTTCAACAGGATAGCTGCCTGTATCCTCGGGGTCAACTGCGATAATATAATCTGCAGTGCGGTTTTCCTCGCTAATGCCTCCAACCTCTGTGTAATATGTGTCATACAGACCATTCATTCTGAGATTTACAGAAAGCTCGCCTGTTACACGTGCATCGGAAGGAAGCTTAATTTTACCTTCAATTGCACGTCCTGCTCTGAATTCAACATCTGTATTTTTTGTATCCTGAGCAGTTGAAACCTTTACTCTGTTGCCGTTTTTGTCTGTAAGCTGAACCTCATCATCCATGCTAAGAAGATTTGTTCCGCTTGTCTGGTAACTGTAAAGAGCGTAATTTACGTAATATTCACCCTCGGGAACACCGCCGTAGCTTGCAGTATAATTAAGATTTTCGTCAACGTTTGCAGTTAAATACTGTCTTGAGCCTGTGCCGTCAGCACTTTCAAGTACAATGCTGAAGTTTTCAAGTCCTGTTGTGTGCTTATATGTTCCGTCAACCTTCACCTTACCGCTCAGGCTCTTGTATCTGGGTGCAATAACGGTTAAGCCATCTCTCACAAGAGTATTTACACTTACTGCAGTTGCCTCTGCAATAGCAGTAACGGGACCGTTCACACTGTAGTAATGCTCGTGGTAATTTATATTTGACTCTCCGTAGCCGTTGACTCTGTACTTGATATATACATTGCCTGTGAGAGTATCGGGGAAGGACAATTCAATAGTTTCTTCACTAAGCTCGTCAAACTCAGCATACTCATTTGTCACAGTTACCCCGTTTTCATTAACAAGGTAAACGCTTGCAGAAAAGCCCTCCTTTGCAAACACCTCTGCGGGGACCTTAACCGTAACATTTGCCTTTGCCTCTGTTGCCAGAGTCATAGAAGGTGCATCATCGCCGATTGAAACGTATGTAGCATAATCGTCATCGCCCATAATCCAGTCCGAGCCTGCATAATAGTAGGAGCCAAGAAGCAAATTACCGCTGTAGCTGTCTGTTTCATATGCATTTACAGCAACAATATATTCTGCCGCTGCATCATCAGGCACGGGGATAACAAGGCTGTATGTACCCTTATCGGAAACCCTCAGGCTATCAGAATAATAGTACGTATATGTACCTCTCTCCTCGGCATATGCGCTGAGTCTGAACTCTCCGTCAAAGACCGCTCTGTCGGGCACAGTAACATTAACCTCAAGACATGCCGCCTTCATAAGTGTAGCGTCAATTTCAAGGTCTCCGTATACATATACACCACAATTTGTATGTTCGTTCACAAAGCTGCTGCCGTTATAGTAATATTCTCTTACAAGAGAATTGGAGCCTTCAACACTTATTTCCATTACACGGATAGTTTCACCCTTGGAAACACTGATGCTGTAGTCAACGCTTGTCTGTCCTGCAGGAATAATTACCCTTGCATTACTGCTGCCGGTTTCCTGGCGTATCCAGATATAAAGCTCCACATCCTCATTAAGTGTCATACCGTAAGGAAGTGAAATTGTACCTGTAAGACGGGCAGACTGTGTAAAGTACAGGTCAGCAGAGCTTTCTTCGGGCAGATAAATATATCCTGAAGCTTCTCCCTGAATTTCAGCCGCCTCATATAACACAAGGTATGCATATATATCAATATTATCAGCATCTGCAGGCACACAAAGCTTATAATCAACGCTGTCCTGCCCGGGCTCGATAACAACTGTCACCGCTTCGTCAACATAGCCATATATATAGTCAGCCTCTGTTTCTATATTCCAGTTATAGGACAAATGCACAACAGCACCGTTTTCGGAGGCGTCATAGGGAAGATATACAGTACCTGTAACTGCAGTATACTCGCCTAAGCTGACATCAGGACCTGTTGTGGTAGAAGTAGTCTTCATCTTTCCTGTCTGTCCTGTATATATTACTTCCTCAGTTGTATTGTAGCGTCCCTGTGCGGTAAAGATTTCATATTCCTTACCCTTTAATCTGTCGGGCACCTTAATCTGGTAAGTGCCGTTGCCTACAGGCACGCATGTACAGAAGCTTTCATCCTCAAACTGTGCACCAATGTACATATATGTATTGATAGGCGCATCACCCTCTATGGTATAATCACCCTTAAGAGTAACGCTTGTGCCTTCCTTTACCGTAACGCTTGTTTTACCGGAAACATCAGTAGCCATTGCCGGGCTTCCCACAAAACCGTTAGCGGAAGAATAATAAACAATATTTCTGTCATCTTCGCCATAGCCTGCACCATCAGTGTCGTATATACGCTTGATTGCAATATATGTTTCACCGTCATAATCACTGTCGGTATCAAGCTCTGCTTCAAGAATATCCTCACCGTCATAAAGGGTTACCCATCTGCTGTCGATGTCGTCACCATCTTCGTCCAGAAGTCGGATTACATATTCCTTATCGCCGTCAGCATCAGCCTTAAAGTCAACCTTTACAGTAAGCTTGCCTGTTTCTCCGCTTTCAGTTTTTGCGGGGAGAGTTATGTTTGCAGTTTTTCCGCCTGTGCCAACATAAATACGCTCTCTTTTGTCCCAGTCACTTGTTGCGCCGTTTGAATTATAGTAGCAATACTTACTGTAGCTTGATGAAAACTGGAGATAATAGTTACCGCAGGGCACACCAAGAGTATAGGCAGCACTCTTTGCGCCCTTCTTCACGGGCACCTGACAATAAAAGTCATACTCACCGCCTACAAAATCATCATTTGTTGCATATATCCATATGCTTCCGTCTGCAGATACGTTCACATCAGATAAATCAATCGTACCTGAAATAGCTGCTTCCGAAGCATTAAGCGTCATATCAATACCGCTCTTTGTACTGCTTGTCAATGAAATAACATCTGCAAGGTAGGGGTTTCTTGTGCTTCCCGATTTTGTATAATAATGCCAGTCTGCAGCGATTTCCCCGTGACCGGTATAATACTTCGCAGCAAGTATATAGTCACCCTTAGCACTTACAGAAGCTGTATAGTTCACACTTGTTGCACCCTTTGTAAGGTCAACGAGGTAGGCGGACTCATTTTTGCCATATTCTTCAACCACCATGCCGTCTTCAATCACAGCAGGTGATAAAAGCTGAACCATAACACGGTCGCCGCTGTTAGCCTTAACATTGGAAGGAAGGGAAATTTCACCCTTAACCGAATAGGTTGCCATAAGGGTGGATTCATCCCAATCCTGTTCTTCATATCTTTCGTATGCATTGCGGATAATTTCATCACGCTTCACATCACGGGCATATTCTTCATCTGCCGATAAAGCTTCTGCCTCTGCCTGCTCTGTGCTATATTCTGCATTTTCCTGAGCAAAAGCAATATTTGCAACAGAGAAAAGCATCACAAACGCAAGCATTATACTTATAATTCTCTTCATAATATCCCTCCTGAAAAAATATATAACCATTATATCAATTCTTCCTTATCTTGTCAATTAATTCCAATCTTACAAAAGCAAAAAGCACCTCAATCGACAATGTCATCAAGTTAAGAAAAGCCATTTGGGACAGTCCCCCTTTGGTTCGTCGGGAGACGACAAACCAAAGAAACCTTGTGAGGTTTTGTTGGGACAGTCCCGAAATGGCTAAAAATACAAAAATGCTAACTTAATGACATTGCGCCTCAATCGGTGCTTTTTGCTTTTTATATTACATTCCCAAGGCTGCCCTGAGCGCATTATATACAATCAATGCACATTCAGCTCTTGTTGCAGGAAGTGTAGGCTCAAACTTATTGTTAACAGTATCTCTCAAAGGAGCAACTCCTGTGGAATAAAGTGCATTTACAGCCTCTGCATCCCACACGGGCACCAAAGAAGCATCTGCAAAGGTAATTGCACTACCGTCAGGATTAGTCTTCGCCTTAAACTCGGGGTTTATTGATTTTACATATCTGTAAACAATCAGGCACAAATCAGCACGGGTAATATTTGACTCGGGGTCAAATATAGTCTGGCTTCTGCCCTTAATAAATCCAAACTTCAACGCCGCAGATACATAGGAATAATGCCACTGAGTTTGGGGTACATCCCAGAATGCACTCACATATGCAGCTTTATCCTTTTCCTGATATCTGCCTGATGCAAGAGTTATAATCTTTGCAAACTCTGCTCTTGTAACAGGATTGTTGGGTTTGAATGTCTTGTCGGGGTAACCGTTTATAATGCCCATGTCATAAAGAGCATATATAGCCTTTTCTGCCCATGGTGCCTGGTTCATATCCGAAAAGCTCTTCTCTATAGGTCTCTGTGTAGCACCCTCGTCAGGCACCGTCACCTCGTCTTCATCTATCATTGGTCCGCCTGTTTCTCCGCCACCTACAGGCTCTGTCTTAGGCTCTGTGGGAACTTCGCCACCTACAGGCTCCGTTGCAGGCTCGGTAGGCTTAACTTCACCCTCGGTAGGTTCTGTTACAGGCTCGGTAGGCTTAACCTCACCCTCGGCAGGCTCTGTTACAGGCTCTGTAGGCTTAGCTTCGCCCTCGGTAGGCTCTGTTACAGGCTCTGTGGGTCGGGTTTCCTCGTCCTTGGGCTCTGTTACAGGCTCTGTGGGTCGGGTTTCCTCGTCCTTGGGTTCTGTCGTAGGTTCTGTATCTTCCTCCTCGGTTGTTTCTTCCTCAGGTTCATCTTCGCCGCTGAAAAGGATAATCTTAACTGTTTCAACCAAAGGCTCAAACTCAGGACTTATAATTCCGTCCATACCATCCACAACCGCACCGGGGTATGCCTTTAAAAGAGCGTCTCTCAGCTTTACGTGTGCCCTCTTGCTCATGGTTTCGGTAATTGCATCAAACATATAATCTTCAAAATTGTCTTCTGTAATTTCAAAACCTAAGCCGAAAAGATAACCTTGCATATCGCTAAGGAAGCTTATAATCTGTCTTTCTGTTGCGCCTGCAGCTGTTACTTCAGCTACAAATTCGGGGTAAATTGCCGCACATTCATAAAACGCTTCGTCAACAGGCATACCTACGCCGGCAAAGGCAACAGGCGCACCCGTCAACACAAAACACATACATACAAAAAGTGCCGTAAGCTTTTTCAAAATAGTTTTCATGGTATAATTGTTCCTTTCTGTCGGATGAATCATCCAAAATTTTCCACACATAAAACAATCTCAAAAGGGTTGAAATTTCATCCTTTAGTTAAGCAAAAGACCATTTCGGGACTGTCCCAACAAAACCTCTCAAGGTTTCTTTGGCAAATTGTCGTCCGATTTGCCAAAGGGGGACTGTCCCAAATGGTCTTAACTCATCCTAAAAAGACTTTTTTATAATGCCCTTTGATTATACCTGAATTTAAACCTTATTCAAGAATTTCGGGCCAAGCTCTTGCAAGGAGTACACAAGCTTCAGCTCTTGTTGTGTAGTTAAGAGGCTTGTAGGAACCGTCTTCATAACCTGTGATGAGACCGTTAGCTACAGCAGCATCCATTTCGCCGTCGAACCACCAGCTGATATCTTCAGCATCTGTGAATACGTCCTTAGCGCCTTCTGTTGCTTCTACCCAAACTGCGCTCTTAGCTCTTGCGATGATTGCAACTGCCTGTTCACGAGTGATAAGGTCGTTAGGTCCGAAGTTGCCGTCGCCGTAACCGCGGAGCATACCGTAACCTTCGGGAAGAGACATTGTTGCAATTATATCTTCAGCCCAGTGACCCTTTGTATCATCATAAAGTACGCCGTCTTCAGCTACTTCAAGACCAAGAATTCTGTAAACAATTGCAGAGAATTCAGCTCTTGTGATGTTGTTGTCAGGCTTGAATGTACCGTCTTCATAACCCTTAATGTAACCATTAATTGTCATAAGGTCGATAGTTTCATGTGCCCAGTGAGCTTTCTTTGTATCTGTAGCTGCGATATCAGGCCATTCGCACTTGTGTTCGGGAGTTACAACGTCGCCTGCAGTTACTGTAAATCTGTAATCGTCTACAAGAACTGTCTTGCCGTTTTCGTCCTTAACCTGCAATGTGCCCTTAACTGTACCTTCCTTGATACCTGTTACAACTACCTTACCGTCAACGATTTCAACCTTAACCTCGCCGTTGCCGGAGCCTACAAATTCAACGGTAACGCCGCCTTCGGGAGCCTTAACAACATCCTTTGTTTCGTCTACCTTAACAGTTACGTCTTCGTAAGATGTACCGCCACCGCCGGAAGTGGGATTCTTGATTGTGATAACCTTAGAGTCAACTGCCACGCCGTTTACATAAAGAGTAGCTGTTACCTTTTCTGTACCCTTAGTAAGCTTTGTGATTGTTGCAATATTGTTGTAATCGCCTGCAAGGCTTGTTACTTCGATAATGCCACCGTCTTCAGTTGTCCATACAACCTCTACAGTTGCACCTTCAGGCTGAATGTTACCGGGTGTTGTTGTGATAACAACAGTCTTGCCTACGGAAGCAGTTCTTGTTGTCTTACCTGTAAGTGCAAGTGTACCGGAAGGAGCAACGGGAGCTTCTTCAAGAATTGTAAATGTATCTTCTGCTTCTGCAGCGGATGTACCAACAACTACTGTGTATACATCGCCTGCAGCTGCTCCATCGGGAACATTAATTTCGATACCTGCTTCGAATTCTGCCTTTTCATATACTACCGCGTAAACTGTTTCGCCATCCTTAACGATAGCTACTGTAATATAGTCAAGGTTTGTTGTACCCTTTACAAGGATTGTAGACTGCTCGCTAAGACGGAAGTCTGCAATATCTTCAAGTGTGATTTCATAGTCGATAGGCTCTGCAACAACTGTAAATTCGTCAGATGCACTTGCCTTCTCTGTACCAACTACTACTGTGTATACGTCACCAACCTCTGCTCCGTCGGGAACATTAAGTTCGATACCTGCTTCGAATTCAGCCTTTTCGTATACTACTGCGTAGATTGTTTCGCCATTCTTTACGATAGCTACTGTTACATAGTCAAGGTTTGTTGTACCCTTGATTGTGATTGTGCCGTCAACTGTTACATCAACTACATCTTCAAGAGCGATTTCGTATTCAACAGCTGCGCCTTCAATTGCGAATTCGTCAGAAGCGGAAGCTCTGTCTGTACCAACTACTACTGTGTATACATCGCCTGCTTCAGCATTGTCGGGAGCATTAAGAGTGATACCTGCTTCGAATTCAGCCTTTTCGTATACTACTGCATAGATTGTTTCGCCATTCTTTACGATAGCTACTGTTACATAGTCAAGGTTTGTTGTACCCTTAACTGTGATTGTGCCGTCAGCTGTTGTATCCAATACATCTTCAAGCTCTACGAAGGGC
>JAFYPR010000008.1 GCA_017547445.1 Clostridia bacterium
CGCCGAAAGTGCCGATTTTAGGGCTCCCATAGGGAGTCTTGCACGAGAAATCGGCACTTTGTTCATTAGAAAAACAACAGACCGCGAAGATTGCTTTGGCAAGATTTGCGGTCGCGTGTCGACTTTTTCGACACGCTCAAAAGCACACCTTACGGTGTGCTTTTGTCTTGTCAGGACTCCGCAAATATCTCACTCGGCAAAATTTTAAACTCGTCCATCAGATATCCGAAGATATCCACAGTGAGCTTTTCAGGAAATCTTCCCTCCTCAATTATCCTTAAAGAATATGTGCTTATCCCTAATTTCTTTGCCATTTCTTTTTTTGATAATTTGTGTTTTTCTCGTAACCTTTTTATGTTATTGCAAAAAATCTCTTCATCTGTCATAATATCGCCCCTCTCACAAACTTTTAGTCACAACTTCATTTTACACCTATTAGATGTAAAAGTCAATACGCCTTTAAGATGTATTGTATTATTATATATGGGGGTTGATAATATGAATTACAGAATAAAAGCATTACGAGAAGATAAGGATTTAAACCAGTCTGAAATTGCAAAGGTCATTAAAACAACGCAACAACAATATAGCAAAATAGAATTAGGCAAAGCTGATATTTGTGGTGAAAAACTTATCCTTTTAGCTGATTTTTACGGAGTTTCCGTTGATTATATCCTCGGGCGAACAGATAAACCTGAAATTAATTTGTAAAAGAAGTTTTTATTTGGCGATATACTCGCTTTGCTCGTTCGATATATCGAAATAATATTTCATGCGATATACCCTCACCCTGTTCGGTTGCGATATGATATAAATCTCCTCACGCCCGCAGGCATATCGCGTGCAAAGCACATATCACTCCCCAATGGGGAATATCACAAATTCCATAGGGATTTATATCGTGCTTGCTCATAAAAAGAAAAAGACGCCCGAAGGCGTCTTAATTTCTTTTTATGAGCAAGCCTGTAAGCCGAGTTCTGTCATTTAAAACGGTCATCTATCTACGCCATATATTTCTATATGGCTCCAGCCATCTTTCGGATACAGGTCGGACCAACCCTCCTTGCGGAATCCTTTCGATGTTGCACCGGGTGGGGTTTACAGAGCCTCGGAAGTCTCCTCCCGAGCGGTGGTCTCTTACACCGCCTTTCCACCCTTACCGTAAAAATACGGCGGTTTATTTCTGTTGCACTTTCCTTAAAGTCGCCTTCACCGGGAGTTACCCGGCACCCTGTCCTGTGGAGCTCGGACTTTCCTCATTGACGGATTTCTCCGCCCCCGCGACCGCTCAGCTTGCTCAAATGGTATTATACCCATCAATCACACAAATGTCAAAGGGTTTTTATTTTCAATGGACTGAAAAATTTCGATTTCACCAAATTTTTCACCAAGCTTTTTACCAAGAAGCTCCATTACGATTTTTTCACTGTCATAATGGCTGATTTCAATATATGCACAGTCATTTTCCAATACAGTAAGTATTTCATGATGCCCCATATCGCCGGTAATATAGCAATCAGCCTTTTCCATTGCCTCATGCAAAAGACTCTTTCCGCTACCCGTGCAAACTGCACCCATAACGGTTTCTCTGTCCTTATCTCCCGCAATTCTTAAGTAAGGCACATCAAAAGCCGCCTTTATCTTCTCGCAAAGCTCCCCTACCGTCAGATTGCCTGTTTTAAAAACCCTGCCCTCATTTTCAACAATTGTATCTGTCGCCTTATAACCCAGCTTTTCCAGAAAGTAATCGTTAAGACCGCCTTCGGCAAAATCAAGGTTTGTATGACAGGCAAAAATTGCAATATTATTTTCAATGGCAAAAAGGAGCATTTCACCCTCTTTTGTTTCATCGGTAATTCTTTTTGTACCGCCAAAAAGAACGGGGTGATGGCAAACGATTAAATCGCAGTTTTTCTCCTTCGCCTCACGCACAACCTCAATTGTGCAGTCAAGAGCAGTTAAAATCCTTGCTATATCCTTTTCGCATCTGCCCACCAACAGTCCCACGTTATCATATTCCATTGCTCCCTCTTTAGGGGCAACCTCTTCCATAAAATCAATTATTCTCTCCAGCTTCATTTTCCCGCTACCTTTCCTTAATCCCGCAACAAGGCTCCCTCACCGAGGGAGCTGTCAACGAAGTTGACTGAGGGAGTGTTGCAATTACAGACCAATTTAAACCGACAGACTGAAAATCTCTAAAAGCCTTTTAAGCTCCTCATACCGTTCACCTTTTGCCCCTGCCTTTTCAATTTGGGCAATTGCTTTTTCAATTTCTTTACGCCTGTACTCTGCATACTCTTTGTATAAAGTATCATCCTCAAAAAGTCCGCTTTTTCCAAGCAAAGCCTCGTTCTCCGTTATCTCATAATTTTTTCCCGTATATTCCGCATAGAAAGCACAATACATCTTGTCATTTTCTTTAGCTATTGCCTCTTTTTTGATTTCAAATCCATTTTCCGCAAGAAAATATCTTAACACATCATAGCTTCTCTGAGGCTGAAGCACAAAATGTGTCATGCCCTCTTTTCTATGCTCCAGTATACTTGCAATAAGCTCACCGCCCATGCCCGCTATTGTCACACAGTCAGCCTTTTCGATATTTTTAAGCCCGTCAGATAAAACAGTTTCAATTTTATCCTTAACTCTTGTCAGGGCAATATTCTTCCTTGCAGAGCTAAGCGGTCCTTCGTTAATATCCGCCGCGATTGCTCTTTCGCATATGCCCTTATTCACAAGATAAATGGGCAGATACCCGTGGTCTGTGCCGATATCTGCAACCAGATTGCAACAGGGAACCAAATCCGCCACCATTTTCAGCCTGGGCGTAATTTTCGTATCAATGTTCATTAAACCACCCCCCGTGTAGGGACCGGCGTCCCCGACGGTCCGTTTATTTCACCATAAATTCGACGAGTGCACAAACTTCTTCTGCTTGTTCGTCCTTAAGTGTTGACTTAATGGAAAGTGTCTTTTCGTAAAGCTCAATTTCCTTGAAGGCTTCAAAATATTCTCTCATTAATTTGCCTGACATAGGTGCCCAGGAGCCGTTTTCCACCAAAGCAACCTTTCTTTTCTGATAGCTCTTTTTCTTAAGAGTGGAAAGAAACTTTTCCATGGGAGGGAACATAAATCCGTCATAGGTAGCTGCCGCGCAGATAAGACGGTCGTAACGGAATGCATCCTCAACAGCCTCTGCCCAGTCGTCACGGGCAAGGTCAAATACGCTTACCTTAACTCCTGTTTTTTCTAATTCCCCTGCAATATGCCTTGCCGCTTCGGCAGTATTACCGTGAATTGAAGCGTAAGCTACCACAACGCCCTCATTTTCGGGACGGTAAGAAGACCATATATCATACTTTTCAATATAATGACCTAAATTTTCTGTCAGAACAGGGCCATGCAAAGGGCAGATAATTGCAATATCCAGATTAGCAGCCTTCTTTAAAAGTGCCTGCACCTGCATGCCGTACTTGCCCACAATATTGATGTAGTATCTTCTTGCCTCGCAATCCCAATCTTCATCTGTGTCAAGGGCACCGAATTTACCGAAGCCATCGGCAGAGAATAAAACCTTTTCGCTCTTTTCATAGCTTACCATAACCTCGGGCCAGTGTACCATGGGTGCCATGTAGAAGGAAAGAGTGTGACTGCCCAGATTAAGAGTGTCCCCTTCCTTTACAACAATGCTTCTCGGCTCAAATTCACCCTTGAAAAACTGAGGAAGCATCTTTAAAATTTTATCGTTTACAACCAGTGTTGTATCAGGATATTTTTCGCAAAAAGCGCCAATACTACCTGCATGGTCAGGCTCCAGATGGTGCACGACAAGATAATCAGGCACTCTTTCACCTAATTCTCTTTCTAAATTTTCAAACCATTCGTTCATCTTTCTCTTGTCGCAGGTATCCATAACTGCGACCTTTTCGTCCATAATAACATACGAATTATAGCTGATGCCGTTGGGAACAATATATTGACTCTCAAAAAGGTCAATATCCTTATCGTCCACACCGATATACTTGATTGTTTCTGTAATTTTCATCTTTTTATCTCCTTCATATAATATTAAAATGCTTCAGTGCAAATTCTATTCCGTCATCTGAAATATCCTTTGTTACAAAGCTCACATAATCGTGTATTGCTTTGCCGTTTCCCATGCCGATGGAATTAGGCGTATGTCGAAACATTTCCACATCGTTAAGGCTGTCACCTATAGCGTAACTCTGCTCAACGGAAAGCTTATAATATTCACAGACCTTTTCAATGGCAATACCCTTACTGCATCCCTTCGGCACCAGCTCAACAAAGGTATCATCTCTTATAATCACAGAAAAATGCTCTCTCACAGCCTCTAAAAATTCTGTTATATCGTTTTTTTCATGGTGAAAAGCACAAAACTTATCAAAGGTGAAGCCATCGTCCTTCTGTCTGATAACAATACTTCCCTGCTTTTCAATTTCCTCTGTAAACCCGTCAAGCCATTCCACCTTATATCCGTTTTCGATATAGTAGGTTTTGTCTCTGCCTTCAAAAAACGCTGTGACATTGTATTTTTCACACAAATCGTAACAAAGATACGCCACCTCATGCTCTACAGCCACATGATAGACATCTTCATTCCCTATGTGTATATTTGTTCCGCAGCCTGACACAACACCGTCAAAGCCTATATCAAGGATATATTTTTCCACATTTGCGTAGGGTCTCCCCGAATTTATAAAACAAAGATTTCCTCTTTCTCTCGCTTTTTTTATTGCTCTTTTACAGCTTTCGGGTATAAATTTACCCTCTCCTGCACTGACATCGGTGACAATCGTCCCGTCAACATCAAAGAAAACTATTTTCTGCATACTGTCACCCCTTTGATCATTTTTCATTATCATACCACAAACATGTAAATACTTCAATATTTTTAACAATTAGTTCATTGACTTTTATTTTCCATGGTACTATAATGCTTTTTGGTGATAATATGGATAACATAAAGCAATACTTTAAAAACCATCCCATAGTTTTTATGGGTGTATATACGGCGGTATATTTTCTTATTTTTTCATTTCTTGAAGCCACGGTAACTCCACGCTTCATAATCCACTCTCCCATTGATAAATATATTCCCTTCTGCGAATATTTTATCGTTCCCTATCTTATGTGGTTTGCCTATGTGCCCGCGGTGCTTTTCTACCTGGTATCACATGACCGCGACAGCTTCTGGGCAATGGTAAAAATGATGTTCGTGGGCAACATGCTCTGCCTTCTTCTGTATACAATTTTCCCCAACGGGGTTATGCCTAAACGTCCTGTTTATGCAGACAATATATTTGCGCAAATGGTCAACAACCTCTATTATACCGACACACCTACAAATGTGTGTCCTTCTATTCATGTGCTTGATACACTTGCTGCTCACCTTGCACTTGTCCGTTCAAAAACGGTGAGGGATATACCATGGATAAAAACCTTATCATTCATGTTTTTTATCCTTGTGTGTATGTCAACGGTAACACTTAAACAGCATAGCATAATTGATGTTTTTGCATCACTTTTACTGATGCTCTTCCTTGAACGATATGCATACAACAAAAAGGCTATACAAATTTAACAAAAAAGCACGCTTCAGCGTGCTTTTTTCGTGCACTATGTTGACACTTTTGCATATTAATAGTACAATATAAGTATACTTAAATTTTAAAGGAGGAACCCCTATGAAAACGAGAAAATTTGTCGCTCTTTTCATTGCACTTACACTTGTTTTATCTGTTGTTCCTGCAATGAATATTACTGCGGCAGAAACAACCACCATTACCCAGCTCTTATCGGGTGATGTGGTTTGGTCCGCTCCCGATAAGGGCGGATTGTACGATGCTTCCGTTTCCGACCACTGGGACGGCTGGACGGCAAGCGGCAATTTTGCCAATTTAAGAACTTATGACGGCTATGATGTACTGCAGTTTTACAGTGCAGGACAGACTAACCTCGAAGCAACCGTAACAGCATCGGACGAGGTTAAAAATGCCACAACAGGTGCCAATATGGTAGTTATCGAATGGAAGCACAAGGGTCAGCCCGATTCCGACAACTACTACACCTTCGCATTCTGTGATGTTGAAGGCACTGAAATCACAACATTGACACTTGACAAAAACTTTACTGCATCTTCCGAAACCCATAAAATGGGCTTCCCTGCAAACTATACCGACATGGCTATAGTTTACTACAACAACCCCGACGGCGAAACACATACCGTTGAGTATTACGTTGCAGGCAATAAGGTTTATACAGACTCTGCACTCGAAGGTATGATTGACGGCTTCGGCTCCATCGTGGGCAGTGACGGCTGGTGGTCCAGCTATTCTCACATCGGTTTTGCAAACCTTACAATCGCAACTGTTATCAACACCGAAACAACAGTTGAGGTTACTGCAAGATACACCGCAAACGGTGAAGTGGTAAAAACCGAAACAAAGAGATACGATTCATTGGAAGCTGACGGTGTAACCTTCCCCGGTTTCTATTACTCCGCAAACGGCTCCAATGTTCTTTATGCAGCTGAAGAGGTAACTCTTTCCGACTCGGGCACAATCGAACTGACTCCCGTAAGCAATACAGGCGAGCATAAGGCAGGCGATACTGTTGCTCACGACGGCACACAGTATACCCTTGTAAGCGACAACCTTGTTCCCAACAACGATTTCTCTTATGACCTTGCAGGCTGGTACACATGTGCGGGAACAGCTGCAACAACAAATAACTTCTCAGCAGAAAACAACACCGTCACAATTCTCAACGGTGGCGGCTCCACCTCCGAAGCGGCTCTTTACCGTGCATGGGATGTGGAAATCGGCAAGACATACTTCCTCACATTCACTCTTGATGAAGCAAGCGAATGGACAAGAGTAACAGAGGATGATATCGTTAACTATTCCGAAACAAGCTCCACAGTCAATTACATCAGAGATTCCAACACATCTGTTGCAGGCAAAAACAATCTTGTTTTCACCGCAACACGTGAATATATCAGAGTTAACTTCGCATGGAGCGAAGGCAGAAAGGTATCCCACGTCGGTCTTTATGAAATCGAAGAGGCAGAGGAAGTTATTACAGAAGAAATCCTTTCTGTTTCCGCAATTGCCGATATCAAGGCTGTTTCCGGCGATAAGCCCGCTCTTCCTTCCACAGTTAAGGTTGAAGGTACTCTCGGCTCCATCGTTGACGGAACCATCGTATGGGACGAACCCGAAAGCTATCCTCTGGGCGAAACAGTTTCCGTTTCCGGTACAGTTACTGTTAAATTTGCAGAAGATGCCGCTCCCTTTACACAGGCTGTAACAGTTAACGTAACAGTATTTACCTATGACCATACTGTTGAAACCTTCTGGCATGCAGGTGACAACTCCAATAGTGCAAACTTTGGACTTTACAACTATATAAACACCTACAACGGCGGTACAATTATTGCCGAAACAGAATTTTCAACCACATCCGGCACCAACAAGCTTATCATGTACGGTAATCCGTCCACAAACAGCTTCTCATCTGCAGGTGCACTCCTTCGTTACATGAACACTCAGGTTGGCGGAAATTATGTGTTCGAATATCATGACGGCGACTGGAAGCAGTCAGGCATTGTCTGCAAGTACAGCACACCTTACACTCTCCGCACAACAATTGATGTTACAAACAAGCGTTACACAATGGAAATTTCCGAAAACGGCGGTGAATTTGTAACTGTTTGTGAAAATGCAGCCTTCCGTAACGGTTCTCTTGATTCCATCGACAGAATGATTTCCACAGGCTCTGTTACAATCACAAGCCACAACACAACATGGACAGACGGCTTCAGCTACATAAATGTTGAATACGTTGACGAAAACGGTGCTTCTCTCCGTGACGGCTACAGAACAAAGACCGCTACAGGCTTCGGCTATACCGATTGGAATGCACCCCGCATGATTGAAAACGAGGCAGGCTTCTACCTTCTCGAAGATGTAAACGTATCTCCCTCCATGATGGTTGCAGAAGGTGAAAATACACTTTCCGTTAAGTATCACAAGGCAGAAATGACAGACTTTGAATCCCCCTATGTTAACCATGTACGCGGAGATGGCGCAATCAACCTTCCCAATCAGGTTAAGATGGTATTTAGTGACGGGCAGAAGATTCTCTACAACGTAACATGGGATTCTTCAGCTGTCAACGTTGAAGAAATCGGTGAATACGAAGCAATCGGTACAATCGAAGGAATCGACACCAAGGCAATTGCTGTAGTCAATGTCCGTGATGTTGAAATTCTTCCCAAATCAACAGAAAACACAGTTGTTACAAACAACGGCGGCTGGACCTGGTATGTTGAACCCTCCGGCACTCACATCCAGCCCGGCGACAGTTTGGCTACACGCTACGAATCAGGTCAGTATTCCTCCAATAACGGTTACGTTTTCAAGGAAGACAAAACCTATATGGGTTGGGTTGAAGACGAAGGTACAATCGTAGTGGGTGAATACAACCATAATACAGATGAGTATAAGAGAGTAGTAATCCACGAATTCTTGGAAGCCGATGACCATAACAACCCCGCAGTTGTAGTTTTGCCCGACGGCAGAATTATGATTTTCTACTCCAAGCACACAACAGAAAACCGTATGTACTACTGCGTATCCAAGAACCCCGAGGATATCACAGAGTGGAACGACTGGCAGTACTACTACTGCTACACAGAAGTTGAAAACAGTACCTACAATGCAACTTATCCCTCCGTATTCATCGTACATGACGATGAAGGTATCGAAGGCAACGACGTTATTTATGTAGGCTGGAGAGGTGTTCACTGGAAGCCCACACTTGCCAAGTTCTCCATCCCGGATGAAAACGGTGTTGTTCAGACAATCATGGGTCAGACGCAGTTTGCAAATACAACATATAACTCAGGCTCTTATGCAGACGGCGGCAGAAGCGACGGCGGCAGACGTCCTTATACAAAATACGATTATGACTTTGACAGAAGCTTAATTTACATCACATTTACTGCAAACCACCCCGACAATGATGTAAACAACAACATTTATTATGTAACCTTTGACATCTCTGACCAGAACCTTTACACAGCAAAGGGCACATTTTTACAGCCTCTTCCCTTTGAAAACAAGGCTGAATATGTATCACAGGGCGCTAACGGTACAAACGGTCAGTGGGGCATCATTACAAACCAGCTTGTGGGCACATATCCCGAGCTTCTGGTATTTGATGCAAATGCACAGCTGACAAACAGCGGCGAAAGAAGAGGCTGGACATGGGATATCAAGGTTAACGAGGCAGGCGAGCCCTGTATCGTATACGTTGACGTTACAGCTACAGCTCCCGGTCCCAATGGCGAATTGCCCGAATGGTACGGTCCCAACGTTAACGACTCCCACCGCAGCCACCACTATTACTGGTACGCCCGCTGGGATAAGGATACACAGACCTGGGTTAAGACCTTCTTAACCTACGGCGGCAAGTGGTGGCATGAAAATGCAACTCAGGAGAGATGCTATTCAGGCGGTCTTACATTTGACCACAACGCAACTGATGCCAATGTTATCTACCTTTCCATCCCCACAATGGGCGAGCACGGTAATATCTTCGAAATTTACCGTTGGGAATCTGATGACCACGGTGCAACATGGACAGTACGTGAGCCCATCACAGAAAATTCTACTATTAACAATGTTCGTCCCAACGCAATCTACAACTATAAGGTTGACGAAGACGGTAACCACCAGGGGCCCAGACTTCTCTGGAAGAGTGGTGAATACCGCTACTGGATGAACTACGAATATAAGACAGGTGTATGGACAGACTTCGCAGCTGATGGCTTTATCACTCAGGATGACCCCGAAATGTTTGCAGATGCTTCTCTCTGGGTTGACGGCGAAAAGGCTGAAAAGCTTCCCACAGGCGATGCTACGGTAACAGGTAAGTTCAATATTACAAACATCTCCATTGGTGATGGTAAGGTTTACCTTGCACTTGCCCACTACAATAAGGACGGCGCACTTGTTAAGGTTTCCACAACAGATGCGGTAATCCCCGCAAGAAGCGTACCTCAGATTGGTATGGTAGGCGCACCGAAAACTCAGGACGGCGGTCTCTCCCCCATGGGTAATCCCGAAGTTGTTGAAGAAATCGAATACAGTGCAACCTTCAATGAAGGCGATGTGGTTAAGCTCTTTGCATGGAACACAGGCATTGAGCATCCCATGAGCGATATTACAAGTCTCGTATTTGAAATGAGCACAGAAGGCAACAAGTTTGCATTCTATGAACCCTTCACTTACGAAGGAGAAGAAAAGCTCATCTTAAACGACAGCGAAGATACTTATAACGGTTGGGTAAGTCAGACCTACGGTGTTGCAGGTGCACAGATTGCCGATAACAACTATGCCGCAATCACAAAAGCTCCCTTCGGCAATACAGGTCTTCACCTTTACGGTATCTCCTCCGACGGCAGCGGTATCATGGCATCCCACGCTCTTCCCGATACAGAAGGCAAGGATTATCAGATTAAATTCTCCATGCGTTATATCGACGAAATGAGCTGGAATAATACAACAAATGCAGGCTTCACCCTTTCTCACGGTGTACCCGTATACAACGACGGTAATGCTACACCCTGCGCTATTCAGTTCAGACACGGCACAAGCTGGGCGCATTACAACGGCAGAAGCTCCACAGGTTATATCCGTCCCACACGTTGGTTTGACGGCAACAACCTCAGCTGGATTTTCGGCAATTCCGTTTACAGCGAACAGGGCAGAGGTAACGAATATGACGGTCTTATGACAGGCAGTAACTATGAAGTAACAATCAACGTTTCTCCCTCCAATAAGACAATCGATTTCTCTATCCACGACGGTCACAGAACTGCTTACTACTCCACACAGTATGTGGATGCTGCATCCTATGACTGGGATTCTAACCCCATTGATACACTTACATTCAGCGTATCCGGCGAAAAGTGGGGCGAAATCTACATCGACGATGTAACAGTAGAAATCATGGACTAAAAGTGACATTTTTCACAAAAAACAGGGCGTATGTTTATACGTCCTGTTTTTTTTCTAATTCATTGACTTTATTCCTTTTTTATTATATAATATAATCAACTATTTTTATAAGGAGGCTTATGCCATGAAAAAAGTTTTATCACTTTTGGTAGCTCTTTCGATGATTATGAGCATTTTCACCGCAATTCCCATGGTTTCCAACGCGGCTGAAGTAATACTCACAGCATCCACAAGCTACACCTATGCATCAGGCAAGAACGACGCGGTGACATTGCATTCTCACCCCTCTCGTCCTTATGCAATTTCCTGGTCCAGTTCATCTGACGGCTACAGAACAGGTTACATTGCGTTCCCCTTCGGTGAGGTTGACCTTACAGGTCAGCACATCTCCAAGGCAACACTCAATTTAACTATTTCCAAAACCCAGAACATGAACGAAAGTAGCTCCGGCTTGAATATTTTTGCCGTAGACTACGCTCAGGTTGATGCAGGACAAGCGCCCGAAAGCGACATTATGCTTGTTGAAAACTACAAGGTTCCCTCTGCAGTACAGAGCCAGGGCGACCACACACACCCCGTAGCAATCGAGGTTGATCTGACAGAATATCTTGAAGCATACCCCGATGCAGAAGGTGTTGGTATTCACATCACAAACCGTGACGACGTATACTCCATGCGCGGTATGGTTGGCTTCTATGGCGTTGCTGATGCAGAGTATGTTCCCACACTCACGCTTGAGTATGGCGCAGAAGCAGCAGTATCTGTTTCCCTCTCTTCTGCTGACGGAAAGGTTGCAGACACTAAGGACTTTACAGGTCTTTATGCAGGTGACAAGTTTGAAATCACAGAAGCAATTGCTCCCTATGCAATTGTTGCAGACAACAAGTACTATATCCGTGATGATATGGACTCCGTTACATTGGGCGCAGGCGCAAACATCATTGATGTTGTATACCGCCCTGTAACAATAGCATCTGCAGATACAAGCTTTACAGCTCCCGATGTTATCGAGGGCGGTGTTGCAGCTCTTCCTGCAACACTTGCAGCCGAAACAACAGAGAGCGATAAGGTAACAGTTCCCGTTGTATGGAGCAAGCTTTCCGAAACTGTGTATGAAGCTGATCTTTTAGATATCACAGCAGAAAAGGAAGTTAATGTTCTTTCCTGTGATTCTTCTCTCACAAGCTTCACCTCCTCCGGTTCTTCCAATGGTGCAAACTTCTCCACCTACAACGACATCAAGCTTTCCGTAGGTGCAGGCACAGCAATCTTCGATACAGCATTCACAGTTGCAGATGGTACAAATATGCTCGTTATGTTTGGTAATGACTCTACAACAGCATTTGCCTCTGCTGCTGCACTCACAAGAATGTTTGTTACAAAGAATGTAAACGACGAATATGTTTTTGAATATTACAACGGCTCCTGGGTTGCAACAGATGTTGTTTGCGAATATGGTGCTGAATATGTTTTAAGAACTGAGATTGACGTTACAAACAAGCAGTACAACCTCTTCCTCTCCAAGAATGGCGAAAGCTTCACGCTTCTCAACTCTTCCCCCGCAGCATTCAGAGGAAGCAGCGTTTCCACAATCGACAGAATGTTCTTCTCAGGTAACGTTACTGTTACAGATTTCCGTGCTCACTGGTCTGACGGCTACAGCATGATTACAGTTTCCCCCGTTAACGAGGAAGGCGAAAATGTAGCTGATGATTACACCTTAAAGTGTACAACAGGCTCTACATATACAGCTTCTTACCTTCCCAAGCTCATTGAGAAGGACGGAACTCTTCTTATTATGGAAGACGTTAACTATGCTCCCAGCATCAAGGTAACAGGCGATTCCACATTAAATGTTCGTTATAATGAAGTAACTCTCGCATCCTATGACGATATCGTAACTGTTCTTGTTCAGGGCGACTCTACTATCAATCTTCCTTCTTCTGTTCGCCTTACCTTCTCCGACAACCAGGAAATTCTCTCCTCCATTGTATGGGATACTTCCTCCGTTGAAAGAGACACGGTCGGCGAATACCCCGTTACAGGTGCAGTTGACGGTTTAAAGGAATTGACAATTACAGCAACTGTTAAGGTAAGAGAAGTAACAAATATCCCCAAGCAGGGCGAAAACACAGTTGTTACAAACAACGGCGGCTGGAACTGGTATGTTGAACCCTCCGGTACTCATATCCAGCCCGGCGACGAATTGGCAACAAGATTTGAAAGCGGTTTATATTCCTCCAACAACGGCTATGTATTCCAGCATGATAAGACATATATGGGCTGGGTTGAAGACGGTGGTGACATCGTTATCGGCGAATATGACCACGATACAGAAGAATATAAGAGAGTTGTTATTCACGAAAAATTAGAGAGTGACGACCATAACAACCCCGCTGTAGTAATTCTTCCCGACGGCAGAATTATGGCAGTTTACACAATGCATACAAACGAAGCTTATGTATACTACCGTGTTACAAAGAACCCTGAGGACATTTCCGAATGGAATGACGAACAGTTCTATCTTTGCAAGAGCGTAACACCCGATGATACAAATGTGTATTACGCAACCTACCCCTCCGTATTCATGGTACATGATGACTGTGGCATTATCGGCAACGACGTTATCTATATGGGTTGGAGAGGCGTTCACTGGAAGCCCACACTGGCAAAGTTCTCTATGCCCGATGAAAATGGTGTATGTGAAACTGTTATGAACCAGACACAGTTTGCAAATACAACCTACGGCTACTCCACATATGACGGCAACGATGCTCCCAATGCAAAAACAGACGGTGGTAAGACAGACAGCGGCAGAAGACCTTATACAAAGTATGATTACGACTTCGACCGCAACAAGATTTATATCACATTTACCGCAAACCACCCCGACAACGATAAGAGAAACCATATCTACTATCTCTATCTCGATATCGAAGATCAGAACCTTTATACAGCTAAGGACAGACTTCTTCAGCCTCTTCCCTTTGAAAATCAGCAAACATACCGCACACAGGGTGCAGACGGCACAAATGGTCAGTGGGGCGTTATAACAGTTGATGTGGTTGATGCATTCCCCGAGCTTTTGGTATTTAATGCTTCCGAGCAGACAGGTCAGTCCTTTAACCCCAGAAGCGGCAATGCAGAACGTCGCGGCTGGACATGGGATATTATGCATAACGAAAAGGGCGAGCCCTGTATCGTATACGTTGACGTAACAGCTACACCTCCGGGAGAGGACGGCTCACTTCCCACATGGTACGTTGGCGAAGTTGACGGCAACTCCAGAAGCCATCACTATTACTGGTATGCAAGATGGGATAGTGAAACACAGGCATGGGTTAAGACCTTCCTTACCTACGGTGGCAAATGGTGGCATGAAAATGCTACGCAGGAACGCTGTTACTCCGGCGGTCTTACACTTGACCACAATGCAAAGGATGCAAACGTAATTTATCTTTCCATCCCCACAATGGGTGAATATGGTAACATGTTCGAAATCTATCGTTGGGAAAGTGAAGACCACGGTGCAACCTGGACAAAGAGAGAAGCATTAACAGAAAACTCCAAGGCTTGTAACGCCCGTCCCAATGCCATCTACAACTATAAGATGGACGAGGATGGAGACAACGCAGGTCCCAGACTTTTGTGGATGCAGGGCGAATATCGCTACTGGATGAACTACGAATACAAGACAGGCGTTATGACAGACTGGGCAAATGACGGCTTCATCACACAGGATGACCCCGAAATGTTTGCTGATGCCGCTCTTTACATGAACGGCGAAAAGCTTGAGGCTCTTCCCACAGGCGAAGCGAGCCTCACAGCAAAGTTCAATATTACAAACATTTCTATCGGTGACGGCACAGTTACTGCAGGTCTTGCTCACTATGACAAGGACAACACTCTTATAAATGTATATCTTGAAAGAGATATACTTGTTCCTGCCCGCAGCGTTCCCCAGACAGGTATCATCGGCGCTCCCAAGCGTGAGGACGGCTCACTTTCCAGAATGGGTGACGATGAAATAAAGCCCGAAATTGAGTACACTGCTACATTCAGTGAAGGCGACAAGGTAAAGCTTCTTTGCTGGAACATGGGTATTGAACATCCCTACAGCTCTATTATGGCTACACCCTTTACAATGAGCACAGACGGTGACGGTTACCTCTTCAAGGAAAACTTCACCTATGAAGGAACAGACAAGCTTGTACTCGATAATGACGAATCCACCTTTAACGGTTGGGTAGGCAACCGCTACTATGACGGCAGAGCTGAAGAATTTACAGATAACTGCTATGCAGGTATCATCAAGGCTCCCTTCGGCAATACAGGCTTGCACCTCTATCACAAGGCTGACGGCGGCGTAATGGCATCTCATGCTCTTCCCGACACAGAAGGCAAGGATTTCGAATTAAAGTTCACAATCCGCTACATCAACGAATTAAGCTGGAACAATACACAGAATGCAGGCTTCTCGCTTTCTCATAACATCCCCGGTTATGCAAATAATATTGATGGTGCATCCTGTGCATTCCAGTTCAGACATAACGTTCAGTGGCAGGACGAAAACGGTCGTGGTACAAACGGCTACGTAAGAAGAACACGTTGGTTTGACGGCGGTTCTCTTTCACATATCTTCCATGGCGGTATTCCCAGAGATATGGAAATTGAAGGACTTGAAAGAGCTGACTACCACAAGGGTGTTGGTTACTTTGACCCCGAAAAGGGCTTCTATATCCATGACTATAATGATGCTCTTATGGCAGGCTCTCTCTACTATTTCACAGTAGTAGTAAGTCCCTCCAACAAGACAGTTACTATGAGTATCCACGACAGCTACAGAGAAATTACTCACACAGAAAATTATGTGGATAAGGACTCCTATGATTGGGATAGCAATCCTATCAACGCAATCACCTTCAACATCGGTAATGAAAAGTGGGGCGAAATGTATGTGGATGATATCACAATGAAGGTTCTTGAATAAATTTAACCATTTCAGGGCAGGCATAAATACCTGC
>JAFYPR010000086.1 GCA_017547445.1 Clostridia bacterium
GTTAAAAGCCTTTGTAACATAAAATCCCCCATGGAGGTTGAAAGCTTTGGTGTAAAAATGTCCGATTACGGTCTGGATAAGCCTTTAATTACTGCAAAGCTTGACTTTGGCACCAAAACAAAGACAATAAAAATTGGTAATTCTACAGGTGAATATCATTACCTTAAAATTGACGGAGATATATACCTTGTTACAAAAGAGGATTTATACATGGTAATGCTTGAGAAGATGAAATATCTTAATGACAGCGTGCTTTCTTTAAATCCCGAGACTGTTACGGAAATTTCCTATAAGAGTATGAAAGTTGTAAAGAACGATAACGGCTGGACTTTAATTGAACCCTTCAGTTTTAATGCTGATAACGATAAGGTGAAAGAAGTTCTGGAGAAAATATGCGAAATTTCGGCTGCAGATATCGTTAAAAAGGAAGAAGTAAAAGACGGCGAAAGAGTATGGGTTTCTTTAGTTCTCGGTGACGATAAGGTGATAGGCTTTTGCGTTGCGGGAGATTGTATTTTATTTGAACACGCAGAGTACGCCTTTAAGGTTAACATGGACGAGCTGGAATTTTTAAATCTGACCGCATTTGACCTGTCGCAGAAGTATATTGCACCTATTGCAATAAACGAGATTACCTCTTTGAAGTTTGTGTCAAACGAAGGTGTGGTTGATTTTACAATTGAAGCACCTGATAGTGAAGCATCTGTATTCTACAAAAACGGCACAGAGGTAAGCGATGTTTTATTCAGGGATTTTTATCAGAAGCTGATGGGTCTGACCTTCACAAAGGAAGGTGCAATTGAGGGTGTGGTTGAATATTCAATTACATTTACAAAAACTGACGGGACTGTCTTTGCGGTACAGTTTTTGCCCTACAGCGAAACGGAATATGCAATAGATATAAACGGCTTGAAGAGATTTCTGATTAATAAAAAGAGCGTAACTGATATTTATGAAGCGGCGAAGAGCCTTCAGTAACAAAGTGTCTCCGACACTCTCCTGCGATAGTTGCAACTAAGGTTTACAGAGGAGAAAACACTTTGTAATGCCTTTGTAGCGTTTTCCGAGTTTGCGAGGAAATTTTCGCACGGCAATAATATAAAATTTATTTTTGCCTTATAGGAAATGCGAAATTTCCTATAAGGCAAAAAAAGAGCGGTGTGTATAGGTACATGCCGCTCTTTTTTGTTGACAAAATCCACAAAAAATATTAAGATATAATAGATGGATTATGTGGTTTACGGAGGCTTGCTATGCTTTTTAATTCGCTGGAGTTTTTAATATTTTTTCCCGTAGTTACGCTTTTATATTTTGCCATACCCCATAGGGTGAGGTATATCTGGCTTTTATTTGCAAGCTATTTTTTCTATATGTGCTGGAACCCAAAGTATGCGCTTTTAATGGGATTTTCCACGATAAGCACATATACGGCGGGACTTCTTATCGGAAAAAGCAAAAGCACTACGGGCAAAAAATGGTGTGTGGCTTTAAGCTTTACAATTAATATTGCCATACTGTTTTTCTTTAAATACTTTGATTTTGCAATAGATAATATAAATGCTGTTCTTTCTCATACAGGCTTTGAAGTGATAAACCCTGCCTTTGATGTGATCCTTCCCGTGGGTATATCCTTTTACACCTTTCAGGCACTTGGTTATACGGTGGATGTTTACAGAAAGGATATAGAGCCTGAGAAGAATTTGTTAAGATATGCGCTTTTTGTATCTTTTTTTCCGCAATTGGTCGCAGGGCCTATTGAAAGAAGCGGTAACCTTATAAAACAGCTTCATGAAAGGCATTCCTTTGACACGAAGAGAATAGCAAACGGCATGATGCTTATGCTGTGGGGCTTTTTTGAAAAGCTTGTTATTGCAGACAGAGCGGCGTATGTTGTTGATACGGTGTATAATAATTACGCAAACTACAACGGCTTTTCCATTGTAATTGCAACAATACTTTTTGCATTCCAGATTTACTGCGATTTTGCAAGCTATTCAGATATTGCCCGCGGTGCTGCCGAGGTTATGGGCTTTAATCTTATGAAAAATTTCAACACACCATACTTTGCACAGAGTGTTGGTGAATTCTGGAGAAGATGGCATATATCTCTTTCCACATGGTTCCGTGATTATCTGTATATCCCTTTAGGCGGTAACAGGAAGGGAAGGGCAAGAAAGTATTTTAATCTGATGGTTGTTTTCCTTTTAAGCGGACTCTGGCACGGCGCAAGCTGGAACTTTGTTATATGGGGCGGACTGAACGGAATTTATCAGGTTATAGGCGATATGACAAAAAATGCAAGGTGCAAGGTATCGGATATGCTTGGTTTGAACAAGGGTAACTTCAGCAGTAAGCTTTTAAAGGGACTTGTAACCTTTGCACTTATTGATTTTTCGTGGGTTTTCTTCCGCGCAAAAACATTTGGCGATGCAATAGGCGTTATAAAGAGAATGCTTTGTGAGTTCAATTTATGGATTTTCACAGACGGGACCATCTTTACCCTCGGTCTTGACAGTGCAGATATGTTTGTGCTTTTAATATCCCTTTTGGTGTTACTGGTTGTAAGCATGCTTAAGTACAACGGGGTTAATATCCGACAAAAGCTTTCCGAGCAGGGTTTGTGGTTCAGGTATGTGATTTATCTTGCAGGTATTTTTGCAGTTCTGATTTTCGGCGTTTACGGACCTTTATATGACGCATCGCAATTCATTTATTTTCAGTTCTGAGATACGGGGACACACCTGTATCGCTAAAATACGTGAAGTGAAGACAAAGTGGTATGAATGTGGGTCAGGCATGTCCCCGGTCTATACGAACGTGGGTTTCAGGCTGCTTTGATTATGTAATTGCAACAATTTTATAAGGTGTAGGGACAAGGCTGCTTTTACAAATCGGGAGACGATTTGTAAAAGGACCACTGCGGTGGTCTTTTCACCCGTTGTCCCGCAGAGTGGGTTTTAGTGTAATTATGAAGAAGAATATTTTTGAAAATTTAAAAAAGATTGCCAAGGCAGTTCTTTTTATCGCACTGTTTATTGTGCTTTATACAGGTAGCCGTGAGGTCTTAAGAGACAAAAGCGAAAGCGAAGCATTGGGAAGGATTTTTAGTATGCCCGATGAAACGTACGATATAATCCTTGCAGGACCAAGCCATATTCAGTACGGTGTGCATCCTTCTGTTTTGAAGGAAAAATATAATATTTCTGCCTGTAATACGGCAACGGCGGCACAGAGCATACCTACAACATACTATGTCGTAAAGGAAATGATTGAAAGACATACCCCCGAAATTGTAGTGGTTGATTTGTTCTGTATGTTTTATCCTGAGGTTTATTTTACGCCTACAAGATTTCATCAGGCGATAGATAACTTCCCTATGGGAAAGACTAAAACAGAGGCAATACTTGATTTGGTGGATACAGAAAAAAGCGAGTTTTTCTTGAATTATATGCTCTATCACGGCAGATGGAAGAGTCTTACAAGGGATGACTATGTTACAAAAAGGGTATTTGACGAAACAAAGCAGGCTCTCAATGTGACGACAGAATTTGAAAACAACTTTGTGCCTCTGGATAAAAGTATCAAGGGAGAAGTGCCCGAAATCCCTCTTGAATATCTTGAAAAATTGGTCCGTTTATGTAAAGACACGGATACGGAGCTTATTTTAACGGTTATTCCTTACCGTGCGGATGTGGATAATAACGATGTAACAGGCGAATATCAGCAGAGTATTTATAACACCATCGAGGAATATGCCGCCATATGGGATGTGGAATTTATAAACCTTTTGCATCACCTTGATTCCATCGGCTTTGATTATAAGACCGATATGGCGGAATTCAGCCATCTGAACGAATCCGGAAGCAGTAAGGTAAGTGATTATTTCGGGAAAATTCTTAATAACAGATTGGGATAAGATATGAAGAAAAATGAAATTAAATATGTCATGGAAGGCTCTATTGCGGAAGAAATCGGCTTAGAACCCGGTGATGTGATTTTAAAAATTAATAATACCGAGGTAAGAGATATCCTCGACTACCGATTTTTAATGAGCGACGAAGAAATTCTTTTAACTGTTCTCACAAAACAGGGAGAAGAGGTTGATGTTGAGATTGAAAAGGAAGTTTATGAGGATTTAGGGGTAGAATTTGAATCGGGTCTTATAGATGGAGCAAAAAGCTGTGCAAATAAGTGCGTTTTCTGCTTTATTGACCAGCTGCCGAAGGGTATGCGTGAAACCTTGTATTTCAAGGATGACGATACACGTCTGTCCTTCTTTCAGGGCAATTACGTAACCCTTACCAATGTGCCCGAGAGGGAAATTGACCGTTTTATAAGTATGCACGTAAGTCCTATAAACGTGTCGGTGCATACTACAAACCCTGCATTAAGATGCGAAATGCTGAAAAATAAAAATGCAGGCAACATTATGGAAAGACTTAAAAAGCTTTCCGATAACGGCATACTTTTAAATGCGCAGATTGTGCTGTGCCCTACGTTAAATGACGGGGAAGAGCTTGAAAGGACACTTTCTGATTTGCTTACTTTAGGTCATATACGAAGTGTCAGCATTGTGCCCATAGGTAAGACAAGGTATCGTGAGGGTCTTTGCGATATTCCCTCGATTGACAAGGCTAAGGCTGCAGAGGTGCTTGACTGTGTTGAGAAATGGCAGAAAAAGGCACTTGAAAAAATGGGGACAAGGCTTTTTTATGCATCCGATGAGTTTTATCTCAAGGCGGAGAGGGAGCTTCCCAAATCAGAAGAGTATGAAAACTTCCCTCAGATAGAAAACGGCGTTGGTCTTATTTCAAGCATGAAGGAAGAATTTTATAATGCCCTGGATGAAGAACGGGAGATGAAAATATCAAGGCACGTCAGTATAGCAACGGGCGAAGCGGCTTATAATTTTATTAAATCTATTGCAAAAGATGCGGAAAAAAGGTATAATGGACTAAAGACAGATGTGTATAAAATTGTAAATAACTTCTTTGGAGAAGAAATTACGGTTGCAGGCCTTTTGTGCGGACGGGATATAATCGCTCAGCTTAAGGATAAAGCTTTGGGAGATGTGCTTCTTGTTTCGGAAAGTATGCTGCGTGATTCTACTGATGTGCTTTTAGATGATGTAACAATTAAGGATATGGAAAAAGAGCTTGATGTAAAAATAAAAGCGGTCAGAAATGACGGTTATGAATTTTTGGATGCTCTTTTAGAAGATTAGGAGGTGGTAGTGTGGCAAAGCCTATAATTGCCATCGTTGGCAGACCCAACGTTGGTAAATCCACACTTTTCAATAAAATAGCAGGTAAGCGTATTTCAATTGTTGAGGATACGCCCGGTATTACCCGTGACAGAGTTTATGCTGATGCGGAGTGGTGCGGAAGAGAGTTTACCATGATTGATACAGGCGGTATTGAGCCTTATTCAAAGGATATTATTTTATCCCAGATGAGAAGACAGGCTAATCTTGCCATTGAAATGGCAGATGTTATCATTTTTATGGTTAACGTAAAGGACGGTATGACTGCGGCTGACCAGGAGGTTGCTACAATGCTCCAGAAGTCAAATAAGCCTATTGTACTTGTTTGCAATAAGGTTGATGCGCCCGGTGAGCCTCCCATGGAATTGTATGAATTTTATAACTTAGGTCTTGACGAGCCTATGGCCGTTTCCTCCGTTCACGGCAGAGGTGTGGGCGATATCTTGGATAAGTGCCTTGAATATTTCCCTCCCGAAAGTGAGGATGAAGAAGAGGATGATACTATAAAGGTTGCCGTTGTAGGTAAACCCAATGCAGGCAAGAGCAGTCTTATAAACAGACTTTTGGGTGAGGACAGAGTTATTGTGTCAGACATTGCGGGCACTACCCGTGATGCTATTGACACACATCTTGAAAAGAACGGCAAGAAGTACACCTTTATTGATACTGCGGGCATGAGAAAGAAAAACAAGGTGGACGATATTGTTGAACGCTATAGCGTTATCCGTTCGTTAAATGCCGTTGAAAGGTGCGATGTCTGCGTTGTTATGATTGACGGCGTGGAAGGCATAAGCGAACAGGATGCAAAGATTGCAGGCTATGCTCACGAGCAGGGCAAGGGTACTGTAATCGTTGTTAATAAATGGGATGCCGTTGAAAAGGATGACAAGACAATGGAGGCAATGCGTACGCAGGTTTATGAAACCTTAGGCTTCATGCAGTATGCGCCTGTTGTTTTCATATCTGCTCTCACAGGTCAGAGAGTCGAAAACCTTTTCTCTAACATCGACTATGTGGCAGACCAGAACGCAATGAGACTTCAGACAGGTGCACTTAATGATGTGCTGACAGATGCAGTTGCGCGTGTACAGCCTCCCAGCGACAAGGGTAAGAGACTTAAGCTTTTCTATATCACACAGGCATCTACAAAGCCTCCTACGTTTGTTATTTTCGTTAACGATGCGGAATTGGCGCATTTCTCATATATAAGATATATAGAAAACCAGATAAGAAGTGCTTTCGGTCTTACGGGTACACCCATAAGATTTATAATAAGAGAGCGAAAATCAGAAAAGTAAAAGGAGTAGTAATTATGCAGGAAATGATGCAACACATTATCAATGATCTCACAAGTATCAACATTTTTTACTTTATCGTAATGGCAGCGCTTGGCTATCTTATCGGATCATTAAATCTTTCCATTGTCCTTTCCAAGAGCAAGGGCAAGGATATAAGAGAGATGGGCAGCGGCAATGCAGGCACAACAAATACTTTGCGCACAATGGGCAAGGGTGCGGCTGCAATGGTTTTGCTCTTTGACGTTTTAAAGGGTTGCCTTATTCCTTTGATTCTTATATGGGCAGGTCCTAAGGCATGGATGCCCATAAATGTGGACACATGCAAGGCCATGGCTTACATATATGCATTTATGGCAGTAGTTGGTCATTGCTTCCCCTTATATTACGGCTTCAGAGGCGGTAAGGGTATTGCAACGGCGGCAGGTGCGCTTTTGGTTATCAGCCCTCTCGCAACGGGTATTGCACTTGTTGAATTTGTCCTTCTTATGGTTTTGTTCAGATATGTTTCACTTTCATCCATTGTTGCGGTAATGAATATAACCGTATTTACGGCACTGCTTTACCCCGGTGAAGCAAGACTTTTAGCTATAACAATTGCAATTGCAGTTCTTGCAATTTATAAGCACAGAACAAATATTGTAAGACTTCGTAACGGCGAAGAGTCAACAATGTTTTATAAGAAGAAGTGATAAAAATGAAATATAATATTTTAATCATTGGCGGCGGCGCGGCAGGACTCGCGGCCGCCGTTTCTGCAAGAAAACAAAACAGTCAGATTAAAATAGGTATAGTCGAAAAGTCTGACCGTGTTGCAAAAAAAATCCATGCTACGGGCAACGGCAGATGTAATTACACCAATATGGATATGAATAGCGGATATTTTTACGGTGACAGAGATTTCATCGGAAAGGTGCTTGAAAAGTTCACTGCGGAGGATGCGGTGGCATTTTTTAAAGAACTGGGCGTAATGCACAGGGTTGAAGAGGGAAGAGTTTATCCTTTAAGTAACCAGGCAAGTGCCGTTGCAGACAGTTTAAGGCTGTTCTGCATGGAAAACAATATTGATTTTATAACAGATACTTATGTTTCGTGCATTGATAAAAAAGATATATTTTATATGGGAAAGCTTTGCGCCGATAAGGTTATTATAGCCACAGGCGGTAAGGCGCAACCCGTTTTAGGCAGCGACGGCTCGGGGTATAAGCTTCTGACAGCTTTCGGGCACGAGCTTACTTCGTTAAAGCCTGCCCTTGTGAGCCTGAAAACTGAAACCGACAAGATAAAAGGTCTTAAGGGTGTTAAGGTTTTTGCCCGTGTGGCACTTCTTAAGGACGGAAAAGAGGTTGCAAGTGACCGTGGCGAAATCCTTTTTACCGATTACGGCGTTTCGGGTATCCCTGTTATGCAGATTTCACGCTTTGCTCAAAAGGGAATGGAGCTTTTGATTGATATGCTCCCGGATTTATCAGGCAAGGAAGTACTGGGGGAAATTTATGAGAGAGTATATACCTTCCCCGGGCGTGAAGGCGGGGAGCTTTTCTCAGGCTTGGTAAATAAAAAGATTGCAATACCCATGCTGAAATGGGCAAAGATTGAAAAGGCATCTGTAAAGGCTAAAAGCTTTACAAATGAAAATATCCGTAAATGCGGTGAATTTTTGAAACAATTAAAATTGACTGTATTGGGAGATAACGGCTTTGAAAATGCGCAGGTTTCGGCAGGGGGAATTGAGCTTAAGGACTTTGACAGCGAAACTATGGAATCAAAGCTCTGCAAAAACCTCTATGCGGCAGGCGAAATACTTGATGTGGATGCAATCTGCGGAGGGTATAACCTTCATTGGGCATGGGCAACAGGCTTTGTTGCAGGCAGGAGTGCCTGCAAGAATGAGAAATCAGGAATGAGGAATTAGGAATTAATGATTAGAGTTAACAATATAAAACTTAAGCCGGGATATAAAAAAGACGATATTATTGAGGCGATAGCAAGGCAGATTAAGTCTCCGACAGGAGATATAGAGGGTTTTTCTGAGGTTAAACTGTCTGTTGATGCCCGAAATAAAAAGGATGTTTTTTACGTTGCCGTCTTTGACGTTGAAATTAAGGATGAGCGGAAATATTACGGAAGAGAGCATGTTGCCCGGTGCGAAAAATATGAGTATGAATATCCTCTTCCATGGAGAAGTGAGCACCGACCTGTTGTTGTTGGGGCAGGTCCTGCGGGGTTGTTTGCTGCATTAATACTTGCTTACAGAGGAGCAAAGCCTGTCGTTATAGAGCGTGGAGAACGGGTTGAAAACCGCATAAATACGGTGGAAAAGTTCTGGAGAACAGGCGTATTGAACCCTGAAAGCAATGTTCAGTTCGGCGAAGGCGGTGCGGGCACCTTTTCTGACGGAAAATTAAATACGGGAACACGTGATGTAAGACAGAGAAAGGTTCTGGAGGAAATGACTGAAGCGGGTGCGCCGAGGGAGATTTTATATAAGGCAAAACCCCATGTAGGTACGGATGAGCTGAGAAATATGGTTAAAAACATCCGCGAAAAGATTATTTCCATGGGCGGAGAGTTCATATTTAACTGCCGTATGGATGATATTATTATAGAAGATAATGCTGTGAAGGGCATCAAAACCACACTGGGTGATTTCGAAACAAAAACCCTTATTTTAGCAATAGGACATAGTGCAAGAGATACGTTCAGGCTGATCCAGAGGCTGAATATTCCCATGGAAAGAAAGCCCTTTTCCGTAGGTGTGAGAATTGAACACCTAAGAAGTGATATTGACTATGCGCAGTATGGTGATTTTGCGCCGCTTATGGATGCGGCGGACTATAAGTGCAATATAAAGGACAGGAACGGAAGGGGAGTATATACCTTTTGTATGTGCCCCGGTGGCTGCGTTGTTGCATCCGCAAGCGAGCATGAGGGCGTTGTTACCAACGGCATGAGCAACTTTGCCCGTGACGGGAAAAACAGTAACAGCGCGCTTTTGGTATCGGTTTATCCCGAGGATTTTGAAGGAAGCGACCCTCTTTCCGGCATGTATTTTCAGCGGAAGCTGGAAAAAGGCGCCTTTTATCAGGCAGGGGCAGACTATAAAGCGCCCTGTCAGAGAGTCGGGGATTTTTATAATGGAAAGAAAAGTGTGCAGTTCGGACGCGTTTCACCTACCTATGAACCGGGAGTAACTCCATCTGATTTAAACAGACTTCTGCCACTTCATATAGCTGACGGACTTAAGGATGCCATTGAAGGCTTTGCGCGTAAAATCAAGTGCTTCAACGACCCTGATGCTGTTTTGACAGGCATTGAAACAAGGAGCAGTTCTCCTGTAAGGATAATAAGAAATGATGGCTTTTCTTCCTATATAAAAGGGTTGTACCCTTGCGGGGAGGGTGCAGGCTATGCCGGAGGCATAATGAGTGCGGCGGTAGACGGAATAAAAATAGGCGAAGTGTGCGAATGAATGCAGGTCCTCCGACCTTTATTTTGTAGTGGAGAGTACACTGTTAATGCGGGAGTTTGCGTAAAAAACCATATCCTTCCTGAAACACTATCCTTTTGTACACGGATATTGCCTTTTTGTACGGGATGAATTAAAATGTCGCAAAAAAACACAAAAAAATTATTAAAAACATCTTGAAAATTATATATTTTGTGTTATACTGTATGTATGTGAATAATGCCAAGGTAGTATAAATTGGGCGGATTACTTTCAGTAATTACAAACGAAGATAAAAAACACTTTGGCGGCACAAAAAAATTTTTTCCTGAAAGGAGACAAAATGATGAAGAAACTCAGCAAAATTCTTCTCGTTATGGCATTGACACTCACAGTGTTCTTTGCTATGATGGCAGTCGCTTCAGCCGCTACTATCAAGAGCGTTGAAGCAGGCGTTGCAGCTGACGCAGGCAGAACAATTTCCGTTACGGTTGAATATGGTTCCCCTGAAGCAGCTCAGCAGTCCACAGTGCTTGTTGTTAAGTCCGGCACAGCTCTTGCAACACTTCAGGATTCTGATATCAAGTATATCGATCAGGAAGCTGTTACAGACACAGCTGTTACTTACACATTCAAGCTCCTCGAAGCTGACCGTACAGGCGCATACGATGTATACGTTGGCGGTACAGGTGTAGATGCACCCGAAGACACATCTTTCTCATTTGATACTAAGAAGATTATCGGTACTATCACAGTACTTGGTGATGCTACAAAGGCAACAGCTGTTGCTACAGATGCATCTGCTATTTCCGTGAATGGTACAGTTAAGGCTGACGGTACATATGCAATCGAAGTTGGTCAGGGTACATACACAGTAGTTCTTGGTAAAGCAGGTTACCTTTACAAGACATACGAAAACGTAGCTGCTAATGCAGCTGAAGTAAACCTTGGTGAAATCACACTTATCGGTGGTGACTTCTCCGGAGATGGCGTTATTGACATTGATGACCTTAACGGCGTTTTGATGAACTACAAGGGTAAGGTTGCAGAATTTGATATGAACGACGATGATGTTGTTGATATTGACGAACTCAATGCTGTTCTTGGTAACTACAAGGCAGAAGCTGCTAAGGCATACAACTAATAGTAGCGTTGAGACATAAAAAGGAGTGTTTTAAATTATGAAAAAGATTATTTCTTTAATCTTGGCAGTAGCTGTTCTCCTTAGTTTTTGTGTTGTTCCTGTAATGGCAGATTCTGCTACAGCTACAGTAACAGCAGCTCTTAAGGGTGAAACAGTACCCCAGGCAGGAGAAAAGTTCCTCGTATCAGTTACAGTAAGTGAAATTTCAACAGGCGTTTTCAGAAACGGTGGTATTGAATTCTCTTGGCCCGTAGCTGTTGCTTCTCTTGCAAAGACTAACGGTAGTGCAATTACAGGCACAAACATTAATCAGGCAATTACAAATGTTCCCGATCCTTATGATGATGATGAAGGTACAGGTACATTCTTAAAGAAGGCTGGTTTACTTGAAGGTGAAGGTCGTGCTTATGCTGACATCTATATCAGTAGCGATTCTGAAACACCTGCTACAGGTATTGCAGCTACAGAACAGACAATCTTTGATGTAGCATTTGTTCTTAATGAAGGTCAGTCTTATGAAGACTTCTACTTCACAGTTGATGCTGCTAAGTTCTACTTTGCAGATACAAACTCTACTCTTGCTAATGGTGATCTTACAGTTGTTGATATGTCACCCAAGGCTGATGTAGTTTGGAATAACATCACAGGTCAGCCCGGTTATGCAGCTGACGCTGATGACAACACAGCTGATACAGATGGTATCTTTATGCTTCCTTCTGCTATCACAGGTATGGCTGATGTAGAATTCGACCTTGAAATCGTAGCTGAACAGGGTGACTCCCTTATCGCTATCTCCAAGGCTGATACAGTTGCAGGAAACGTATACTTCAGCTCTTCCACAGTAATGATGAAGCCCGACGGTGCAGGAAGAAACGGCTTTAAGGTTCGTAACGGTTCCTCTAACGTTGAAACAGGCTTTACACCTGCTCTTAACACAGTTTACAACGTTGTAGTAAGCGTTGATATGATTAACGATGTTTGGGGCATTACAATTTCTGCTGATGGTGCAGAAGTTTACACAAATTCTAACCTTGCATTCAGAACAAACCAGGAAGTTCTCGATGCTATGGTTCTCACAAGTAATGGTGGCGGTTCTGTTGCTGCATTCAACGTAAAGAACGTAAAGGTTGTTGACAAGACACCTTCCACAATGGGTACACTTACATTCAAGTATGTATGTGGCGAAGTTGAACTTGGTACAGTTTCTAAGACAGCTGAAATCGGTACAGAAGTTTCCGCTCCTGCTACAACTTACACAGTTGGCGACGTTGAATACGAAGCTCCCGCTGCTACAGCTACTCTTACAGAAGATGGCCAGGTAGTTACAGTTGAATGTGCTAAGGTTGAAGTAGTAGCAGTTAACTTCACAGTTGAAGGCGAAGCTGTTAAGACTGTAGAAGTTAAGGGCGTTGCAGGTGCAGTTGTTGACTATGCAGCAGTTAAGTTTGCAAAGGCTGGTAAGGTTTATGCAGCAGAAGCTGGTACAGTAACTGTTGATCCTGAAAACCTTGTTGTTGAAGTTGCAGTTGCAGAAGTTGCTAACACAGTTGCAGCATCTAAGACAGAAACATTTAACACAACAACAAATGCAGTTTACCCCTATCCTACAGCATCTGACAGAAACCAGGCTCTTGTTGGTACAGACGCTATGTTCTCTGCAGGCTGGGGCGATACTCGTTACGGCGAAATGGTATTTGACTTAGCAGTTGAAGAAGGTTACGAAGTAGCAACTGCTACACTTACAATCACACCCGCTGACGTTATGGGCGGCGGTTATACAAAGGCATTTGATATCTATGCTGTAGATCCTGCAACATATGGTACAGCAAATGACCTTACAGCTCTTACAGCTGTTGGTACAGGTGCATTCAGTGCTAAGGATGTTGCTGTTGACGTAGCACTTGACCTTTCCGGTTATGATGCAACAAACGGCATTATGCTTCTTTACAAGTTAACAGACGGTCTCGTTGGTGTATACGGTGCTTCCTTCGAACAGGCTCCTTACATCACATATGAAATCGGCGTAGCAGAAGTACCTTCCGAAGAACCTTCCTCCGAAGAACCTTCCTCCGAAGAACCTTCCTCTGAAGAACCTTCCTCTGAAGAACCTTCCTCTGAAGAACCTTCCTCCGAAGAACCTTCCTCTGAAGAACCTTCCTCTGAAGAACCCTCTTCTGAAGAACCTTCCTCTGAAGAACCTTCCTCCGAAGAACCTTCCTCTGAAGAACCTTCCTCTGAAGAACCCTCTTCTGAAGA
>JAFYPR010000087.1 GCA_017547445.1 Clostridia bacterium
GGTAGCGTGTCGATAAAGTGTTATCGACACGCTAAAAGGAGATGTGAAATTCATTCACATCTCCTTTTAAGTTATTCTTCATTAACTCTTGTAAGAACATAAGCTTCGCCATCAGCGTTTGTGATGGAAAGTGTATCGCCGTCAACGTCATATGCACCACTACCTGTCTGTGTCTCGCCAAAAGCAGAAATCGTTACGGTAATTATGCCGTCTTCAACAGTATAGGTCATGGGGAAGATTGCCGCCATGCCCGTACCGTCAGAGTTGAACTGATAACCAAGCCTTGCACCTTCCTCGCCACCCATCCATGTGC
Source organism: Clostridia bacterium (assembly GCA_017547445.1). GTDB lineage: Bacteria > Bacillota > Clostridia > UMGS1883 > UMGS1883 > RGIG1927. The sequence goes on from JAFYPR010000087.1 coordinate 314, forward strand.
CGACTATCGAATCTATAATTTCTTCATCGGAGGGTGCAGCCTCTGTGGGAAGTGCCTCGGTGGGCTCGTTGCCGTTTTCGGTATTGCCGCCACAGGCGGACATAAGTAGAAATGAAAGAAGTAACACCATTAAGATACATAAGAACTTTTTCATATTTTCAACCCCTTTTTTCTTCATTGTATAACAGAGAACGTAAAAAGTCAATAAAAAGGGGAAATGTTAAACATTTCCCCTTTTTGGTTGGTTATTTAGTTCTGGTTGTTATTTGCAAGAGACTGTTCGTAGGACTGAATCATCTTTTTAACCATCTGACCGCCTACACTGCCTGCCTGCTTACTTGTGAGGTCACCATTATAACCCTGAGTGAGGTTTACGCCCACTTCGTTAGCAGCTTCCATCTTAAACTTATCAAGTGCGCTCTTTGCCTGGGGTACGAGTTTCTTATTTCTACTAGACATTTTCATTTTCTCCTTAAAATCAAATCTTTTTATATCTGTGATATGTTAAAAGAATATCTTTTAACCTTCACGATAGTATTGTGTGTACGGAATACAAAATTAAATCATGTAAAATTTTGAAAAAACAACATATTTTGATGTGGCAAAACGTGCAAAAAGATATCTCGTTGATAATTTTTATGTAAATGTAAACGCCTTTGATTTAATAAAGGGTTATCGTGCAGACGATTCCTACTTTGATTATGCTGAAAGTTTTTTTAATAACGGAATCTCGGTAGAGCAGCTTGCCCGTGCCATGAGGCTTGGGAAATTAGGGGAGCAGATTGTTCTCAAGTCTAAGTTTGCATTTTCAAAAATTAAATTTGAAGGTTTTGATATCGCAGAGAAAGATAAATATTATGTTCTTCGCAAAGCGAGGGATGATGAAGCAAACAGACTTTATTTTGAAATGCTTGAAGAAGATGACGGACTGTACATTCAGGATATTATGAGGGGAGATATTAAAAACGATGACCCACGCATACCAAGAAATATATCTGAGTAAAGCACAATCGGTGCTTGGTGATGTCTTTGATTACGCGATTAACACCTGCAGAATATCCGGAGTCAGCCTTCGTTCCATACAAATGTATGAGCAACGTAATAAAAACATTAACAAAGCAAATGCGGATACAGTATACCAACTTGCCAAAGCACTGGGGTGTACAATGGAAGATTTGATAGAAAAATAATTTAATATAAGAGAAAGTTAACATATCAATAAATTTAGGCGCACTCACTTACTTTTAAAGTAGGGGAGTGCGCCTTTTGTATTTTAGGATTTTGGGACTTATGGAAATTCTATAGAATAATGAATGGTATTTCAATTTAGCAGAATACAAAACAGCAGATTTAAGACACGTTTTGATATTTTATAAATCGCTCCAAAAAGGTATTATAAATGTGTATACTTGAATTAAAATGCTTGGAGGGATATAATTATGAAAAAGATTATGGCAGTATTTTTAATAATCTGTATGCTTTCAGGAAATGCAATGGTATTTGCAGAGAGCTTTGAAGGGGAGACGGCTATGGAAAGCGGTTTTGTCATTTATGACGGAAATAAAACAGCGGATATAATAATTGGTAGCGAGTATGCACAAGATACGGTTTCTCGGCGAAATTATACCCAGATAAGCCGTGCGGCAGGAGATTTAAGACAGGATATTGCTATGGTTACGGGCGCTGTTGATTATTATGAGGTTTCCACGACCTTTGTGTATAATGAGGATGTCAAAAACAAAAGGCTTTCGGATGCCGATATAAATAAAACACCTCAGCTGAAAAATACAGGCGAGGGTATTGTTGTAGGCAGTATAAATGACAGTGAAATTATCAAAAAATATATAGAAGAAGGAAAGCTTGACGAGGCAAAAACCATTGAGGGAAAGTGGGAGGCCTTTGTTATTAAGCAGATTGATTCTTCTCTTGTTATTGCAGGCAGTGATGCGAGAGGTACGATTTACGGGATTTATCATCTTTCCGAGGAGATTGGTGTCTCGCCCTGGTACTGGTTCAGCGATGCACCTGTAAAGGTTAAGGATAGAGTGGTTGTTGATTATAATGAAGCGTATATAAATTACGGCCCCGATGTTAAATACAGAGGCATATTTATAAATGACGAGGAACGCCTTATTGATTGGGCGAAACTCAAGTTCCCGACAGATAATGGTACACCTGATGTAAATTTGTACCGACATGTTTTTGAGCTTATGTTAAGACTTGGTGCAAATACTCTCTGGCCCGCAATGCACGAGGGGACTACTGCCTTTAATATGGCAAAGGATGAGGACGGAATTCCGATAAATGCCAAGGAGGCAGGAAAATACGGCATAATTATGGCATCCTCTCATGCGGAAATGATGCTAAGATGCAATGTGTCGGAATGGAGCGAATTTAAAGAAAACCACAGGGACGAATACACATGGAATGACAACGGCTCCTTTGATTATACCCAGAATAAGGAGGCAATTTTAGGCTACTGGAAGGAACGCCTTGAGACAAATAAGGATTTTGAAAGCATACTTTCCTTGGGCATAAGAGGCGTGCACGACGGTGACGCGGAAACAGACAGGCTGTATCTTTATAACAACAGTAAGGTTGAGATGATGCGCGATGTTATCGCAGAGCAAAGAAAACTGATAAAAGAAATCTACGGCAGCGAAACGGCTGTGCCTCAGGTTTTTATACCATACAAAACCGTAGCGGATATATATAATGCAGGTCTCAAGGATTATATTCCCGATGATGTTATGCTCATGTGGGCAGAGGATAACTATGGTAATTTAAGACAGACACCTACAGAAAAGGAAAAGGCGAGAAGCGGCGGCTGCGGTGTGTATTATCATTCCTCCTACTGGAGCTGGTACAGCCCCAAAAGCTATTTGTGGCTCAATTCCACACAGATTTATTATATGGTGCACCAGATGGTAAGAGCCTATGACACAGGCGCACAGGCGTACTGGACGCTTAATGTGGGTGACATAAAGCCCGGTGATATTGTTACAGAGCTGTTTTTGGAACTGGCATGGGATATAGATACTAAAGACAGTATAGATGAGTTTTTAATAAAACATGCTATGCGTGATTATAACACCGATTATGAAACCGCTGAAAAAATAGCAGCCGTTGCAAAGGATTTTTATCAGCTTTCGGGTGTAAAAAAGGCGGAATTTTTCGGTCATGTGAACTCTGCAAGTTATAATGATGTTTATTTTTCTTCGGATATGCTCTATCCCTTCAGCATTACAAGCGAGGGCGACGAGGGCATGAGGCTTGTCAACAAGTGTAACGAAATGGTTGACATTTTAACCGACGTTTACAATTCACTTGATGAGGGTAGCAGGGATGTATTCTATCAGCAGATTTATTATCACGTGCTTTCTTATCGTGATGTGGCGGAGGAGTATGTTTACCTTTGGAAAAATAATACTGCTGCAGAGGAAGGCAGATATCAGAGCGCGGAGATTTATACACTTCTTTCCCAAGCGGCACGGGAGAGGGTAAGAACAAGGCAGGAGGATTTCTGGGCGATAAAGGATAATAAATGGGAAAAGGCGATTAATTACGACCATCCCGTTTCCTATTACAATATGAACGAGGGCGTGCTTCTTGTTCGTGACAGTCAGTACAAAACGGCGACTGCTTCCGAGGGTCTTGGAGTAAAGAGTGAAAGCAATACATTAAGATTTGATAAAAATGCAGACAATGAAAGCTACATAGACCTTTTTGTAAAAGGTACGGAAAGTGAAAGCTGGTCAATTGATGCACCCGAATGGATAAAGCTTTCGAAAAATGAGGGCGAGGTTGGTGTTGAAGAAAGAGTTGTTGTTGGTGTTGATTTTTCACTTATTCCAAATACAACAAGCGGGACAATAACTGTTTATAACGGAAATGTCAAAACAGCATCAATTCCCGTAATTGCAACTGTAAACAATATTACCCTTGAAGAAAACTCCTTTATAGAGGCTAACGGCAAGGTCGTAATTGAAACAGAGCACTTTACGGAAAATATAAAAGGAGATGACGGAACCTACTGGGAGGTTTTTGAAAATGCAGGAAGATGGGGAGATGCGATGAGCTCAATGCCCTTTGACTCCTCACGTGCCGATGGTGACAGTATTAAAAATTCTGCAAGGTTACGTTACAGAGTGTATTTTACATCAATGGGAACATTTATGGGCTTTGTTGACCGTATACCCACACTCAATGAAGGAACAAATGATGACGGAAGCTCAAGAAGCTGCAGAACGGCAATAGGTATTGATAATTCAACACCGTATCTTTTGAAGGGTAACAGTACAACTGGCGGAAGCTGGAAAAGTAATATTATGCATATGATAGAGCAGATTTCCTTCTCGGTAACTGTAAATGAACCCGGATGGCACGATATTTATATTTATAAATCCGATGCAGGTATGCTAATTGACCGCATAACTATTGAAACAATATCCGGTGCGGCAGAGTCGTCACTTATGGGTGCGGAGGAAAGTCCGAACACCTTTGACTATGTGGCAAGAGAGGTTGCAGCACTTCCCGAAGAGCTTAACGATATTGAAATTTTACCCTCTGTTACATTGGAGGAAAATACAACAGAAGAAATTACACTTTCTGAAAATTATGAAAGTGTTACCGTTTCCGATGACAGAGTATGCACGGCTTTCGTTGAGAATAACAGTGTTAAAATAACGGCGCATCATTCGGGAAAAGCCGCTCTGAGCCTTTCTTCGGGAGAAAAGATAGCAAGGCTTACGGTTGTTGTTATGCCCGAGGAGAATAGCTTTGTTGAAGAAAACGGTGCATTGGTAATAAATGCTGCCACGGCAATATTAAATAATGAGCATGCATCTATGACAGGAAGCAGTAACGGCGTTCACATATGGGAGTTGTCGGGCATAGGTATTTCGGCAACGCCTATGGCAACTGCCGACAGTCGTGCAAACTGGGTTGCCACAAATCAGAGTGATGGTGCAAGGCTTTTGACTGCAGCGCCAAATCAAAAGGTCGGCTCCTCTGAGGCATACGGCTCGGCACCATATCTTTCATATAATGTGACAATTACAAACGCAGGCACATATAAGCTGTATGTGAACACGTCAAACCCCAATGCAAATGCCGACTCATATCACGTTTATGTGGATGATGTGTGGAAATACCACTCCAGTGACGGCGGCAGTGAGATTGACGACGGCTATTGGTATACATACGAACCTTCGGAGGGCTTTTATCTGTCAAAGGGTAAGCATACGATTAAAATTGCCGCACGGGAAGCGGGCTTTACAATAAACACCCTTGCACTTTTCAAGAGCGGTACAATATCCACAGACACTTTTGATTATATGAGTATTTCTTCCGTTACAGGAAAAGGTCGGTTGTATTTTACTCTTGTACCCGGCGTAAAAAGTGATGGTATTGTAGGCTTGGCGGCATCTGATAAAACTCCCTCTGCATGGGGAGATTATCCCATGACCATACGCATACGTCCTGAAGGACACTTTGATTGCTATAACAATGGACAAGGGTTTACATATGACAGTAAAATTACCTATAAAGAGGGCGAAAGCTACCGAATTTGTGTTACCGTTGACATCAATAAGCAGACCTACAGTGTTGATATAAACAATCAGAGAATGGCAACTGATTACAAATTCAGAGTAGAGGCAAAGGATATTTCACGCATAACCGTGCGAGGCGGTGCAGATGTTTCGCCGAGGCTCTTTGTGACGGGCGGATACACTCTTTTATTGGGAGCATATTTGTCTTCAGCTGAGATTAAGGATGGAAAAACATATTATACGATTGTTCCCGATGAAAACGAAGGTGTGCTCTATGTTGCGCTTTACAGGGAGGATACACTCCTTGAAACAAAGAAAAACCCCTCCGAGGAAGGATTTTTCGATATGGTTGGTGACAAGGTTGCACTTTTTAACTGGGAAGATGGCAATATGAAGCCGATAAGCAATAAATCAATAATAGTATTATGAATAAAAGGCGAGGGGAGTCCTCGCCTTTTATGTTCGTTTATGAATTTTTCTGTATTCAGTTGGTGAAATGTTATAAATGCGGATAAACGCCTTTGAAAAAACAACACCGTCGTCATAGCCAACTGCCTGTGCAACTTCTGACATACTCATATCTGTGCCTGAAAGAAGCGATTTTGCCTCGTTCATATGATACCTGAGTATGTATTGCTTGGGCGAAAGGTCTATATAGGTTGAAAAAATTTTTGTTAAATAGCCTCGTGTTATACCAATGCTTCGTGCAACATCTTCCACCGTTGTATATTTTGATATGTTGGAATGAATATAGGAAAGTGCATTTCGGAAAAGCTCCTCATGTGAATCCGAGCTGACGCTTGCGTTTTTGACAAGTGCATTCGCAAAAAGCCAGAAGCTGCCTGTTAATCGAAAGGGCGAGGCATTTGCCAGATTGACAATATCCATCAGAAGCTTCCCGCATTCAAATGGGTCGGTGTCATAAAAAATGGGGTTTTTGTTTGAAAGTCCTGCCCTTTTTACAGTATCAAAGGCAAGATTGCCGTAAAACTCAACCCATGCGTAGGAAAAAGGCTCGTCCTTGTCGGCGGTATACCACATTTCCTGCCCGGGAAGGGAGAGGAAGCCTTGGTTTTTCTTGACTTTATATTCCTTGCCATTCACGTTATATGTGCCCTTGCCTGAGTAGACATAATGAAAAAGATAATTCTGGCAACGGCGGTGATATACGTTAAAGCCGGGTTCACAATCTCGGTAGCCGTATTGCACCACGTTAAAGTCGTTGTTTGATAAGGAATTGTTCGAAAATTGCTTGTACATACAATCACCTCTTGAATTAATATTAAAAAATTTGATTTATTCTGTCAAGTTTTTTGTGTACATTTCGGTGAATTTTCGCTACAAACAGATATTTTGAAAAATATAAAAAATTGTTATCATATAGTCAGATAGAAGGGGGAATAGGTATGAAAAAAACTTTTTTTGAAAAATTTGTGAGTATGGCATGCGCGTTGACAATGATGACAAGTTGTATAACGATACCTGCCGTTGCTAAGGAGGAGACAGAATTAATGGCAACAAATATTGTAGGCTCAAGAGTTGTGTTCAATTCTGACGGCTATGAGAGGGCAGAAGCCTTGGAGGTAGCAGGTGAGCCATTTTTCTATAATGGTATACAAATTCGTATAGACAAGGTCGTTGACTGGTATAATTTTGACGATGCAAAGGTAAAAAAGCTTTTTGAAATAGCTAAAAATGACGGATACACTGTTGTAAATGTACAAATTCGCTGGATGGATGTTCAGCAGGATCAGGATTTCAGAGCGACAGAAACAGCATACATCCGTGGAGGCAGCTATGCGAACCAGACCTTTAATACAGGCGGTATACAGACATATTACGAGGAAGGAAACGAGTCAAATCAGGCTCTTGCATACTTAAAGTTCGACATATCCGACTGGAGCAAGGGCGATATTGAAAATGCAAGAATAAGAGTTTATAACCGCAACTCTCTTTATTACGGTCATTATCTTACCGTTTACGGATTGGAAGATACAAGCTGGAATAAGGACACTCTTACCTGGAGTAATGCTCCCGGACACTCGGGCTATGAGGTAACAGGCGAAAAGCTTGCAGAAAGCGTTGTATGGGATACGGTAAAGAGTGCGAACTACTATGATTTTGATGTATCCGAATATGTGGAAAAGGCTCGCAAGGCGGGAAAGAGTGAGGTTGCATTTGTCCTTCAGTCCACAACACCAAGCGACAAAGAGCCAGAGGTACCCGTTGTACTGGACGATTATGACGATGCAGACGCTCCGAGAATATATCTTTCCTCAGAAGAGGAATACGATTGGGAATATCTTGATAAGATTATCGGTTGGGCAGAGGAATATGACCTTAAATTAGAAGTGTTGTGGTTTGCAACAGATACGTGCTCTCTTGCAACAGACATAAGAGTGCCTGCTTATGTACTTGAAAATTATCAAAAGCAGTGCTATTCGGACGGTACTCCCTGGCTGAAAAAGGCAAGTAAGGGAAGCCATATAACAGGACTGTATCAGTACATTATGTGTAAGAACGATATGGATTTGAGACAAAAGGAATATGACGTATTAAAGGCGGTGTTTGACCATATTGCCGAATACAATGCGGAAAACGGCTACAAAAACACTGTTATAGGCTGTCAGGTTTGTAACGAGCCTAATGTATCAAGGCTTCATAATTCAAGCGTTTATGAGAATGATGTGAAATTGCAGAACTGTCAGTGTACAACCTGTGTGAGTTTAAAGAGCAGCGGCGCTTATTCCGACCAGGGCTTCAGAGATATGGTTATGTTTGAATACTGTGATAATCTTGCAAAGGCTGTAAAGAAATCAAACTATCCTGTGTGGACAAGAGTCAACAATGTTCAGGGAAATGATGCATGGGGTGTTGATTATAACGAGAATAAGCGTTCTTCGGGCGGTACGGATACAGAAAACGGCACTTATCTTGACTTTATCGGTCTTGACCCCTACGGCTGGGGCAGAGGCGATTTGTACAACTTTGGTACGGGAAGCTACTCCAACGGCAGAAACCTGCCTATGGTAATGGAGTCGGGCGGCGAAAAGAGTATGAGTGCACTTATGATGCTTGCAACCGTTGCGGGCGGTGCATTCTACAACGTGTACGATTTATGCAGTCCCGACGGACATCATATGTATGATAAGGACCTTAACCCGAGAGTTATTTCCTCAGGTGACAAATACCTCCCCAACGGCGGTACATATATTGAAGATGTGAGAAATCACAACCATTGGCTCAATAAAATTGCATATGAGCTTGCAACAAAAAAACCCGACAAGCTCGGAGGTAAAAACCTTTTGTTCTTCAACTGTGAGGGTACGGATTTAACAAGCATTAATGTTACAAAGCAAATCGGCGGTATGAGTGTTACATACAAGTCTGATATGCAGTATTCCTCAGGCATTGCGATTAAAAAGAGCGATAATGAGGTTGTGCTTTTGTCATCAAAGGATACTGACGCCACATTTACACTTACGGATATTGCAACTGATATAAAGAAAATTGAATTCGGTCACTATGAGGGTAGTGAATGGGTAGAGGATGAAGGAGATGTTACTTATACAGCTTCGGGTGCAAACCTGGTTGTTACAATGCCCTCCTTCAGTGTTGTAAAGGTTGAAACAAATGAGAGCCTTCCTGTTCCCGTGAGCTTTGAAGCAGAGGCTCTTTCCGATAACGGAAAGGTAAGTCTTTCCGCATCCGTTACAAAGCGTACTGTTACGGAAGGCGGTGCGTCAGGCGGTAAGTGGATGTGCTTTGAAAGTATGAGCACAGGCTCCACAGTTACCTTTAACGTTACAATTCCCGAAAATATGACAACTGCCCGTGTTGCCACGACATACAAGGCAAAATCCTCGGGAAGAGCAAACTTTAATCTTTCAATCAACGGAATTGATTACGGCAGTGAGGTTAACGCAACTGCTTCCGAGGGATTTTACACTACTGCTTTCGGACCAATCATTGAATTTAACCCGGGAGAGACGTATTCCTTTACATATAAGACAACCTCAAGCGGTATTTTGTGTATTGATGCGATTTCGCTCCTGGTATCTACAGGTGAGGAAATGAATTTTGACGGTGAAATTTTAATTGATGAGGATTTCTCCTCCGTTACAGATAATTTTGGCTTTGCAGCGGGTGCATCCGTTTCCGGCGGACAGCTTAATATTACCGAGAATATGGCAAATTACACAACAAGTGTAAAGAGCTTTGATGCGGAAATTATCAATCAGAGCGCCGTTGAGGTTAGCTTTGACTGGAAGAGCAATATCACATCCTCGGGCAAAAAAAGCGGTATAGAATTCCGCGATATGTACGGCAGACTCATTTTTGCAATAGAGAGCAAGGCGGGGAATATACTTCGTCATTCAACACAGGGCAGAGATTCGGATTCGTCACATTCCCAGTATGATTGGGAGCCTAAGTGGATTGAAAATGATATGAGCCGTGACAAGACGTATACAGTTCGTTTTATAGCTGATTTTGAAACAAAGACAGTAAGCTACGAAATAAGAGAGAAGGACTCCTCTCTCATAAATGTTCAGGTGGTTAATGCTCCCATCGAAGCGTCGAGCCTTGCAAAAATGATTGCTTGTAATTATTACACTAATGAATCAGGAACAAGCTATGTGGGTACACAGAATATTGACAATTTTGTTCTCAAAGGCAGAGAGGGCGCACTGGATATGCCTTATGAGGGAAAAACGGTTTATGCCTTTGGTGACAGTATTGTTGCAGGTCATAAATACTCCAAGGCGGGCTTTGTTGACTTTACGGCGCAGAAGATGGGTATGAAGATCGGCTACGACGGCTCCTATAACGGTGCAAAGATTACTAACGGAAATATTTTGGGTCAGGTAAATTCTGCACCGAGTGCGGCTCCTGATACAGTAATTTTTACAGGCGGCATAAACGATGCCTATACTGATACAGATATGGCAGCATTTGAAAGTGCTTTTGATACACTTCTTTCTGCAATGCGTTCAAAATGGGGTAATGTGGAAATTGTGTATGTGGCAGTTCACAAAACTCCCGCAAGAGATACACAGTGTCAGGCAAATACAAGAAGCACGGCAATAAAGGTCTGCAACAAATATTCTTTGCGTGTTGCAGATGTATATTCTACAGGACTTGATGCAACAGTGCAGGAAATCCGCTGGAATTATATCTTTGATGATTTAGGAAACGACTCTCTTCCCGGTAATATGGGTACATCCTCCTCGGAAAAGTTCAACGACACTTATCCCTCGGGTACACATCCCAACTTCCTTGCCATTGAAGAATTTTATGTGCCTACCTTGGAGAGCACACTTTTGAATGCTTTGTATAAATTTGAGGCAGAATATACCATTTCAGGTAGTAGTATTACGGTAAATGCAGCAGCTGACAAGACGGGCTTTATACTGGCGCTTTATATGGGCGATGAGCTTTACAGTGTGCACACCTTTGACGAGAGCATCACAACGGATTGTATTGAGGACATTACGAAAGCAAAGGTTTTCAACTGGTCAAACTATGAAACACTTTCGCCCTATGCACCTTGTGTGACGCTTTTTGAAAAATAAGCCTCCAAATAATCCCGCAGTTTACCAAAATGCGGTGGCTGCGGGGTTTAATTAAAACAAAAGGAGAATAGAAATGAAAAGAATTATTTCAATTATAATTGTATTGTCAATCATTTTGTCTGTGGTGCCTGCGATGGGCGCTTCGGACGGAGATGTTTATACTATCGAGGCAGAAGATTTATATACAAACGGAAAAACAACTGTTTTCAACAGAACTGTTTCGGATTCCTCCGCATCGGGGTCAAAGTGGCTTTGCGCTGACAGCAGCTATGTAGCTGTGGGCAAAGAGCTTACCCTTACCTTTACTGTTCCCGAGGATATGAATGCGATGCGTGTTGCAATCCGTTACAAGGGCAAAAGCTCAGGCAGAGCAAAGGGTACACTCTCCATTGGAGGAAAGGACTATATGAGTCTTAGTATGGTGCAGAGCAAGGAAACCTATTATACATCAGACAACGGACCTATTGTAAAGGTTACCCCGGGGGAAGAGATTACTTTAACCTACACTATCACAACAAGCGGTACGGTGGCAGTTGACTGTATTTATCTTACATATGCATCAACACTTCCCGAAAGTGAGGATGAGGTGATTTTAAACGAAGATTTTTCCGCTTGTGATGACAATTTCGGGTTCCCTTCAAATGCAAGTGTGGCTGATGGTGTTTTGAAGTTGTTTGAAACTACTGCGGCAAATTACACTCTTACAACAAAAAACTTTGATTCTTCAGTTTCGTCGTTGTCTGCCGTTGATGTTACATTCGACTGGACAAGCCATCTTTATAAAAAGAGCGGTTCTAAAATAGGGCTCGAATTCCGTGATTCGGATGGCAACATTATCTTTGCAATTATGAACGGTACGGGCGGCAGTCAGCTTCGTTACTCGACAACTTCGGCAACCCTTTCAAGCGATACCGTAACTGCTGAGTCGACAATACCTACACCTACAACCATTACATACAATACAACCGACACAACATTCGCAGTTCATTTTACAGCTGATTTTGCCGAGGGCACAGTTTCCTTTGAGATTATGGACAAGGCGACAGGCTTTATTGTGGCACAGGGGATAGAGGCGGAAACAAGTGCAAAAAATCTTTCCAAAATGATTGGCGGTAACTACTATCTGGGATATTCATCCTCTAATCTTGATGATGGTACACAGGATATTGATAACTTTGTTGTAAAGGGCAAAACTACACAAAGCTATATTCTTAATGTCAGATATACTCTTAACGGAGAGGTTATCGAAGAAACAGATTTCGGTGTGGTTTATCCCGATAATACGGTTACAATCGGTTCTACCGATGCGTATTATGTTGCGGGGCTTCTGGTTAATAACAGTGAAGAATACTCATCCTATGCAGTACAGGGCGCAGATGCCTCAGATGGTGTTATTACAAAAACCATTCCTGTAGAAGTTGTGCAGAAGTATGTTGTTTCGGCTGATAGCTTTGTAAACAACGGAACGGCTAACGACAGTGGGGACAAGGGCAACAGAATACTTATTGCCGCAGGCGGAGCAGCAATTGACAATGTAAGTCAGGCTCCTCACACTGATGCTGACAATATTGCAACAATGGAAATGTGCGCTTACTTCGGATCAGCCCGTGCAGGTATATTGGAATTTCCTATTGATGCCGAAATGAACAACAATGCAGTTATTATGAACGTGTTCGTTAATGTGTTCAAGTCAAACGGAGGCTCTGCAGGCGGAAGATTGAGACTTGCCGCATACCCTGTAGGAAATTTTGAAGATGCAGATAACCTTACCATAACATATGATGACACCTCTCTTATAAATAATGAAAATCCGATTTTCTCAATCGACACACTTGTTTCAACAAGTAACGAAACCACGCTTAACGAATATGCCCGTTTTGATGTGACAGAGGCGGTTCACACTGCATTATCCTCAGGCAAAGACAAAATCACATTCAAAATTCTCACACCAAATGCAGGTGTTTACCTTGCAGATAAGGAACAGACACATCTGACAGGCAATTTCCCCGGCAAAGCGGCATATCTTGAAATTTGTGAGGCAAATACCGTTACTGTTACGGGTAGTGATAAAATCACAAAGAACGGCTCATTGATTGACTCGGTAAGTGTTATTGTTCCCGAAGAAAGCCGAATTAAGCTCTACAGTGAAGCTGCAGTTGCATTTACCGATGGTGTAAATGTTTATAAAGCGAATGAATTTGTAACACCTGATGAAACCACAGATTTAAGCGCTGTCAGCCTTGGTGTAAATGTAGTTAGCGGTGCACAGGTGCGTTTTGGTGACGGAGTTGACGAAGAAGGTAAGGTTAAGGAAGGTAACGGCTTAAGATTTATCGGTATAGTTGACAGAGCTGATTCCCTTACGAGTGTTGATGGTGCAGAATACGGCTTGAAGATTACTGCCGAGGGTAATGAGGGTGCGGCTTTTGTAAAGGCTGAGAAATGGCAGAGTGAGGAAGATGGAGTTTTTTCTGTTGCACTTACAAATCTTGCAGAAAGTAATTATAACCGTAACTATACTGCAACACCTTATGTAAAGGTTGACGGACAGGAATTTTTGGCTGAAACCTCTGTAACGAGAAGTATTTATAAGGTTTCGGCGGGCTTACTTAAGAATGGTGTAACCTTGGATGATAATGGTGAAGAGGAAAATGATGGTTATACAACAGAAAACGGTACACTTGTTGAAGTTCTTCAGGCATATATAAACCAGGTTGGTATTCGTCTCAATCTTACAACCAGCGGGACGATTTCTGCACGAGCTGACGGCACGGGCAGTTATACAGGCGATGTGTTCTTTAGTGTAGAGTGCGTTAATAACAATGACAGCACATACACAATCACAGTCACGCCCGATGAAAGCTTTAATAAAAAGGTTAAAATCAATCCTGATTGGTGGATGGAATATGTGAGAATAAACAACAATAATTCTGTTGTAAAAGAAAATATCTCGGATGTGTCAATAGATGAAAACGGAGCTCTTACATTTACATTTACAAATCCTGTTTAAAAGCATAAAGAGGGGCAGTTCATTTGAATTGCTCCTCTTTGGTATAAGACACATTTTTACAAAAGAAAATTACATTTTGATATTTTCAGAAGATAATTTATGTAGTATTATAATAAAGAGGGAGGCGGTATAATGAAAAAAATCTTAACAATATTTATCCTGTTGGTAACACTTGCGTTGACTGCACAGGCTGCCGATTATGTGACAAGGGCGGAATTTTTGCAGAATGTATTAAAAGAAATTGATGTTAATGACAGGATTTATGCGGAAGTTTTTGATGATGTTACATACAAGGACAAATTTGCAGACAGTGTACAGGCTGCCGTGGAAACAGGCATTATAAATAAAGGGAATTTGTTTTTCCCTAATGTGTCGATAAAGAAAGACGATGCCTTAAAAATGATTGAGAATGCTTTTTCGTATCTTAAGTGCGATGCTTCAGCGGAGGATATGAGAAGCTTGAATGCAGCCGTGGCGGGTGAATATGTCACGGAGAAAGAATGTCAGGCTCTTATGACTCTCGTAGATGAGATATACAAAAAAAGCCCCATAAAGACAGGGGATGGTGCACTTGACGAAAAAATTAATTTTGTTCGTGACAATATTGAAAATTGCGAAAACGAAAAGGCAAAGAATACGGCAAAGGAATATTTTGACATAGGGCTGAAAAAGGTAATTCAGAACAATTCCGAAGCAGAGGTTGAAAGAGGCATTGAGGAAATTAATCTTGCGTATGGTGCACTTAACTGCAAGCGTGACTCCATAATACCCGGAAGCTATATCTTTGATGATAACGGCGGATTAATTCAGGGTCACGGGGGTAATGTGTTCTTTGATGAAAAGAGCGGGAAATATTACTGGTATGGCGAAGCAAGACAGACAAGCGACCCGCCCGAGCATCTTAAAAAATATGCAGACTGGGGCTGGAGAATAGGTGTTGCCTGTTATTCCTCCACAGATTTGTACAACTGGGAATATGAATCTTTAGCACTTGAAATGTTAGAAAGCTATGACGGAATGAAATTTCCCGAAAGCGACATAAAAGTGGGCGAGGTTATTGAACGCCCTAAGGTAATGTACAATAAAAAAACGGACAAGTATGTTATGTGGATGCACATTGATAACGGCTGGTACGGCTATTCAAGAGCAGGTGTTGCGGTGAGTGACAGTCCCACAGGTCCCTTTGACTACATTACAAGCTACCGTCCCGGTGACAAGATGAGCCGTGATATGACCGTTTTCCAGGACAATGACGGAACGGCATATATTTACTTCTCAACTGATGAAAACGGATGCTTGGCAACAGTAAAATTAAGCGAAGACTATCTTGAGCCTGTTGGCGAAGCTCATTATTGCATATGGTGGAAATGGAGAGAGGCTCCTACAGTTTTCCGCTATAAGGACACATATTATATGATTACATCGGGCTGTACAGGATGGGCGGCTAACGAGGCGGATTATGCAACTGCACCTTCTCCCACAGGACCCTGGACACAGCACGGCAATCCTTGTGTTGGGGAGGGTGCGAACAAAACCTTTGGCGGACAGAGCTACTGGGTGATGACTATAGACCAGGAAAAAGGTCGCTTTATTTTCATGGCAGATATATGGCGTCCGTCAAGGCACTCCGAAAGCAGCTTTATATGGCTTCCCATTCAGATGCAGCCTGACGGAAGCATAAAGATTGAATGGGTTGATGAGTGGGCAATTGAGGATATGGGCAATATGCTCATTGAACCTGAAGATATGTACGTAAATTATGGCGATGAAGTGAAGCTGCCTGAAAAGGTAAAGGCGATTGTCAGAGGTGAGGAAAGCGAAGTTCCCGTACTGTGGGAGGGCGAGATACCTCAAAGAATTGGCCATTATGAAATGACAGGCAAGGCAGAAGGCTTTGCAAATTCCTTTGTAACACTTGACATTTTTGTAATGCCCCGAGATATTTGCTATTTTGCCGACTGCGGTGCGGACAATACAAATGAGCTTGAAAAGATACAAGGCAGTCTATACAACTCCGTCTCCGATATGGAATACGGAGTCGATGAAAAAACAGGCAAAAAATGGGGCTATGTGTCAGATAACGAGAAAGGTCATAGCGGAAGCAATAATATGTTCAACTCCGTTCGTTACGACTATTCCGAGGGCGGAGAGGAAAATACAGGCAAGGGTGTGACCTACTCCTTTGAGGTTGAAGACGCGGGTGAATATGCGGTATATGTGGGTGTTAAGGACCCGTGGAATGAACAGAACCGTTATATTGACATAATGGTGAACGGCGATATTATCGTTGATGCGCATAATACTCATAACACTCTTGAGGTTTTTGAAAAGTATGATGTTAAGCCTGTTGATGGTGTAATAACAGTTTCCTCTATAAGGGACGAAAAGTCTTTGGAGAGCCACCTTGACCCGATTGTAAGCTTTATTATAATCGCAAAGGACAACGGAGAGATAGTTGTAAGAGAACCCGAAAAGAAGGAAGACACCCCTCTTGAAGAAAAAACAGAAGCTGTTACAGAAAAGGCAGAAGAAGCTGTTTATCGTGTGCTTAAATTAAAGGGAACTGTTTTAGCTCTTTCATATGATGCGCAAAATGGTCTGCAAATGAAATCCTACAACGGTACAAACACTCAGAAGTGGGATTTGGAATACACCCTTTCGGGAAGCTATATGATAAATGCA
>JAFYPR010000088.1 GCA_017547445.1 Clostridia bacterium
GTTGTTAAGAACATCCTTAACGCATACGTTAACCAGACAGGTATCCGTCTTACAGTAACTGCTGACGGTGTTGCAGTTGAAGAAGGCAAGTACACAGGTGATGTATTCTTCACAGTTGACTCTGTATCTGACGGTGATGACGGCTTCAACGTTACAATCACACCTGATGCAAGCTGGGGTACACCTGCTGAAATCGCTACATGGTGGACAGATTATGTAAGATTCAACAACAATAACAGCATTGCTAAGGGTTACATCAACGATGCAGCATTTGCTGATGGTGTTCTTACATTTAACTTTGATACAACAGTTGATTAATTTATTTTGATGCAAAGCACAGCAGAGATAAACTCTGCGCTGCTTTTGCGTTGAGGTGACATTAGACTCGAAAGATGTCGTGCGGTTGTATTTACATAAAAGTATAAATAAAATATAATAAAATCAGGATATATTACAGGAGGCAAAAATATGAATGAAAAAAAGTTTCGGCATAGCGCAGATTGAAATACCGCAGTGGTTGAAAAATGATAAGTTTGGAATATACACCCATTGGGGTGTATATTCCGTTCATGCCTCAGGTCCGAATACAACGTGGTATTCCCATCACTTATACAGAGGTGGAGAAAGGGAAAGGAAACATTTTGAAGAGCATTTCGGACCCTTTGGGAAAAAGGGGTATACAGACCTCATTCCTCTTTTTAAGGCTGAAAGGTTTGACGCAGATGAGTGGGCAGAGGTTTTTGCTTCTTCGGGAGCGCGCTTTGCAGGTCCTGTGGCAATTCATCACGATGGTTTTGCTATGTGGAAAACCGATACCACGCCCTTCAACTGCTTTGATATGGGACCAAAAAGAGATGTTACAGGGGAGCTGGAAAAGGCTATACGAAGATGCGGAATGCGATTTATGACGGCTTTCCATCATGCGGAAAACTATTGGTTTATTGAGGCAATGCCCGGTACAGACGGAGAAAAAGCGGAAAACGAATATCTTTTCTCCAAAAAAGGAAAATGGGATTACGACAGGTTTTGCAGACATTGGTTAAATCAATGCGAGGAAGTGTTTGAAAAATACAGCCCTGATTTAATCTGGTTTGATTTCGGCGTGAAGGACATTCCTGATGCGTATAAGCAGAAGATGATTGAAAAATACAGTGATATGGCAGAAAAAAGAGGCATTGTGCCTGCTTTGTGCTATAAAAATCATGATTTTATACCCGGAAGCGGTATTATAGATATTGAACTGGGAAGATACCCTGAGATGAGATACCATAATTGGATTACCGACACAACCGTAGATGACGGCGAAGCCTGGGGATATATGGAAAATGCGGGGTATAAGGACAGTAAGAGTTTGATACATTATCTTATTGACAACGTTTCAAAGAACGGCTTTATGCTTTTGAATGTTGGGCCTAAGGCTGACGGAACAATACCCTGTGAGGTAAAAAAGGTCCTCCGTGAGATGGGTGACTGGCTTAAGGTTAACGGAGCGGCGATTTTTGACACTCATCCCTGGTACGCATACGGCGAGGGCCCTACGAAGATGCAGTCGGGTGGAATGTTCTCTGAAGGTGAAAGGCTTGATTACACGCCTTGTGATATACGATATACAGCAAAAGAAAATTTTATTTATGCATTGGTTTTAGCAAGAGGCAAAAATGAGGTTGTGTTTAACGAGGTTGCAAAAAACCTTGTTGACGGTGAAATTGAAGCAGTATACCTTCTGGGATATGAGAAAGCTTTAAACTATAGGGTTGAAAACGGAGCTTTGATGGTAGAATTCCCCATAGATGCTCCCGTGCAGGCGGCATATTGCTTTAAAATTGTACGTGATAAGGACATACTTGAAAAAGACTTATAGGAGGGGTATGCGGTGGTTGAAAAATGCGGTAACGGAGTTAAGATTAAAACAGGTGACGAGGTTTTGCTTTTGACCCCTCTTGAAAATAATATAATAAGGCTTATAAGCACAAAAAGAGATGAAATCGAATATGCAGGAAGCGTGACTGTTTTAAAAAAGCCCGAGAGTGCGGAATTTAATCTTTTATCAGAGGGTGCGGAGCATATAATAAAAACGGACTTTGTAAAAATCTGTGTAAATGCCGATAACGGAGAAATTACCTTTGTCCAAAACGGAAAAAAGATATTCAAAGAAACGGGAAGAGAAATGGAAGAGTTTGATTCTTACAGAAATCTTTTCGGTGAAGAAGCGAAGGTCTTTGAAAGTGCAAACGGAGTGCGAACTGAAAACAGTACGAATACCCGTGAATTTTACAAAAAGCTCTATAAAGGCAGGATATATATGGAGTTTGCTCCCGAAGAGGGGATTTTCGGGTTAGGCTCACACGAGGAAGGCTTCGGAAATTTAAGAGGTAAATACCGTGAGCTTTACGAACACAACATGAAACTTAATATTCCGTTTTTCTGCTCCACAAAGGGTTACGGCATTTTTTATGATGCGGGCTGTTATATGGAATTTCACGATGATGAAAAAGCTCCATATATGTATATAGACGGAGCAAGAGAATTTGTCCGCTATATAATATTGGGCGATAATGTTGACGAAATTTTGCATAATTATCAGATGTTAACGGGCAAAGCAAGTATGCTTCCCTTATATGCATTCGGATACATACAGTCAAAGGAAAGATACAAAACTCAACATGAATTGATCCGGACGGTGGAAGAGTACAGGAAAAGAAAAGTACCGTTGGATGTAATTGTGCTGGACTGGCAATCATGGCCATCAAACGGCGGTTGGGGACAGAAGAGCTTTGATAAGGAACGATTCCCTGACGCGGCGGCAATGATGGATAAAATTCATGCTCTGGATGCAAAACTGATGATTTCCATCTGGGCAAACCCCAGCGGAGGCTGTCCAAATCAGCTTGAGCTTCAAAAGGAAGGCTGCACCTTGGGCGATGGTGCCACATATAATGCCTTTGATAAAAAGGCAAGAGAATTGTACTGGAGGCAGGCGAAGGAAGGCTTGTTTGACAAGGGTATTGATGCATGGTGGTGTGACTCAAGTGAGCCCTTTGACGGAGATTGGTTTGGTGCAGTGAAGCCTGAGAGTAAAGAGCGTGTACTGATGAATACGGGTATTGGCAAAAAGTACATGCCCTGCGACCATATAAACGAATACTCAATATACCATGCAATGGGTATTTATGAAGGACAAAGGAGTTCTACGGATGAAAAGAGGGTATTGAATCTTACAAGAAGCATATTCCCCGGACAGAGCAGATACGCTACTGTTGTGTGGTCAGGTGACGTTGTTGCTTCATGGGATGTTTTAAAAAGGCAAGTCCCCGAGGGCGCAAATTACGCAGTTTCCGGTGAGCCTTACTGGTCAACGGACATTGGTGCCTTTTTCGTAAAAACAAATGAAAATCTGTGGTTTTATCACGGTGATTATGAAAATGGTGTCTCCGATGACGGATATAAGGAGCTTTATACACGCTGGCTTCAGTATTCAACCTTTTTACCTGTTATGCGCTCTCATGGTACGGATACTCCCCGTGAAATATGGAATTTCGGCGAAGAGGGAGATATGTTCTATGATGCTATAGGTAAGTTTATAAAACTAAGATATGAGCTTGTGCCATATATATATTCAATGGCATATGAGGTTACTCTGAAGAACAAGCCGATGATGAAGCCTCTGGCACTTGTATTCGGTGAGGATAAAAACTGCTTGGATAAGCCGTATCAGTTTATGTTCGGCGACATTATGGTTGCACCTGTTTTCGAGGCTATGTATTTTGGAATAAACAGTGAAAAGCTTGATAAGAAAAAAGAGTGGGATGTGTATCTGCCCTGCGGCAAATGGTTTGACTTCTGGACAAATAAGGAGTATGAGGGTGGATGCGCCATAGCAGCAGATGCACCTATTGACAAAATACCGCTTTTTGTAAGAGCGGGGTCGATAATTCCTGCGGTGAAGGGTTGTATGAGCACAAAAGATATAAAGGATAAGGCTTATACCGTAAAAATTTATGCAGGAAAAGATGCTTCATTTACCCTTTATGAAGACGAGGGAGATAACTATAATTACGAAAAGGGTGAATTTGGCAGTATACAAATACAATGGTGCGAAAAAGAAAAAGAGCTGACCATTTTTAAGAGAATGGGCAGCTTTGGCGGAATGAGTAAAGAAAAGGTTATGGAAATAGAGGTTATTGTAAGCGGTAAGGTTTATAAAAAAGAATTGATATATAAGAATGAAACGATAAAGGTTAAGTTTTAGGGGGAGATTATATGTTTAAGGTAGCATTTATAGGTGCAGGCAGCTTAGGCTTTACACGTCAGCTGTTGGGTGATATCCTGACAGTTGACGAATTTAAAAATATTGAGGTTTCCTTTACGGATATAAACCCCGATAATTTAAGAATGGTAACCGAGCTTTGCCAGAGGGATATTGACGAAAACGGACTTGATATAAAAATCCATTCAACACTTGACAGGCGTGAGGCATTCAAGGATGCAAAATACGTTATCAACTGTGTAAGAATAGGTATGCTTGAAGGCTTTGAAACAGATGTGGAAATCCCTTTAAAGTATGGTGTTGACCAGTGCGTAGGCGATACACTTTGTATTGGCGGTATTATGTACGGACAACGTGGCATTAATGCAATGCTCGATTTCTGTAAGGATATCCGCGAGGTGGCACATCCTGATTGTATTCTTTTAAACTATTCAAACCCCAATGCCATGGTCACATGGGCGTGCAACAAGTATGGTAAGGTGCCCACGTTAGGTCTTTGTCATGGTGTTCAGCACGGACATGACCAGATTGCAAAGGCTTTGGGCAGAGATAAGAAGGATGTTGACATAATTTGTGCAGGACTTAACCATCAGACCTGGTATATAAGCGTTAAAACTGACGGAATTGAACGTACGGGCGAATTGTATGATTTAATGTGTAAGCAGGATTTTGCAAAGAACGAAAATATCCGCCTTGATGTGATGAAGAACTTCGGCTACTATTCCACGGAAAGCAACGGACATTTGTCAGAATATCTTATGTGGTACAGAAAACGACCCGAGGATATGGAAAAATGGATTAACTACTCCTGCTGGATTCAGGGCGAAACTGCAGGCTACTTAAGATGCTGCCGTGAGGGCAGAAACTGGTTTGAAACAGATTTCCCCAACTGGATGAAGGGTCCTTGCCGTGAATATATCCCCGAAAAGCGTTCGACAGAGCACGGCAGTTATATTATCGAAGGCTTAGAGACGGGCAGGTGCTATCGGGGTCACTTTAATATTATGAATAACGGTACTATCACAAACCTGCCTGATGAATGTGTTGTTGAGGTTCCGTGCTATGTGGACGGAAGCGGTATAAGCATACCAAAGGTAGGCGATTTGCCTCTTGGCTGTGCTGCCATATGCTCCCAGAGCGTGTGGGTACAGAGATTAGCTGTTGAAGCGGCAGTAAGTGCAGATATCAGCCTTTTGTATCAGGCGGCTATGATGGACCCTCTTACGGGTGCAGTTTGTACACCCGATGAAATTAAGCAGATGGTTGACGAAATGCTTGTGGCAGGTGAAAAGTGGCTTCCGCAATATAAGGACGAGATTGAAAAAGCAAAGGTAAGGCTTGAAAATAAAACGGTGCCTTACAGACCTGCAGAAGGCTTTAAGCTTACTGCAAAGACTGTTGAGGAAATGGAGAAGAAGGCTGAGCATTACCGTGAAATGGCACAGGCGGCGGCAAAGGAAAATGTAAAGATGGATTAACGGAGGCAACGCATGAAAAAGCTTATTATAGCAATGCTCAGCTTCAGTTTGCTTATGGGCAGTATATCAATTATGAGTGCCGGGGAGGCGGGAAGAGTGGGATAGAGTATATGGAATGAAAGGTCGTACAGTGCTACCTACCGTGATGTTGTAACCTTCGAGAGCGGCTCTGTGGGTAATGACAGCTGGAGATACGGTCTGGTTTGCGGTAACGGCGAAAATGGTATGGTAGAGAGCTGTGCTCCTGCCAGCGATGTGATGATTTTTCAGAATATGAAATTTAATTATCCTTCAAACGCCATAAGAATGACTCCTGATACTTCTTCGGTCAGGGAAGAAACCATGCAGAGTATATTGAATTACAACGGCAAATATCTTTCGCCCGAGGGCGCGCAGAATGCAAACAATCTGATGCTTAATGCGGCAAGTGAGTGGATGAAGGAAATGGGTCTTGGTGATAAGTGGAGTCTGCAGTGGACATATTCCTTCCATCCGGGGCATCAGCTGAGAATACAGATGAAGGATGCAAAAAACGGCGAAGAAAAATTTTATGAAAGATACACCGATTATCAGACGGGTGAAATCGGCACAAACTGGGTAGATAAGAACGGAAACGGATGGGAAAGGCGAAGCTTTGCCTCACGTGAGGATAATGTTAATTTTACATCAATAAAGAGTACTGACGGGAAAAAATTAAGCCTTACACTTACCATTGATGATATTGCAAGGATGAGCAACGAGGGCGGAGCGGACGTTAAAAATCTTCGCTACAGAAAGATAGTTGACACAGAAAACGGTGATTATATAGGCATTTCGGCGCATTATCCCTATTATCCCAATTCGCTTCTGAATAACGGCGGTTACGCAGGTGTTACGAGAGTTGTAGCCATAGGCGGAACAAAGGAATATGTTTTCGGAACAAATGCTGCAGATAGCTATGTAAACCCAAAAGGCAATGCGACGGATGCTGAAATGAACCTTGGTGAGGATAAAAATCCTGCTATCAGAACGGCAACAAGAGAATATGTCCCGGCAATTGTTGATGTGAATACTGACGGAGAGGCGTATAAATATTACACCCTGTATTTTGACAAGGCAACCAACGGGACAAACATAAGTGTTGCACTTGACGATATAGCTTTTTATACCGGAGGTCAGCCTTTGTGTGAGACAATAGATGCTATTTGCGAAAAGGAAACAGATGGCAACATCAAAATAACTGTCAAAAGCAAGGATGCCGGGCAATATTTTATGATTGTAGCAGCATACAGTGATTTTGATATTTTGGAAAAAGCTACAACAAAATCTGTAAATCTTGGAGAAGAAGAGCAGAGCTTTTATGAGACAATAGGCACTTCTGCAAAAAAGGTTTGCGTGTTGTTCTGGAATGAAAAGATGGCGTGCTTTTCAAAAAAGGTAATATTAGAATAGCAGACAAAATGGCTGTTGCTAGTGAACTGAAAATTCGTTCACTTGCAACAGCCCCTTGCCTTTAAGTTTAGCGGAAGGTTACGCCGTTTGTTTTGACGGGTTTTTGTAAATCGGTTACCCGGCGGAGGGCTTCGCCGAAATTACTCTTTCAAAAAACCTCCTCCAGCCTTGCGGTGACTGGGCTGGAGGAGGTTTTAAAATCTTAAAGTTTTGGGACACTTTTGGGGATTTTCGGGATACTTTTAGTGTCGTTTGTGAAAAATTTGATACTGATAGTATTTTTGTTGAATTTGTTTTAAACACATGGTATATGGATATGTCGAATACGGTCGAAAGAAAAAGCCTCCCTTGTGTAAAGGGAGGTGGCTCGAAGAGGCGGAGGGATTGTAAATGAAAAAATTTTTAAATACAATACTCTATGTGTTATACATACCGTTATCATTTTTCGGTTTTATGTGCGGTATGGCAACAGATGGGTTGATTGCTGAAACGAATAAAGTGATAATTGTTCTAACAAATATATTTGCTTATACAGGCTTGTTTATGCCGATTATATGCTTAACTTGTTATATGGTTTCAAGGAGAAGAACAGAAAATAAAGCTCTCGGTTGCGTTACAAAACTTATACCAATTATAGTTTTGGTTTTAATGATAATATTAGATTTTGTTGTGATGAATATAAGATGAACAATCCCTCAGTCAGCTGCGCTGACAGCTCCCTTTACACAAGGGAGCCTTTGAAATGGTTGCATCTAAACCGTATGTGTCGCAATAATATGACAGAGGAAAGGAGCGAATGATATGGCAAGTATGATTTATACAATTGATGATATTAAAACTGTGCTGAGTCCGGTTATGGATAGCTATCATGTAAAAAAAGCCGTTTTGTTCGGCTCTTATGTGAAAGGATTGGCAACAGAAACAAGTGATATTGATTTGCTTTTGGACAGCGGACTCAAAGGTTTGAAATTCGTTGGGCTGATGGAAGCTGTTCGTGAAGCGCTTGATAAAGAAGTTGATGTGTTTGATGTAACACATATTACCCCTGATTCTAAAATATCGGAAGAGATTTTAAAAGACGGAGTTATGATTTATGAAAAATAAAATTATAGTTGAGAAGATTATTAAATATATTAACAAAATACTTCAGTATACAAAAGGTGTAGAGAAGGAATAATTTGTATCAAACTCCATGATGATTGAAGCCTGTGTTTTTAACCTTGGGCACTTTGAGGTCAAAATTTTATAAGGAATAAAGTGAAGAATTCTCGTGCAAGACTCCCTATGGGAGCCCTAAAGTCGGCACTTTCGGAGGGGTGAATGCGATTAACCCCTCCGATTTTATTTTGGGAAACCTTCTTTCCCAGACCCTTCGCTATTGTGCAGAAAATGACTTTTTCGACAGTCTGAGCAGAACGATTTTCGGTCTGCGTTTAAGTTTAGCGGAATGTCACGCCGTTTGTTTTGACGGGTTTACCAAGGTCGGTTACTCTCCTGAGTGTTTCACCGAAATTACCCTTTCAAATTAATTGGATTTTGGTTGGTAAATAAGGAGGAAAATGGAGGTTGTAAGGCGCGGGGGTTTGGGACATTTTTGGTGTTTTGAGGCGCCTTCCTAAACAGGTGAAATAGACAAAAGGGTAAAAAAGTGGGACTCCTCACATCTTATGATGAAATTCGGTATTTTTATGAAAGAAAACGGGACTTTTGTTGTGTTGAGTGATTACATGTGCCTTGGTATAATTCTATCGAGGTGACAAACATGGAGTTAATCTTTTCAGAAAACATATATAAGGAAAAATTGTGGGGGTCCGAGACTTGGCTTGTAAGTGCACATCCCAATGGTGATACGCTGATAAAAACGGGAGAATACAAAGGCAAAAGGTTAAGCGAGGTTTACAAGGATTTTCCGCTTTTGGTGAAAATAATTGAGGCGAAAGATGATTTAAGCATACAGATACATCCCGATGATGAATATGCAAAAATAGAAAATTCAAAGGGAAAGACAGAGTGCTGGTATGTATTGGAGGCAAAGGAAGATGCAGGGTTGATTATAGGGCATAACGCAAAGGATAAGGAAGAGTTTTGCCGTATGGTTAAAAACGGTGAATGGGACACTCTTTTGCGTGAAGTAAAGGTTAAAAAGGGTGACTTTTTCCAAATTGAGCCGGGGACAATCCACGCTGTAAAGGGCGGAGTAACACTGCTTGAAATACAGCAGTCAAGTGATGTCACATATCGTCTTTATGATTATGACAGATTAGAGAAAGGTAAAAAGAGAGATTTGCATATAGAAGAATGCATTGATACTGTTGTATGCCCTTATGAAGAAAAGGTGAGTGAAGAAAGAGAGGGTGAGTTGGTATCGTGCGCATTTTATACTGTGGAGAAGCTGAACATACAAGACAGACATATTCTGCCTGCTAAGAATCAGGCTGTAATTGTGATCTGTGTAAAAGGAAACGGTACAGCGGACGGCAGAGAAATAAAGAAGGGTGAATGTTTTATAATACCCGAACTTCACGAAACAGTCTTAATCGGAAATATGGAGCTGATTTTGAGCTATGAAAAACGTGAAGGTGTTAAAATCGGCATAGATTTAGGCGGTACGAATATTGCTGTTGGA
>JAFYPR010000089.1 GCA_017547445.1 Clostridia bacterium
AAGGGCGTTAGCCCGCCTTTGAGGTCGCGTGTCGATAACACTTTATCGACACGCTCAAGCAAAACAAAAAGAGCCTTTGGGCTCTTTTTGTTTTGCTTGACACATTTTTTGGAATGTTGTAAAATAAAGGTATCTATGATGTGAAGGAAGGAATGTGTATGCTTAAGGCTCAGGTTGTAATTGTGGGCAGCGGTGCATCCGCGCTTAACTGTGCGCTTAATCTGCCGCGCAATATGGATATACTTATTGTTACAAAGGATACTGCTGAGAGAAATGATTCGTTTCTGGCTCAGGGCGGTATTTGTGTACTGAAGGATGAAAACGACTATGACAGCTTTTATGAGGATACCATGAGAGCCGGTCATTATGAAAATAATCCCGAAAGCGTGGATATCATGATTCGCAACTCACGGGATGTTATAAACGACCTTATTAATTGGGGCGTGGATTTTGAACGGGACGAAAACGGAAATCTGGAGTATACCCGTGAGGGTGCTCATTCAACGGAAAGAATTCTTTTTCATGAGGATATTACCGGTAAGGAAATTACGTCAACCCTTTTAGAGAGGGTGAGAGAGCTTGATAATGTGAGAATTATTGAGCATTTTGCAATGATTGATATAATAGAGCGTGACAATGTATGCTTAGGTATTGTGGGCGTGGATTGTGACGGAAAGCTTGAAGTAATCAGGGCTGACTGTACAGTTTTTGCAACGGGCGGTATCGGGGGACTTTACAAGGATTCCACAAACTATCGCCATCTGACGGGTGATGCACAGGCGATTGCTATTGAACACGGCATAAAATTGCAGGATATGGATTATGTGCAGATACATCCTACGGCATTTTATTCAAAGGAATACGGCAGAAGATTTCTTATTTCCGAGTCCTGCCGTGGCGAGGGCGGACTTTTAAAGAATTCAAAGATGGAGAGATTTGTAGAAGAGCTTTTGCCCCGTGATGTGGTTGCTAATGCTATTTTTGCCGAAATGGAAAAAGAGGGCAGTGAGCATGTATGGCTTGATTTGACTCCTATCGGAGAAGAGGAGATAAGAAGTCATTTTCCCAACATTTACGAGAAGTGCTTAAAGCACGGATATGATATAAAAAAGGAGCCTATACCCATTACACCTGCACAGCATTATTTTATGGGCGGTATATGGGTTGATATGGACTCGAAAACCAGCATGGATAACCTTTATGCTGTTGGCGAAACCGCCTGCAACGGTGTGCACGGGAAAAACCGATTAGCATCTAATTCGCTTTTAGAGGCTATTGTTTTTGCCAAGAGGGCGGCAAAGGATATAATTGAAAAATACGATTATTATAAAGAAAATGCAAAGGTCAAGGGCGAAGAAGTGGACTTTGAAGAAGTGCTTGAAAATAAAAAGTACACAGACCTTGACAAATTGAAGGAAAGATATAAGAAATCAGTTCTTGATGAAATTGAAAAGGAGAGAAGAAACCGTGAATGATATTACAATGAAGCTTGTTTGTGACGATTTGATCATGATGGCACTTAAGG
This sequence comes from Clostridia bacterium, assembly GCA_017547445.1. Classification (GTDB taxonomy): domain Bacteria; phylum Bacillota; class Clostridia; order UMGS1883; family UMGS1883; genus RGIG1927. The sequence goes on from JAFYPR010000089.1 coordinate 1,526, forward strand.
AGGATATCTCCAGTGAGGATATTTCCACAGAGGCAGTTATGAGAGAATACTGTAAGGGTGAGGTTCAGCTTATCTGTAAGGAAGACGGCGTTATTGCAGGGTTAGGCGTTTTCAAGAGAGTGTTTGAGCTTCTCGACGAAAAAACCGAAGTTGAGCTTTACGTTAAGGACGGAGACCGTGTTGCCAACAAACAGCTTTTAGCTAAAGTGACAGGCGATATCCGTGTGCTTTTATCAGGTGAAAGGACAGCGCTTAACTATTTGCAGAGAATGAGCGGTATCGCTACATATACAAGCAAGGTTGCCTCTCTTCTCGAAGGCACAAAGACAAAGCTTCTTGACACAAGAAAGACAACGCCCAACATGCGAATTTTTGAGAAGTATGCAGTAAAGCAGGGTGGCGGTAACAATCACCGTTACAACCTTTCTGACTGTGTAATGTTAAAGGATAACCATATAGGTGCCGCAGGCGGTATCACTAAGGCTGTTAAAATGGCAAGAGATTACATTTCCTTTGTTACAAAGATTGAGGTTGAATGTGAAACATTGGAAATGGTAAAGGAAGCCGTTGAGGCAGGTGCTGATATCATCATGCTTGACAATATGACAGACGATGATATGAGAGAAGCGGTTAAGATTATTGACGGACGAGCTCTTACAGAGTGCTCGGGCAATGTAACTGCCGAAAACATCAAGAGAATTACAGATATCGGTGTTGACTTTGTGTCAAGCGGTGCGCTTACACATTCTGCACCGATATTGGATGTGAGCTTGAAGAATTTGCATGCGATATAGACCATTGGGGACAGTCCCCCTTTGGTTCGTCGGGGTGCGACAAACCAAAGAACATCTGCGGATGTTTGTTGGGACAGTCCCCGATGGTCCTAAAAATTTACACGCTATATAAGACGAAAACGGAGCAACGAGTGTTGCTCCGTTGAGCGTGTCGATAAAGTGTTATCGACACGCGACCTCAAAGGCGGGCTAACGCCCTTCGGCACTTTGAGGTCTGAATTTTATAAGGAATAAAGTGACGA
>JAFYPR010000090.1 GCA_017547445.1 Clostridia bacterium
TGCTGATTTTAGGGCTCCCGTAGGGAGTCTTGCACGAGAAATCGGCACTTTGTTCATTAGAAATTACAGACCTCAAAGTGCTGAAGGATGTAATCCGCCTTTGAGGTCGAGTGTCGATAATACTTTATCGACACTCTGAAATCCCCACCATTCTTGGTGGGGATTTATATATTTGAGCGTTACATTCTATTACTCATTACTAATTACTCATTACTAATTACTCATTACTCATTACTAATTACTAATTGCTCATTCCTAATTAAATAAAGGATTTTCCACAATTTTCCCGTATAAATAAATTAAATAAAAGATTTTCGCCAGGTTTACCCAAGCCCACCATAAAGCCTCCCTCACCGAGGGAGGTGGCTCGCCACAGGCGAGTCGGAGGGAGTGTCGCAATTACCCCGGCATATCTGAAAGGAGTGTTTCCATGACAATCCGTGAGCATATCGAAGAAACCGAATATTTAACCCTCTCCCCCTTTGCCACAAAAGCCCGTGAGACAAAAGGAAGGGAGATCAGAAAGCCTCTTTGCGATATCCGTACCGAGTTTCAGCGCGACCGCGACAAGATTATTCATTCCAAGTCCTTCCGCCGCCTTAAGCACAAGACTCAGGTTTTCATATCCCCCGAAGGCGACCATTACCGCACAAGGTTAACTCATACCTTAGAGGTCTCCCAGATAGGCAGAACAATTGCCCGTTCCCTCCGCCTCAATGAGGATCTGGTTGAAGCGATAAGCCTGGGGCACGATTTAGGGCACACGCCCTTCGGTCATGCGGGCGAGGCAGTCCTGAACAAGCTCTCTCCGGGTGGTTTTCGTCACAACGAGCAGAGTGTAAGGGTTGCGGACATAATCGAAAAGCTTAATCTCACATACGAGGTTCGTGACGGTATTCTCAATCACACAGGCGAAGGCGTTGCCGCAACTCCCGAGGGTAAAATCATAAAATTCGCCGACCGCATCGCCTACATAAATCACGATATTGACGATGCCATACGTGCAGGGGTTTTATCAATTACGGATATTCCCGCAGAGCTCATATCGGTTTTAGGCGCAACTCATTCAGGGCGCATCAGCTGTATGATAAAAAACTGTATTGAATCAAGTACGGATACCGCCGATATTAAAATGACAGGCGAAGTCAGGGAAGCAATGGACTCTTTGCGTAAATTTATGTTTGAAAACGTCTACATTGGCTCCGATGCCAAAGCAGAAGAAAAGAAAGTCGGTAACATTATGGAGGGCTTGTATACATATTATATAAAGAACCCTCACCTTATCCCCGATATCGAGGTTAAAAGCATGAACGACTACGAAATTGAGCGCAGTGTGTGCGACTATATCGCAGGCATGAGCGACCGTTATGCAATCTATATGTTCCAAAAGCTATATATCCCCTCCTCATGGGGGCATCAGGTATAAACCCCTCAATTTGGGGAATAAATACACAAAGACCAAATTTTTCTAAAAGATTGAATTTTTAAAAAGGATTTTCTTCTAACTTGTCGAATAAGTACATTGAACACTTTTTTCAACAGATTTTAAGTAAGGGAGCGGTTTTTGTGGCTGATTTTTATCCGGACGAGCTGATTTCGGAAGTAGTTAACGCAAACGACATAGTCTCCCTTGTTTCGTCTTATGTAAGTCTGAAGAAAAGCGGCTCGGGCTACATGGGTTGTTGTCCCTTTCACCGTGAAAAAACGCCCTCCTTCCATGTAAGCGGCGACAAGCAGTTATACCACTGCTTCGGCTGCGGTGCAGGCGGCAGCGTCATTCAGTTTGTAATGGCAGCGGAAAATTTAGATTTTCCCGATACTCTCCGGTTTTTAGCCGAAAGAGCAGGGATAAATCTTCCCGAAACAGGTCAGTCGAAGAACGAAACGGACGAATTTTACAGAAGAAAGCGTCGCATTCTTGATATGAACCGTGATGCCGCAAGGTATTTCCGTGAGGTTTTACTTTCCAAAGAAGGCAAAGTGGCACTTGACTACCTTACAGGCCGCGGTTTATCCATGAAAACCATCACCTCCTTCGGTTTGGGTGCAACTCCCGATAATTGGGATTCACTCTTAAAAAAGCTTCTTTCATTAGGCTATGAAAAGGAGCTTATAGTCGAATCAGGCCTTTGTATAAGAAACGAAAAAAATCATGTATACGACCGCTATCGTAATCGTGTCATGTTCCCCATTATTGACACACGCGGCAACGTAGTAGGCTTTGGCGGCAGAAAGCTCTCGGGTGACGGTGCAAAATACATCAACTCCCCCGAAAGCATAGTTTATAACAAAAGCAAAATTCTCTATGCCTTGAACTTTGCCAAGAAAAGCTCAAGCAATTATCTTATATTGACAGAAGGCTATATGGATGTAATAAGCCTCCATCAGGCGGGCTTTACAAGTGCAATAGCAGGCTGTGGTACCGCACTTACGCAGGACCAGGCACGTCTTATAGCCAGGCATTCCAAAAATATTTATCTTTGCTACGATTCTGACGAAGCAGGTCAGAAAGCGGCAAAACGTGCAATTGAGCTTTTTGCTCCTTTAGAATGCAATGTAAAGGTTTTAAAAGTCCCCGACGGCAAGGACCCTGACGAATTTATCCAAAAAAGAGGCAGCAGCGCATTTGAAGCTCTTCTCTCCTCTGCCAGGGCAACTACCCGTTACGAGATTGACTCCGTCATGGCAAAATATGACCTTGACGATATAAGCCAGAAGGTTGAATTTTCCCGTGAAGCGGCACAGCTTTTATCCCGTCTCAGAAGCGCCGTTGAGCAGGACGAATATATAAAATATATTTGCCTTAAGACAAGCATATCCGAGGATGCCTTAACCCGGGAGATTAAAAAGCTCCGCTACCGTAATCGAAAAAACGAAATAAATGCCGAAATGAAGCGTGCATCCGGTGTACAAACTGCTCCTACGACACAGAAAAAGAGTCAGCTTCGTTTAAAAAAGGCAGAATGCGGTCTGCTATCCTGTCTTTTATCTGAAAGAAATGTGTTCGAAAAGCTCATGGGCAAAGTAGACGAAAATTTATTTACATACGAATTCCATCGGGAAATTTTCCGTAAAGCTCAGGATTTATACAAAAACGGCACCTCCTTCGGTGTATCGGAGCTTTCAGTTCACTTTACAGGCCGTGAGGGCGAATTTTCCGAGGTGTTTTTACAAACGGTTGAAATTGTTGACGCAAAAAGTGCGGCAGCTGATTTTATAAAAGTAATCGAAGAAGAGACGTTAAATATGAAAATAGCCGAAGCTACAGCATCCGGGGACGTAAATCTTCTTTCCGAGTTATTAAAAAAACAAAAATCATTGAAAGGATGATCTCAATGAGCGAAAATAACAACAAAAAGGCGATAATCAAAGAGCTTCTTGAAACAGGCAAGCAGAAGGGTATCCTTACATTAAAGGAAATTGAAGAAGCGCTTTCCGAGCTTGAGCTTGATGCTGAACAGATTGATAAGATCCATGAACATCTTGATGCTCAGGGCGTTACCGTAGTAGGTGACATGGACTCCGAGCTTGCAAAAATTGACGAAACGGAAGTTGTGGATAACACAGAGGACTTAACTGTTCCCGAGGGTGTTTCCATCGACGACCACGTAAGAATGTATCTTAAGGAAATCGGTAAGGTTCCGCTCCTTTCTCCCCATGAAGAGCACGAATATGCGCGCCGTATGTCCGAAGGCGACGAGGTTGCCCGTCAGAAGCTTACAGAGGCAAACCTTCGTCTTGTTGTAAGTATCGCTAAGAGATATGTAGGCAGAGGCATGCTTTTTCTGGACCTTATCCAGGAAGGTAACCTTGGTCTTATCAAAGCAGTTGAAAAGTTTGACTATACAAAGGGCTACAAGTTCTCCACCTATGCAACATGGTGGATAAGACAGGCAATCACACGTGCCATTGCTGACCAGGCAAGAACTATCCGTATCCCTGTTCATATGGTTGAAACAATCAATAAGCTTATCCGTGTTTCCAGACAGTTACTTCAGGAATTGGGCAGAGAGCCTTCTCCCGAGGAAATTGCAAAGGAAATGAACATGAGCTTAGAGAAGGTTCGTGAAATCATGAAGATTGCACAGGAACCCGTTTCTCTGGAAACTCCCATCGGTGAAGAAGAGGATAGCCATCTTGGCGACTTTATCCCCGATGACGATGCTCCTGCACCCAGTGAAGCTGCATCCTTCATGCTTTTAAAGGAACAGCTTATGGAAGTGCTCTCCACACTTACTCCCCGCGAAGAAAAGGTTCTTCGCCTCCGCTTCGGTCTTCAGGACGGCAGACAGAGAACCCTTGAAGAAGTGGGCAGCGAATTCAACGTAACAAGAGAAAGAATTCGTCAGATTGAAGCCAAGGCTCTCCGCAAGCTTCGTCACCCCTCCAGAAGCAAAAAGCTTAAGGATTTCTTAGAATAAGGAGAGGATATCTTGCGTATCAACCAATCGGCTGAAGATTATCTTGAAACCATACTTATGCTCACAAAAGAGACAGGCTCTGTCCGCAGTATTGACATTGCCCACTCTCTGGGTTTTTCAAAACCTTCTGTCTCTGTTGCGATGAAATCACTCCGTGCAAAGGACTATATAACCGTTGACCCCCACGGTTACATTACTTTAACCGACTCAGGTCTTCAGATTGCCCAAAGCGTTTACGAACGTCACGAAATTCTGACACGCCTTTTGGTGCACATAGGTGTTGACAAAGAAACCGCAAAGGAAGACAGCTGTAAAATTGAGCACGACTTAAGCCAGCAAACCTTTGAAAAGCTTAAGGAATTTTTAAAAAAATCAAATCTTATATGATAAAAGCACACCTTACGGTGTGCTTTTCAGACTGTCGATAAACCTATTTTTCGCACAATTGCGAAGGGTTTGGGAAAGAAGGTTTCCCAAATAAAATAGGCGGGGTTAATCGCATTCACCCCGCCGAAAGTGCCGATTTTAGGGCTCCCATAGGGAGTCTTGCACGAGAAA
>JAFYPR010000091.1 GCA_017547445.1 Clostridia bacterium
AAACTCTTTGTTTCCGCACCTTCAGCTATTGTGCAGAAATTTTAGGTTTTTCGACAGTCAAAAATGCTGCAAGTAATTTTACTTGCAGCATTTTTTAGTTGATTTTTAAATTAAGTGTCTGAGGCATAACCTGTACATAGGTCTGCTCATGGGGGTCAAGGACAAGCTCCTTATTGTCGGAGGTGTAGAATTTAAGAGGGGATGTACGGGAAGCTTTTTTCCATGTTAAAGGAATCTGCTTGCCGTTTTTTATGAATATACCCTTGCCGCTGCCTGTAGTGTCAAGCTGGATACGGTCACTTCCGTCCCCTAAGGGATAGCTCTTTGCAAACTGGATAATAATCTGACCTGCACTAAGCTTTGCACCTGACTGAGTGGGATGGTATTCAGAATTTATAAAGCGGTCATAAAGTCCGTTTTCTTCGTTATATTTATAGGATACATAGTAGAAGTCTGCATAGGGGATGGTTATATCAACCGCACTTTCCCCTTCAATCAAGGGTGCATCAGTGGAAAATTTAAAGGGAAGAGTGTCGCTTGTCTTTCTGTAGCCGAGCTTATCTGCAAGCTTGGAAAGGTTGCCTGTTGAGGTGTACATTGAGTGATAGTCCCCTGCATACTTCCTTTCACGCCAGTAATATGCAGGCTCATAAACAAGACCGTTAAGGTTTGAAATGCCTAAAGAGGATATCTGCTCCAATGCTAAGGGACTGAAGCCAGCGTGGGAGTAGAGTGCGTCATTATCAAGCACATAGTCTAAAAAGTAATGTCTTGAAGAGCGGACGGGACCGATTTTAGGAACCTCTGTACCCTTAAAGAGTGCCATAAGTCTTGTTGCCCTGCCTTCTACATACATTTCATATATAAGGTATGCATCCTCCAACCCTGCATGGGGACGGGAGGATTTGCCGTCATTATCTATCATAACCGCATAGGCACGCTCATCTGTGAAAATGTTGAAGGATTCCTCCGTTATTTCCGGATTTTCAGATACAGATACAAAGGTTTCTGCTTCGGTGGGAAGAGCGGGCTCTATAGTATCCTCAACCTTGCCTGCAGTGCAGCCTGAGAGGAAAAGAGTCGGTATTAAAATAAATGCAAGAAGCTTTTTCATAAAGTTAATCTCCTTTGCCCGGAATACACATAATAACAAACAAATTATAGCATGAAAAGGCTTATGTGTCAAGGAACGCGCCTTTGATGGTAAAATGAGGTTTTTTTGTAAAAAAGTATTTGACATAAGGTGGGTTTATGTGTAAAATATAAGCTATATACATAAAGTGTATTTCTGTAGCGGACATTTGTCCTTGGTGGAAAATTGAAGGGATGAAATTAAATGTACGATAACGATTTGTTGTTAAAAAAATATTTAGATGTAGCAAATGAAAATTACAGTATAGACTCCGATGCATACACGCGTTACTCCGTAAAGAGGGGACTTCGTAATGCGGACGGAAGCGGTGTGCTTGTAGGACTTACAAGAATAGGTGAGGTACACGGCTATATTATGGATGAAGGCGAAAAGAAGCCTGATGTAGGTAACCTTCGTTACCGCGGCATCAGTGTCGCTGACCTTGTAAACGGTTGCATGGAAGATAACCGCTTTGGGTTTGAAGAGACTATTTATCTTATTTTGTTCGGTAAGCTGCCTACACGTGACGAGCTTTGTGAGTTTACAGAGTACCTGAATTCAAGCAGACCTCTGCCTAAAAACTTTACTGAGGATATGATTTTAAAGGCTCCCAGTACAAATATTATGAATAAGCTTGCAAGAAGCGTGCTGGCAGAATATTCCTATGATGATAACCCCGATGATACCTCTTTGGCGAATATGCTTCGTCAGTCTATTGAGTTGATTGCCCGTTTCCCCGTGTTTATTGCCCACGCATATATGGCAAAGGCACATTATTTTGACGGGAAGAGCCTTGTTATCCATTCGCCTCAGAAGAATTTATCTACGGCGGAAAACTTCTTGTATATGATGCGCGCTGACCATAAGTATACGGAAACCGAGGCAAAGGTACTGGATTTGACTCTTATACTTCACGCTGAGCATGGCGGCGGTAACAACTCTGCCTTTACAACCCATGTTGTATCGAGTTCGGGTACTGATACCTACAGTGCAATTTCTGCGGCGATAGGCTCGCTTAAGGGACCCAGACACGGTGGCGCAAATGCCAAGGTTATGGGAATGATGGATGATATCAAGGCGCATATTTCATCCTACACAAACGAGGCTGAAATTACCGATTACCTTGCAAAAATTATAACAAGACAGGCATATGACGGAACAGGTCTTGTATATGGCCTGGGTCATGCTATTTATACTGTTTCGGACCCCCGTGCTGTTATTCTGGAAAAGGCGGCTGAGACCCTTGCCAAGGAAAAGGGCAGAGAGGACGAAATGGAGCTTTACCGCATCATTAAGAGAACAGCGCCCAAGCTTTTTGCTGAAATAAAGGGACATGATAAAATTCTCTCACCTAATGTGGACTTTTTCTCGGGCTTTGTATATTCAATGCTGGATATTCCCCGTGATGTGTATACACCTATGTTTGCGATGGCACGTGTGCCCGGCTGGTGTGCCCACAGAATTGAAGAAATGACCGCTTCCTCACGTATTATACGTCCTGCGTATAAGTCCATGACAACAAGAAGTCAGTATGTGAAGATGGAAGAGAGATAAGGTAATCAGGAATTAGGAATTAGTAATTAGTAATTAAGGAAAGGATTTTGCTTAGGCAAAATCCTTTTTCTATTGCAACTGTAAAAAAGTTGTGATACAATGAATTTAATGTTTAAACAAGGAAAATGAGTGGGAGTATACCCACACTCTAAAAGGAGGAAAATTTATGGTTACAAGTATCAGAAACGGTATGCCAATGCTTGACACGGACGGCAAGCCTATGCATGCTCACGGCGCAGGCATCTTAGAGGATAACGGATATTACTATATGTTCGGCGAAGTGAGAGACGGAGACAAGAGAGTTGCCTGCTACAGAAGTAAAGACCTTATGAACTGGGAGTTCAGAAACGTTGTTTTACGTATCACTTCCGAAACTAAGTCTCATTATATGAGGACTGATCTGGATCTGGTATATCAGGGCAAGGGCGTAAACATTGAACGTCCCAAGGTGCTTTACTGCGAAAAGACAAAGCAGTATGTTATGTGGATGCATTATGAAAACGGCGTTGACTACTGCGCGGCAAGATGCGCTATTGCAACCTGTGACACAGTTGACGGCGATTATATCTACCGCGGAAGCTTTAACCCTGTAGGCAACGATGCCCGTGACTGTACTCTTTATAAGGATAAGGACGGTACAGCATACTTCTTTGCTTCAGGCAGAGACAATGCAGACATGATGGTTTACCGCCTCAGTGATGATTATATGTCAATTGACGAGCACGTTAAGGCTCTCTGGGCAGGTCAGTACCGTGAAGCGCCTGCAGTATTTGAAAAGGAAGGAAAGTATTATATGCTCTCCTCCATGTGCACAGGCTGGAATCCCAACCAGGGCGGGTCTGCTTCAGCTTTCGGCATTGAAGACAGATGGTCCTCCATTTCAGATTTCGGCGATGTTGTAACCTTTAACTCTCAGCCTACTGCTGTTGTAAAGTTTGGCGAGCATTACATATATGTTGCGGACAGATGGGATCCGGTGGATTACAATAATTCGGGATATATATTCCTTCCCATTACAATAGAGAACGGCGTGTGCCATATTGAATGGGCAGACGAAATCTCTTTTGATGCAAAGACAAAGACATATTCAGTGTTCTCTATCGAATCCGAGGACTACAGAATTATGGCAAACGGCTTCACAGGCTACTTGTCAAGTGACGGCTTTGATGTTTTTGTACGTCCCCTTTCATATAAGGACGAAAACCTTATCTGGAATTTCTGGAAAAAGGACGGATGTTATCAGATTGTACACAAGGCGTCAGGTAAAGCCCTTGCATCTGACGGTACAATGAAAGAAATCACAGATAAGCCTTCCATGCACTGGAAGATTGAAAAGAAGGATGGCATGGTAAGAATTACAAACGTTGAATCGGGCAAGGTATTTGCGGCAAGAGGCAGAAGAGTTATGCTTGTGCCCGCAGACGACAAGTTCGGCTACTGCAGAATAGTTAAAAAGTATTAAGAAAACAAAAAAAGAGATTGCGCAGGCAATCTCTTTTTTTAATATATGGAATTTTATATTACTCTGAAGAATGCAAGTATAAGAACAATTAAAAGTACACCGTAAACCGCGCCTACAACACTCTTGAAAACAATCTGTGTTTTCTTTGATGTGTAGTAAAGGTTTTTGTCGGTAAGGTATGCGTATACGCAGTTGAAGAGGAATGCAATACCTAACGCAAACCACGTGATAGTTGTGCCCCATGCATGTGTGCTGTTGCAGTAAAGAATTGCAACAGAGGATATTGTAACAAAAAGGCACATCAAAGAGTACTTAAGGAAGGACTTATTGGACTTATAAGCCGCATATGCCGCAATACCCATAAACCCGATGATGCCGCAGTAAATGAGAATATGCCTGATTGCAAATGCACCTTCAACAGTCACAGAAGAATTTGACATTGAAGAAATGACTGCCAGTACAAGTGCATATATAATCACCGCACAATTAACAATAGTTATATTATTTTCAGCTTTCTTTTGCATTGCTGTATCTTTTTTGAAAGATGCTTTTGCAGACTTTTTCATTAACCCTGCCTCCTGAAAATTCTTATTACCTATCTATAATACAATTTTTTTTGTCCAAAGTCAACAAAAACAAGAAAAATTATGAAGTATAAAAAAACAGAATGTCATAAAATGAAAAAAACGGAAAAAATGTATTTTGAAACTCTTGCAAAAATAAAGCAGGTGATGTATAATATAAAATTAAGGAAATAGGCGAAAATCCTATGGGATTTCTTCAATAAACGAAAGGGCAGGTGCTATAATGAAAGCATATTTAATCCTTGAAGACGGCTCGGTTTACGAGGGGAAAAGCATCGGTGCTGTACGTGACTGTACATGTGAAATTGTTGTTAATACCTCTGTTGTAGGCTATGTTGAAACACTTTCCGACCCTTCATATTACGGTCAGGGCGTTGTGCTCACTTATCCTATCATCGGCAGCTACGGTGTAAATCTTTCGGATATGGAATCGGAGCGTATCTGGGCAAAGTGCCTTATTGTACGTGAACTGAGTGAAGCGGCAAGTAACTTCCGTATGGAAATTACACTTTCCGATTACCTTTGCCGTTACGGCGTAACAGGTATTGAGGGTATTGATACACGTGCTTTGGCAAGCAAGCTTCGTGATAAAGGCTCTATGGCAGGCTTTGTAACAACAAGCTATTTTGAAAAGGACGAGGTTATAGCAAAGCTTAAGGAATATAAGGCTAAAAACGGTGTTAAGGCTGTAACAAGCGTAAGCTGCCGCCATATTCCCGGCAAGGGCAAAAAGGTAGCCGTTTTGGACTGCGGTGTGAAAAACAGCGTTATTGGTAAGCTCACGGAAAGGGGTATGGACGTTACCGTTTATCCCGCTGTGACAAGCGCTGAAGAAATTTTAAGAGACAAGCCTGACGGTATTGTTATATCAAACGGTCCCGGTAACCCTGAGGAAAATGCTGAGCTTATCAAGGAGGTAGGAAAGCTTGCAGAAGCGGGTATCCCCATGCTTGGTCTGGAATTAGGCCATCAGCTTATCGCTCTTGCAACAGGCTCAACTGTTAAAAAGCTCGGTCACGGGCACAGAGGAAGTAACTACCCTGTTAAGTTTATTGAAAAGAATATTGTTTATATCACAAGCCAGAATCACGGCTATGTTGTAGATAATGTTTCCGATAAGGCTGAGGTAATCTGCGTTAATATCAACGATGCCTCCGTTGAAGGCTTAAGGTATACGGATAAGAGCATCGTTTCTTATCAGTTTGCACCCGGTGCGGAAACAAGCTTTGTTTATGACGAATTTGTATTAATGATGGGAGGTAGCGCAAATGCCTAAGCATGCAGACGTTAAAAAGGTACTGGTTATAGGCTCCGGACCGATTATTATCGGTCAGGCGGCAGAGTTTGACTATGCGGGTACACAGGCATGCCGTACTCTTAAAGAGGAAGGCATGGAGGTTGTTCTTATTAACTCCAACCCCGCTACCATCATGACAGATAAGGATATTGCCGATAAGGTTTATATCGAGCCTTTGACAGTTGAAACCTTGAAGAAGGTTATTATTGCAGAAAAGCCCGACTCTATCCTTCCCACTCTCGGCGGACAGACAGGCTTGAACCTTGCGATGGAAATTGCAGAAACAGGTTTTCTGGAAGAGCATAATGTAAAATTACTCGGTACAAGTCCCGAGGTTATCCACATGGCTGAAGACCGCCAGGGCTTCAAGGATGCCATGGAGGATATTAATCAGCCCTGTATTGCATCAAAGGTTGTTGAAACTTATGCTGACGGCTTGGCCTTTGCTTATGAAATCGGCTTCCCCGTAATTATCCGTCCTGCTTACACTCTTGGCGGTACAGGCGGCGGTATTGCAAATAACGAGGAAGAATTTTCCCAGATTGCTCCTCACGGTCTCCGTCTTTCAAGAGTTGGTCAGATTCTTGTTGAAAAGTGTATCGCAGGCTGGAAGGAAATTGAATTTGAAGCAATGCGTGACTCTTCGGGCAGTGCAATCACAATCTGTTCTATGGAAAACTTAGACCCCGTAGGCGTTCACACAGGTGACAGTATCGTTGTGGCACCTGCGCAGACATTGGCTACAAAGGAATTTAATATGCTCCGTGAAGCGGCGCTTAAGATTATAAACAAGCTTGGCGTTGAAGGCGGATGTAACATCCAGTTTGCGCTCGAACCCAATAGCTTTGAATATGCGGTTATCGAGGTTAACCCCCGTCTTTCCCGTTCCTCTGCTCTGGCAAGTAAGGCTACAGGCTACCCAATTGCAAAGGTTGCTACAAGAATTGCGCTCGGTTACAACCTTGACGAAATTAAGAATGCCGTAACAGGCAAGACCTATGCAGGCTTTGAACCTACTATTGACTATATCGTTGCAAAGTTCCCCAAGTGGCCCTTTGATAAGTTTGTGACTGCTGAAAGAAAATTAGGCACACAGATGAAGGCTACAGGCGAGGTTATGAGTATCGGTACATGCTTTGAAAGCGCTCTTTTAAAGGCTGTACGTTCTCTTGAGCTGAATATATTCTCTCTTGATTTGCCTCAGTATCAGTCCTTTAGTAAGGAAATGCTTTATGAAGAATTAAAGAAGATTGACGATATGCGTCTCTTTGTTGTGGCACAGGCACTTCTTAAGGGAATTACAGTTGAAGAAATTCACTCCATCACAAAGATTGACAACTGGTTCCTGACAAAGATTAAGTCTGTTGTTGATTTAGGCGTTGAATTAAAGAAGGGTAACCTTACACCCGAGCTTCTCAATAAGGCGAAGATTTACGGTTATACAGACAAGGTTATCGGCGAATATGTTGGTATGGACGCTAAGGCAGTGAAGGAAATGCGCAAGGCAAACTCCATTATGCCTGCTTACAAGATGGTTGATACATGTGCGGCTGAATTTGAAGCTGTCACACCTTACTACTATTCCTGCTACGGAAGTGAAAACGAATCCACAGGTGAAACAAAGGCAGACAGAAAGAAGATTATGGTGCTTGGCTCAGGTCCTATCAGAATCGGTCAGGGTATCGAATTCGACTACTGCTCCGTTCACTGTGTATGGGCATTAAAGAGCCTTGGCTACGAAACAATTATTGTTAACAATAACCCCGAGACAGTATCTACTGACTTTGACATTGCGGACAAGCTTTACTTTGAGCCACTTACTCCCGAAGATGTTGAAAACATTGTTGATCTGGAACAGCCCTATGGTGCTATCGTACAGTTCGGCGGTCAGACAGCTATCAAGCTTACAAAGGCTCTTAAGGAAATGGGCGTTAAAATCCTCGGTACAAAGGCTGAGGACGTTGACAGAGCGGAAGACAGAGAGCTCTTTGACGAAATACTGGAAGCCAACAATATTCCCCGTCCTGCAGGCAGAACAGTATTCACATGTGAAGAGGCAATCGCTGCGGCAAATGAAATCGGCTATCCCGTGCTTGTTCGTCCCAGTTATGTATTGGGCGGTCAGGGTATGGAAATTGCCTATAACGACCGTGACATTACAGTTTATATGGAAATTATCAACCGTAGTGTTCAGGAGCATCCTATCTTAGTTGATAAGTACGTTATCGGTAAGGAAGTTGAAGTTGACGCGGTTTGCGACGGTAAGGATATTCTTATCCCCGGTATTATGGAACACGTTGAAAGAACAGGCGTTCACTCCGGTGACTCCATTTCAGTTTACCCCACGCAGACAATCACCAAGAAGGATATTGATACAATTATTGACTACACAGAAAAGCTTGCAAGAGCGCTTAATGTTGTTGGTCTTATCAATATTCAGTTTATCGTTGCACCTGACGGTGTATATATCATCGAGGTTAATCCCCGTTCCTCCAGAACAGTTCCTTACATCAGCAAGGTTACAAATGTTCCGATTGTAAAGCTTGCTGTAAGAGCTATGATGGGCGAAAAGCTCTGTGATATGGGTTATGGCACAGGTCTTAACCCCGCTGCTGACTATGTGGCAGTAAAGATGCCTGTATTCAGCTTCGAAAAGCTTCATGATGTTGATACATCCTTAGGACCTGAAATGAAGTCTACAGGTGAAGTATTGGGTATTGCGCCCACATTCCACGAAGCGCTTTACAAGTCCTTTGTAGGAAGCAATATGAAGATACCCACAGAGGGTAACCTTCTTATCACAGTCCGTGATACTGATAAGGAGGAGGTATGCAGCCTTGCAAAGGAATTTGAAAAGCACGGCTTCAGAATTTACGCTACAGGCGGTACTTGTCAGTACCTTGTTGACAACGGTGTAAGTGCAAAGAAGGTTAATAAGATTGCTGAAGGCGCACCTGATATCTTAGACTTTATCTCGGGCGGTGGCTGTGATCTTGTTATCAATACACCTACAAAGGGTAGAGTTCACAATCGTGACGGCTTCAAGATAAGAAGAACAAGTGTTGAAAGAAGCATTCCCTGTCTTACAAGCCTGGATACTGCAAAGGCACTCCTCAACAGTATTGAGCAGAAGGAAACAGGCGAAGTAGGTATTATTGATATTTCGACTTTGTAAAATTGAAGTATCAAGTGCAGAATGATACAACTAACATTCACCGCCGAAAATGTCGGTGGTGAATGTTTTGTTTTTGGTGATTTGTATGACAATAGATTTTAAAGAACAAGAAATAATAATGGAGCGGGTTAAGGCTCTTTTGAAGGGCGAAGAAAGGTTTGCGCTTGTTGAAACCTACGGCTGTCAGCAGAATGTAAATGACTCGCAGAAGTATGAGGGTATTTTGCAGAAAATGGGTTACACCCTGACAGATGACAGGGAAAAGGCAGACTTTATCATGTTCAACACCTGCGCCGTAAGAGATCGCGCAGAAAAGAAGGTTTTGGGTAACATCGGAGCTTTGAAGCATCTTAAGGCTAAAAAGCCGCGGATGGTTATTGCCATTGCAGGGTGTATGAGTCAGCAGGAGAGTGTGGAAAAAAAGATAAGAGCATCTTACCCTCACGTTGATATGATTTTAGGCACCCGTGCCATGGCAGATTTTCCAAGGGCTCTGGAAGCTGTACTTGTAGAGAAAAAGCGTGTTATAAACCGTGAGGAAAATGATTGCGTCTTAGAAAATGTGCCTACCAATTACGATGGCGGATGCAAGGCGTTTGTTTCCATAATGTACGGCTGCAACAATTTCTGCACCTATTGTATTGTGCCTTATGTACGAGGCAGAGAGAGAAGCCGCAGTATGGAAGCGGTAATTGAGGAATGCACTCTTTTAGCAAAAAGAGGCGTTAAGGAAATTACACTTTTAGGGCAGAATGTTAATTCCTACGGCAAGGATATGGGTATGACAGAAGGCTTTGCCACACTTCTTGGCGAGGTTGACAAAATTGACGGCATTGAACGTATACGCTTTATGTCAAGTCATCCGAAGGATATATCAGATGAGGTTTTGTCTGTAATGGCAAATTCAAAGCATATCTGCCATCAATTGCATTTGCCTTTGCAGTCGGGAAGTGATAAACTGTTAAAGGAAATGAACAGAGTTTATAACAGGGAAAAATATCTTTCCATTGTGGATAAGGCAAAAAAATTGATGCCCGATTTAGCAATAACGACGGACATTATCGTAGGCTTCCCTACTGAAACAGAGGAAGATTTTGAAGATACTCTGGATATGCTGAAGACGGTTAAATATGACAGCATCTTTTCGTTTATTTATTCAAAAAGAGAAGGAACCCCTGCGGCAAAGATGGAATTTGCGGCAACTGAGGAAGAGATAAGGGCACGCTTTGACCGTCTTCTTTCTGTGCAGAATGATATAAGCTATGAGCTTAATAAAAAATGCGAGGGCGAGGTTCAGGAGGTGCTTGTTGAAGGAATGAGCAAGGAAGAGGGTATTCTGACGAGCCGTAATTACGCAAATAAGATAGTTAACTTTAAAGGCGATGAAAGCCTTGTGGGTAAAATCGTAAAAGTAAAAATAACCAGGGCACAGACCTGGATTTTGATAGGGGAAGTTTGCGGGTAATTGCAACACTCCCTCAGTCGCCTTTGGCGACAGCTCCCTCGGAGAGGGAGCCTTATAAGGAAGGAGATTATAATATGAGTGAGATTTTGACAAAGGCAAGAGAATTAGGACAGGCAATCGTTGACAGCGAAGAGTATAAGGCTCTTAAGGCGGCAGAAGAAAAGCAGGAAAAGGACGAAGAAGCAATTGCTCTTTTAGTTGAATACAACAACGTAAGAAAGGCTCTGGCGGAAGAAATCCAGTCAGGCGAAGTAAGTGACGAAAGAATGGCTGAAATCAGAAGCGAGCTTGAAGAGTGCTACGAAAAGGTTATGAGTAATAGTGTGATAAGCGAATATCATGCTGCTCAGCAGAAGTTTGAAGCTGTTGTAGGGCAGATGAATTCTATCCTCACATACTTTATGACAGGTGAAATATCGGGTGGTTGCTCAGGTAACTGCTCAGGCTGCTCAAGCTGCGGTTAAAATTGTAAATAATACGTTAAAAAGAAGGGAGCATTGTTGTTTAACAATGCTCCTTTGTGGTAACATAAGCTAAGAGGTGGTCGAAATGAAGGTTTTAAAGCCTGCGGTAAACCGATTTCTTGCCATAAGCATAGCTTTATTGATACAAGTTGCGGTTTTAATCGGTGTGAGTAAATTTTTTGAGGCAAGAAGTGCCGAGATTAATGCATTGATACGCATACTGAGCATAGCTGTTGTTTTGTTTATCATAAATGAAAGATGCAATCCTTCAATAAAAATGGCGTGGATTGTTTTTATATATGTAACGCCTGTTTTCGGAAGCATACTGTATATATTAATCGGTGGTAAAAGTCCGAGGAAAAGGCTCCGTAATGCCTGTGAAGGGGCAGAGAAGAGAAACTGTGTATACAGAATTCCCCAACGGGAAGCGGCGGAAAAATTAAAAGCTGAGGATGAGTGTCTGTATGTACAGAGTAAGTATCTTGCAGCTTTGGACTTTCCCGTATGCGAAAATACTGATGCTTCGTATTATTCGTCAGGTGAAGAGGCATTCCCTTATATGTTAGAGGCTATAGAGAAGGCTGAAAAATTTATTTTCCTTGAATATTTCATAATAGACGAGGGCGAAATGCTTTCGCGTCTTACCGATGCTCTTGTGAAAAAGGCAAAAGAAGGTGTTTTGGTAAGATTTATTTATGACGATATGGGAAGTGTGTTTACCGCCCCGAAGGGATTTAAGGAGAGACTTGAGGAAAATGGTATTAAGTGCCTTGCGTTTAACCCCTATCTGCCCGTTATCAGTGCGGCGATGAATAACCGTGACCACAGGAAGATACTTTCAATTGATTCCCGTGTGGCGTTTACGGGCGGAATTAATATCGCGGACGAGTATATAAACAAAAAGGAAAAATACGGCTACTGGAAGGATACGGTTGTAAGAATTGAGGGCGACGGTGCAAGGGAATTTACCTTGATGTTCCTTGATTTGTGGAACGCCTTTTGCGATAAGGATGAAGATATATCGCCCTTTCTTGAAAAGAGGGAATACACTGCAAAGGACAAGGGGTTTGTACAGCCCTTCTCTGATACACCCCTTGATGACGAAACAGTAGGGGAAAACGTATATCTGAGCGCAATAAATAATGCAAAAAAATATATATACATTTATACGCCGTACCTGATACCTGATTACGAATTGAACAGCGCATTGTGTATTGCGGCAAAAAAGGGGATTGACGTTAAAATAATCGTACCGGGTATCCCCGATAAGAAAATTGTATACTCCATGACAAAATCCTATTACAGGACCCTTATAAATGCAGGTGTTGAGATTTATAAGTTTCCGTCCGGGTTTGTTCACGCAAAGGGCTTTGTATGTGACGATATTATCTCCTGTGCAGGAACCATAAACCTTGATTTTCGGAGTATGTGCCACCACTTTGAATGCGGTTGTGTATTTTATAATTCTCCTGTTATTAAAGAAATGAAGCTGGATATGATAAAAACTATTGAAAAGTGCGAGAAGGTAGTCGACTTTCAGCGGTTTAACGGTTTTATGGGCAGTGTATACCATGCCGTGCTGAGGCTTATTGCTCCGCTTATGTAGAAAAGCGTGTCGATTTTTTCGACACGCTTTTGACTGTTGTTTATTTTGCGAGCACTTCAAAAAAGAAGTTATCTTCTGTTCTGCCTGTAAAGTTTTTGCCTCCGAAAACCTGACTGACGGTTTTTGAGTCGTTTGCAACGCCGCCTTTAACTTCGATTTCACAGAAGGTTGCCTCAATTGTGCGGGCAATTTCCTTAACGGGAGTAAGTGCGCCCAGCATAAGAGCTACGCACAAAAGTGTGGAGAGAAGCTGTTTTTCTTCATCAAAATATTCTTTAACAGCTTTTAAACTGAAAAGACATAAAACAACTAAAAGGGGAATAGATGCTCTCATACAGAAGTCAATGGATTTGCCAACCTTGAAGAACGGGATTATAAGAAGGGAGGCTATGGTTATAAAGAATAACGCAGACTTCCCCGAGGAGGGGAGAAGCAGAAGTGAAAGTATACCGAATTCAAATATTACAAAAAGAAGGTAATATTCAATCTTCAGCATAGGAGAGACTGCAAGAAAGGCTGCAACAATAACTGACGGGATAAGGTAAACGAGTTTAACGGGTGTGATAGGGGATTTGCCCTTTAAAATTGTAAAAATTGCAACCGAGGCAACAATGGTGATAATAAATGTCCATACCGAAAAGCCCTGTGCAGAAGAGGTGGGGGTAGTGGTTGTATCAGATTGAGTTGTGGAAGCGATATTGCCGATAAGATATAAAAACGAAATTATACCCGAAAGTCCGCCGCCTGTAACATTCTGATAAGTAAACAGCGAAAAGAAGGACTTGCCGAAATTATCGGTAAAGGGACGGTTGAGTAAATCGCCCTTATGGTCACAGAGGGCGCACCATACAAAAATCGGGATAAGACCTACAAAGGGAAGCGTACTTGAAATAAGCGTTGTGCCCATAATGAACACGAGATTTTTATTGTTCTTTTCCAAAAGGATAACAATTGTTGCAATCCACACGGGCAAGCATTGGTTAAACACCCAGAAAAGCTGAGTTGTATTGGAGGAATACTGGAAATACCCTGCCCACCATTCGATATGAGTGGTAATGGCACTTCCCCCGGGAAATGCCCATGCGCCCTTTTGCAAATTGGTAAGGTTATTGTAGAAAAGCTCCACAAAGCTATGACCTATAATATCCATGCCGCCGAAAAAAAGGAAGATTACAAGAGGATAGATTACAACCTTTTTATGGATAACACAAAGAAGATACCAGAGAATGCAAAGCCCTGCAGCTGCCCATATTATCTGGAATATATAGCCTGCCTGAAGCGTAGTTAACTTGCCTATAAGTGCTGACGGGAGCCAGAAGCCGATATAGTAAACCAGCGCAACCTCATTGCCGCCCTCCTTTATATACTCAGGGGGCCAGGAAAAATTAACCAGAATATCAAAAATAGTATTACGTGTGGCGTGGTCGTTATTCTGCCACAAAACATTGCCGATACCCGACAAAAGCACCACGGCAATTATTATAAAAAGACCGCCTGCAATACAAAGGGGTGTAAAGCGGTTTTTTGATACCTTTTCATAGCCTTCGCAGTCACGGACTGAAAGAGCAATTGCAAGTATTGTACATACACTTACGGGAATGGCGAAATACCATTTTAAAAAGCCTGCGGAAAATATAAGAAAGGGCAGGGCAATGTAGGAATATATCAAAAGATTGATAAGTTTATTTTTCGGCATATAAATGCTCCTTTTAATTTGTTTGGATAATTATATAATATAAGGAAGATCTTTGTCAATAAAATGAGAGGAAGGTTTGACAAAGGAAATCTTTTTTGGTATGATAAAAAAAGTGGCGTAAAATGTATGCTGATGGAGGCGCGTTATGAAAAAAATAAGCGTAGTA
>JAFYPR010000009.1 GCA_017547445.1 Clostridia bacterium
ATTGCCTTTTCACCGTTTGTAACAACGGCAACTGGGGACAGATGACCTTTACACCTTCGTACAATAATGCTCAGGCAATGTTTGGCGGAGGCACAAGTGCCGCATCGGGAAGCGTTGAAACAAAGAGAGTGCAGAAGGAAGGGCTTTTAGTGTCTGCTGCAAGAAAAGACGGGGGCAGTGTGGGCATTTATGAAAACGGAGAGTGGACGCTTTTTGAAAAGAGTAATACACCCCTGACAAACACGGGTACAACCGTAAGAATAGGCGGTAAGAGAAGCGGCAATAACGGTGCCGAGGCACCTTCAGGAGGCAATGTGTTCTACAAGGGTAAGATTGCTGAAATTCTTGTTTACGGCAGAGCACTTTCGGATGATGAAATGAGCCTTGTCAACGAAATGCTTAACCAAAAATATGCATATAAAGAAATTGACGGTGCCGAGGCGGTTGTAAGGGATGCCGAAAGCATTGATTTCGGTCAGAGGCTTGACGCGGTGAGAGGAAGCCTTAAGCTGCCTGATGTGGGTGTGCTGGGAAGCCGTATTACATGGGAGTCGAGTAACGAGGATGTTATAACCCTAAAGGGCAGAGTAATAAGACCTAAAATCGGTGAAGAGGATGCTTACGTTACCCTTACTGCAACCTTTGAAAAGGACGGATATGTAAACGTTGTCACATACAACGTGACGGTAAAGGCAAAGGTGGAAAAGTATACCTCCGGCGCAAGCTTTGCCTATAATGAATTTGAAGCCTTTTCTACGGTAAAGTACATCAATTTCGACCTGCTTGTAAACACCACCAGTGACGGCACCATAGGCTTTTGTTCTTCAAGTAATATTCCTTCTGCATGGGGGCATTACAATATATCCCTGGGAATCCGTCCTGACGGGCATCTTGATGCACATAACGGCTCGGGATATACCTATACAGATTATGTGACCTATGAAGAAAACAAGCTGTATCACGCCGTTGTAAAGGTTGACTGTGCAAGCAATAAGTTTTCCTTTTATATAATTGACGAGGAAGGAAATTTGTCTACAGTTGCAAAGGATTTTGCCTTCAGAAATAAGTGTACGGACATTAATAAATTTACCGTGCGCGGAGGAAATAACGTTAAAGGCGGTCTTTTTGAGATAAGCTCCTTTTATGTAACGGACAGTCCCTTCTGTGTGACAAAGGGTGATGTGGTTGATGGCAGCGTTACATATTCCGTAATTAATCTGGATTCGGATAAATGGGTTGACATGTATGTAGCTGAGCTTGATGCGGAAAATAATGTTCTTTCTTCAAAAAAGCAGGCAAAGCTTATACAAAAAGAGGGCAAGGCAGCCTTTGAAGAATATGCCGTTTCTCCTGAATGCAGCTATATAAAGCTCTTTACATGGAGTGAAGATGGTGTTGTCCCTCTTGTAAACAAGGTGAAGAAAACCGTAAATAAGTTTGAATAGATAAAAAGCTCCGCTGCGGCGGAGCTTTTTTGTTTGTGGCGGGACGATGTCCACATCGTCCTCTGTGTTAGTAATCCTCGCCGCTTGTGGCGACAAGGATTATGTCGTCACCTATCTTTTTTATGTGCTCCCACTCTATTACAACATCCTCTTCGGGTGGGAGAAAGCCGAAAAAACGGCGTTTGCCCGGGATTATGATAGCTTTTATTCTGCCCTCCGTAAGATCTACATCAACGTCGGTCATGAAGCCTAATCTGTCACCTGTGGATATGTCTATAACCTCTTTGTGGCGAAATGATGACGCGCGGTTGGTATTTTCGTTCATATTGGCTCACCCTTTTAGAAAAAAATACTGTACAAAAGCAAATATTTGTTATATAATACACTATGTATATGTATGATTTTTGAGAGGTAACAATGAATAAGAAAAACTCAATTTTTAATTTAATATTGAAAAACGGACTGTTTTTATATTGTTTGTTGGTTGCACTTTGTGCAATAGGCGTATGCTTTTACAATATTTTTGTGGGACTGGTGCTTCTTTCTGTTTCGGTTGCAACCTTTGTTTTAAAGCTGAAGGAAGAGAAAAATGCCGTTGATGCCACAATAAAGTACTATTCGTCTATGGCAGAGGTTAACGATAAGTTTGACATAACAAAGGGCGTTACCATTGCAATGGTGTCTGTGGGCACTGACGGTAAAATCAACTGGTGGAATGAAGCCTTTGGTGAAATCTGCCCGTCCGTTACAATGCATGACGGCATAACAGAGCATATCCCGTCTGTCACTATGGACCTTTTAAGCCGTATGGGAAGCGGAGAGGAATGCAGAGTTGACCACGGTGAGAAGTGCTACCAGTTAACAAATGTGCCCTTTAAGGCAGATAATGTGACAGACAGTGCATTTGTTGTAACCTTGAAGGATATTACGGAGCTTGAGTATTACAAAAAAGAAGCACGTGATATAAGAACTGTTATAATGCATGTGCTTATTGATAACTACGACGAGCTTTTAAGCGAAGAGGGAGACGATGTTTCCTATCAGGCGGAAAAGGAAATCGAAACACTCATTTTTGAATGGGTAAAGAGTTTTGGCGGCAGCGTAAGACATATTGAAAAGGGCAGATATATGTGCCTTTTCAATTCGGAAATGTTAGAGAGAATAAAGACAGACAAATTTGATATTCTTGAAAAAGCAAAATTAAGAGGCGCAGGAAGTGCCATTGAACCTACATTAAGTATCGGTGTGGGCATAGGCGGCGAGGATATAAATGAAATTGACGTTTTTGCAAAGACTGCTCTCGATATGGCATTGGGCAGAGGCGGTGACCAGGCAGTTATAAAGGATGGCAGCAGCTTCACGTATTTTGGCGGTAAAAACCGTGAAACAGAAAAGAGAACAAAGGTTAAGGCAAGAGTAAAGGCATTGGCAATGCTTGGTCTTATCGAGGAATGTGACAACGTTATTGTTATGGGGCATGTAAATGCAGACGCTGACTCCTTTGGTGCATCCGTTGCTTTAGCTTGTATTGCCATGGCTCACGGTAAGCCGGCAAAGGTTTTACTGGAGGGCTGTGACTCTACGGTTATATCCCTTATGAGAAGCTTTGAAAACAATCAGACACACTCGGGACTTTTTATAAACAAGATGCAGGCAAGAGAGCTTATAAGACCTAAAACATTGGTTGTCGTCTGCGACACACACAGAAGAAGTCTTGTGGCATCTGCTGAAATTCTTGATGAGGCATACAGCGTAGTGCTTATTGACCATCACAGACGAAGTGAAGAGTTCATTTCAAATACGGACCTTCTGTATCATGAGCCTTTTGCATCCAGTAGCTGTGAAATGGTGGCAGAAATGCTTCAGTATATAGGTCGCGGCGGTATAAATGCAGAAATTGCCGAGGCTATGTATGCAGGTATACTTATTGATACAAATAACTTTATTTACAAGACCGGTGTAAGAACACTTGAAGCGGCGGCGTATTTAAAGAGGCTTGGCGCAGATACCCTGAGGGTAAGAAAGAGCTTTCGTGAAAGCTACGAGGCATACCGCCAGAGAAGTGAGATTGTATGCGCTATGGAAATGTATAAGGAGTCTGTGGGTATAAGCAAGGTTTATTCTGACTCTGTCAGACAGGACGTTATAGCAAAGGCGGCAAATGATATTTTAGAGATAGAAAATGTTGTTGCATCATTTGTAATTGCACCTGTGTCCGAAAATGTGATTTCCGTAAGCTGCAGAAGCTACGGGGATATTAACGTTCAGCTGATTGCCGAAAAGTTGGGCGGCGGCGGGCATATGCTTGCAGGTGCGGCACAGCTTGAGGATACGGATGTTGATACAGCTGAAAAAATGCTTAAGGAAGCAATAGATGAAATTTTAAGTGAAAAGTAACAGAAAGGAAGATAGATATGAAGGTAGTATTATTGGCAGACGTAAAGGGACATGGCAAAAAAGGCGAGGTTGTAGAGGCAAGCGACGGATACGCACGCAACTTCCTTTTGCCCAAGGGTCTCGCAAAGGAAGCTACAAAGGGCGCATTAAACGAGGTTAAGGGTAAAAATGAAGCAAAGGCTTACCACAAGGAGCAGGAAATTTTAGCCGCTAAGGAAACTGCAGGAAAGTTAGAAGGCGGTAAGGTTACCATTGCTTCCAAGGCAGGCGACAACGGCAAGCTTTTCGGTAAGGTTACAAACCAGAATGTGGCAGATGCTGTTAAGTATCAGCTTCACGTTGTTGTTGACAAGAGAAAGGTTGTGCTTCCCGACGGAATAAAGACAATCGGCTCTCACGAGGTTGAAATTAAGGTTTATCCCGAAATCAGCGCTAAGATTACCGTAGAAATCGTTTCCGAGTAGGGGACGATGCCCTCGACGGTCCGGGAAAGAAATAATCGAATTAATCATTGTTTGATTAAGGA
The DNA here is from genome assembly GCA_017547445.1 of Clostridia bacterium. Taxonomy (GTDB): domain Bacteria; phylum Bacillota; class Clostridia; order UMGS1883; family UMGS1883; genus RGIG1927. The sequence continues at coordinate 4,369 of JAFYPR010000009.1, forward strand.
GTGAGGTAAATTGAAGGAAAAGGAAAGAGCGATAGAGCTTCCTCCGGGGAAAACCATGCCCTATAACATAGA
>JAFYPR010000092.1 GCA_017547445.1 Clostridia bacterium
CAGGATGCTAAGAAGGCTCGCGAACTCGGTGCAGAAGGTATCGGTCTTTGCCGTACAGAGCACATGTTCTTCGAAGCTGACAGAATTGCAGCATTCCGTGAAATGATCTGCTCCGATACAGTTGAAGAAAGAGAAGCAGCTCTTGCTAAGATCGAACCCATGCAGCAGGCTGACTTCGAAGCTCTTTATGAAGCTCTCGAAGGTTGCCCTGTAACAATCCGTTTCCTGGATCCCCCGCTTCATGAATTCGTTCCCACAGAAGAAGCTGACATTGCAGCTCTCGCAGCTACTCAGGGTAAGAGCGTTGAAGACATTAAGGCTCTTATCACTTCTCTCCACGAATTCAATCCCATGATGGGTCACCGTGGTTGCCGTCTTGCTGTAACATATCCTGAAATTGCTGCTATGCAGACAAAGGCTGTTATCAAGGCTGCTATCAATGTACAGAAGAGACATGCTGACTGGAAGGTTCTTCCCGAAATCATGATTCCTCTTACAGGCGACGTTAAGGAACTTAAGTTCGTTAAGGACGTAGTTGTTGCTACAGCTGATGCAGTTATCGCTGAAGCAGGCGTTGAAATCGAATACGAAGTTGGTACAATGATCGAAATCCCCAGAGCATGTCTTACTTCCGAAGACATCGCTAAGGAAGCTGAATTCTTCTGCTTCGGTACAAACGACCTTACACAGATGACATACGGTTTCTCCCGTGATGACGCAGGTAAGTTCCTCGATGCTTACTATGACAAGAAGATTTTCGAAAACGATCCCTTCGCTAAGCTCGACCAGACAGGTGTTGGTAAGCTTATGGAAATGGCTGTTGCAGGCGGTAAGAAGGTTAGACCCGAAATGCACCTCGGTATCTGTGGTGAACACGGCGGCGACCCCTCTAGCGTTGAATTCTGCCATAAGATCGGTCTTTCCTATGTATCTTGTTCTCCCTTCCGTGTTCCGATTGCTCGTCTTGCAGCAGCACAGGCAGCTATCGCTGACATGAAGTAAGAATTAACTTAATTATAAGAAGCTCTCCGAATTTTCGGAGAGCTTTTTTCTGTCCTGTTTTTAGGACAGGGCAGAAAGTATAATGAAATTGTAATAAGAAAAAAGATGTTAAGGAGGGTGCTTTATGGAAAAGAAAATGTTTGTAACAATCACGGGGATTGGGCATTATTATGGTGAAAAGCCTTTTGAGATTGGCACTGTTGTAAGGCTCAGAAAGGAATTTGATAATGAGTATGACGACGAGGCAATTATGGTTGAGATGCCTTATATAGGGAAGGTGGGTTACATTGCAAACGGCTATAAGACAATTGCAAAGGGCACAATGAGCGCGGGCAGACTTTACGATAAAATAGCAAATATTGCTTTTGCGAGGGTAATGTTTGTTTTTGGAAGTACGGTGATTGCAGAGGTTTTGGAAGATGATATAATTATCAGAGGAAAAGTGTTTGATGATATTGAGATTAAGGTTGAGTGGGATTGATGAAGCAATAAAAATAAAGGAGGCTTGGGTATGGGACGCTTTTATGAGTATAAATGTCCTAAATGTAATTTTTCGAAGGAAATGCATGTTGGCGGAGGATTCTTCTCAAAGAAGTATTGGGAAGAAACGGAACAACAGGAAAAAGAATTGCGAGCAAAAATTTCAGAAGGCAAATATGGCGATTATGTTCGTAAATTAGTGGAGTGTGATACGGGTAATAAATTACGTTTTATATGCAATACAGATGTATTTCAGTGTGAAAAATGTTTTGGGTTAATGATTGAGAGGAAAAGAGAAATTTTTTATGATACTGATGATTACGAAATGGTAATAGAGTTTAAAAAAACATGCCCTGAATGTAAAGGCGGGAAATTAAGAAAACACCCCGAAAGTATAAGATGCCCGGAGTGCAAGGAAGTGCCATTGAAACTTGAGAAGTTCGGATCCTGGGATTAAAAATAAAACAGCGCACTTGGAAAACCCAAGTGCGCTGTTTTATCAGTTAAAGCTTTTTGCCCAGTTTATAAGTGAGCCGTGGTGAGTATTATCGTAGACTGTTTTTTTCATATAGTCCGTTACGGGACCGTTTTTAGCCATTTTATCAAGGATTACCTGTTGTAATTCTTCAACTGTCATATCTTCATAGGCTTTGTTTTGAGGAACAGTGACAGTTTTAAGCTCAATATTGGTTGCGGCTTTTGCTTCGTCCTGTGCTTTGTTTGTGAAAGCTTCAGCTTTTTGTACAGGCTGTACTGCAGGCGCTGATGACTTTTTAATTGCCTTTAATGGTGCAGATGCTTTTACTTTGCCTGAAAGAGTGAAAATTTCGCCCGAATTAGCAGGGATGGTAAAGCTGATTGTGCCGTCAGATTTTACTTTTGTGCCGAAAAGTGCACCTGTATATTCGCCCTGAGGAGCACTGAAGGACACGTAAGCGGGATTGTCAGAGTTGTTAACGACTACAAAAACAGTTTCGCCGTTGTAATTACGGCTGAATACATACTGCTCGCAGGTGAGCTTAACCTCCTTATAATCGCCGTAGGAAAGGGCGGGGAGTGATTGTCTTGTTTTACCCAATGCAGAAATAAGCTTTACAAAGTCATTTGTTTTTGCTTTTTTTGAATATTCCTCATAAGAGAGATACGGACGGAGAGAATCGTCGCTGTGGCGTTCTTTTTTGCCGTCTATGCCAAATTCCGAGCCGTAATAAACTGAGGGAATACCGGGAAGTGTGTACAGAAGGATGTGAGTTGGTGTGAAATTAGCTTTGTTGGTAAGCTTTGTATAAATACGCTCAACATCGTGGTTATCGACAAAGTTATAAAGATTTAAATTGCCTGAGAACATATCGTTAAGGCGTTTTACGGTATGGGCAATTTCAAAATAGTTTTTGTCGTTATGCCCTGAATAGAGTGCCTTATGAAGCTGGTAGTTTGTAACTGAGTGGAGTGTGCCTTCATTTGCCCAGCGGTTATAGTCGCCGTGGATAACCTCACCCATAAGCCAGAAGTCGCTCTTTACTTCATTGGCAACTGCACGAAGAGACTGCATATAGCCCAAATCTAAAACATCGGCAGCATCCAAGCGGATGCCGTCAACGTCAAATTCCGTAACCCAGAAGCGGACAACATCTGCAATATATTCTTTTACCTTGGGGTTGTGCTGATTTAATTTTGCAAGCAAGTTATAACCGCCCCAGTTATCATAGGAAAAACCATCGTTATATTCGTTGTTGCCCCAAAAATTCACGTTACAGTACCAATCC
>JAFYPR010000093.1 GCA_017547445.1 Clostridia bacterium
AAGACTTTTTGCCCTTTCTTCAATATAATCCTTCATCATCTATCCTCCCTTGCTCCATCTATATGAAGCAAGGGAGTAAAAAATGACGTGCAAAGCACGCCATTTTTTACTTCAGGATTATTTCCCCGTCCTTGACATCAAATTCAAAATTTGCTCTTCTGTCAGAGCGGATAACACATTCTGCCAACCTGTCTTCAATTTCTCTTCCCACAAGTCTTCTTAAGGGTCTTGCCCCCATTGCGCTGTCATAGCCCTTTTCGCAAAGGAGCTTTTTAACCTCATCCGTTACTGTAAAGTCCATGCCTCTTTCCTTTGCCATATCACGGATTTCATCAATCATCAATTCAACAATTTCAAAAAGCTCCTCCTTTGTCAGGGGGTTAAACACAATAACCTCGTCAACTCTGTTCAAAAACTCAGGTCTTAAGAATTTCTTCAATGCTTCCATCGCCCTTGTCTTACTTGCATCCTGTTCTGTCTTTCCGAAGCCAAGTGCCGAGGATGAATAACTGCTTCCTGCGTTACTTGTCATAACGATAACGGTATTTTCAAAGCTTATCTGCTTACCATGGCTGTCTGTCACTCTGCCATCGTCAAGTATCTGGAGCATGATATTCATAACATCGGGGTGCGCCTTTTCAATCTCGTCAAAAAGAATTACCGAATAAGGCTTTCTTCTTACCTTTTCCGTAAGCTGTCCCGCATCGTCATAGCCTACATATCCGGGAGGCGAGCCGATGAGCCTTGATACTGCATGCTTTTCCATATATTCTGTCATGTCCACACGGATTAATGCCTCTTCTGACTCAAAAAGCTCACAGGCAATTGCCTTGACTGTCTCCGTCTTACCCACACCCGTAGGGCCAACGAATATAAAGCTTGCAGGTCTCTTTTTCTTTGACAATGCCGCTCTCTTTCGTCTGATTGTCCTTGCAACTGCATTGACGGCATCATTCTGCCCTATTATTCTCTTATGCAGATTATCCTCAAGCTTCAAAAGACGCTTCGTTTCTTCCTCAGTTATCTTCTTAACGGGGATTTTTGTCTGCAGCTCAATAACAGTGGCAATATCCTCAACTGTCAGATAAACATCCTCCATCTCCTCTGTTATTCTGTCGATAGACTGCTGTATTGAGCATTCCTGCATCTTTAAATCTGCCGCCTTCTGATAATCCTCTATAGAATCCTCATTTGCCGCATTGTCCTTTTCCTTCTTTATCAGCTCAAGCTGCTTTTTAAGCTCAAAAACAGTAGCTAAAGCCTTGTTTTTAAGGTTGGCTCTGCTTCCTGCCTCGTCAAGAAGGTCAATGGCTTTATCCGGTAAAAAGCGGTCTGTTATATATCTTTCCGACAGTATTGCCGCCTTTTCAATAACCTCATCTGTTATCTTTACCTGATGGTAATTTTCATAATAGCCTCTTATGCCCTTTAAAATCTCAATAGTTTCACTGACCGAAGGCTCCTCTATAATAATAGGCTGGAATCTTCTCTCCAGGGCGCTGTCCTTTTCAATATGCTTGCGGTATTCAGAAAGAGTTGTCGCACCTATAACCTGAATATCGCCTCTTGCAAGAGCAGGCTTTAGTATATTAGCCGCACTCATTGCGCCCTCAGCATCACCTGCACCCACAATGTTATGCAATTCATCAATAACAAGGATAATGTTGCCCAATTTTTTAACCTCGTCAACAATCGCCTTAAGCCTTGCTTCAAACTGACCACGGTACTGTGTACCTGCCACAATGGCGGTAAAGTCTAAAAGATATACTTCCTTATCCCGAAGCTTCACAGGCACCTGATTTGACACAATCCTTTCAGCCAAGCCCTCTGCAACGGCAGTTTTACCTACACCCGGCTCACCTATAAGGGCAGGGTTATTCTTTGTTCTGCGGTTTAAAACCTGAATCATTCTGTCAATTTCCACGTCTCTGCCTATAACCTTGTCAAGTCTTCCGTTTCTTGCCTTCAAGGTAAGGTTTTCGCCGTAGGAATCAATAACTCTTTTGTTATCCTCTGCCTTTTTGGAGCGTTTTTCTTTCTTTACGCTGCCTGAAGGTATTCCCTTTTCTCCGCCACCGCCGGAAAAAAGGTTATTCATAATGCTCATAATACTGCCACCGATATCCTCTGTGGGCATATCGGCAGAATTAATGGCATCCATCATCTGGTTTTCAATCATTTCCAGCTCTTCGGGGTTAATATCGCCCATCATCTTGCCTAAGTTAAGTCCCAGCTCTTTGGCACAGGGGAAACAAAGGCTCTCGTTTACAGCCTTATCCCCTTCCATACGGGTCATAAAAACCACCGCAGGATTTTTATTACATCTTGTACAAAGCATAATCTCTACTCCATTTTTTATGATTAAAGTAAGTATATCACAGGAAATAAAAAAGTCAAATCAACTTTTCCTCTTTTAACGAAATTTTTACACTTGAATTGTCGAATTTTTATTGAAGTTTTTCCTGTAATATGATATGCTGATACTTAGAAAAACACTTTTTTACGGAGGTTTACATAATGAAAAAACGAATTACCGCTCTGGCAATATCCGTCTCCATGCTTTTCTCGTCAGGCAGTGCTCTTGCAGCAGGCTTTACTGACCTTAACGAGTTCCATGCATGGGCAGAAAAGCAGATTGATGCAATGACCGCATCAGGTATCATCAAAGGCTATACAGACGGCTCCTTCCGTCCTGACCGCTCTATTACAAAAACTGAGGCTTTAGTGCTTATTGCCCGTGTTGCAGGCTATATCACAGGCGATTATGACACCTTTAAGGCTATGGCTTCCGAAAGATATAAGGATGTTGTAGCGCAGTATAATACACCCTACCCCAACGAGGTAGCATTCCTTCTTTATAAGGGTGTTCTTACAGCGGACGAGCTTGCAGGCTATCTTGCATCCGACCGTGCGGATTCTCAGCTTCTCCGCTACGAAATGGCAGTTCTTTTAACAAAGCTTATCCGTGCAGAAGGCACAATAAATAAATCAGGCAGCTACACACTTACATATTCCGATGCGGGCGAAATCCCTTATGTTGCCGCACCCTATGTTGAATACGTTACAAACTCCGCTCTTATGCAGGGTGTATATGACCCTGAGCATCCCGATGATATTTACTTTAAACCCTACGGCTCCGTAACAAGAGCGCAGATGGCAGTGCTTCTCCATCGTGTGATGGACAAGTTTGAAATTTCTGTTTCCTACGGCAAAATCGTAGGCAAAAACAAGACTAACAACACAATCACCTTCCGCAATGAAGAAGGCTCCCCCACTATCTACACAATCCCCAAGGGTGTAAATCTGGTAGTTGACGGCTACAAGACCGATTCCGTGAAGGAAATTACAACAGGCGCAGACGTGGCATTCTTCTACATAAACAATACACTTTCCGATATCGAGATTGTAAATGACGAAGAAAACCGCTGGAATGGTGCTGTCAGGGAAGAAGTTACATTTACTCCCACGGCCCCTGTTGAAGGTGTGATTACAACAATAACCCTCTCCGACGAATGCAGTGTCATTGTAGATGATGTGGAATATACTCTTTCCGCCGCATCCACAATTTATGTAAACCACGTGGCTTCCACAGTTTATGACTTAAGGGTAGGGCATAATGCCGAGCTTGAATTTGCAAACGGCAAGGTAATTATGATTTATGCAACAGCCCCCTCCGACTCATCAACACAGATTGTAACAACAGAGGGCACAATCACAAAGCTCAACGTTACAAGCCGTCAGGTTTATATGACAGTTAAAAATGCCGAAACAGGCTTAGAGAGTGAAAAGCTTCTTATTATCGAAACGGGCGCTTCAATTTTCAATGGCATTTCAGGCAAGGCTATTGACTTCCTTTCTCTGGAAATTGACGACCACATCGTTGCAACAGGCACATTAAAGGGCGGCGAATTTTACGCCTCTAAAATCATTGTAAGGTAAGGTGATTAATATGCAAAGACGTGATAAAACAAATTATTATCTTGATATTGCAACCGTTGTGTTGGAGCGCGGCACATGCCTCCGCCGTAACTACGGTGCAATCATAGTAAAGAATGACGAAATCATTTCCACAGGCTATACAGGTGCTCCCAGAGGCAGAAAAAACTGTATCGACTTAGGCTATTGCCGCCGTAACGCCATGAACATTCCCCGCGGTCAGCGCTACGAGCTCTGCAGAAGTGTCCACGCAGAAGAAAATGCAATAATCTCCGCATCCCGCCGTGATATGATGGGTGCAACCTTGTATCTTGCAGGCAAGGACATGGAAACAGGCGAATATGTGGCAGGCGCATCAAGCTGTGCTATGTGCAAGCGTGCCATTATCAATGCAGGCATTGAAAAGGTTATCATCCGCAACACCAACGATAAATATACTGTCGTAGATGTAAATACATGGATTGAAAACGACGATTCCATCGGCGAAACATTAGGCTATTAAAAAAAGGCGCACTATCAGTGCGCCTTTTTTGTTCATAATTGAGCCTTCAAAAAACATACAGGCAGCCTAAAACCCATGTTCGTATAGTACGGGAACAGCGGGTGAAAAAGCAGCCCTGTCCCCGTTCCTTAGAAAGGAGAATGAAAATGAAAAGAGAAACAATTTATTTAACCTCAGGCTGGAAATTTCACAGAGGCGAAGAGAGTATGGCTTTCTACAAGGGCTTTGATGACTCTGCATGGCGCATGGTTACAGTGCCCCATGACGCAAGTGTTGAATGCGAATTTGACAAATCCAACTCCTCAGGCACAGGCTATCTTCCCGGCGGTATTATGCACTACAGAAAGCGCTTTTCTCTTCCCGAAGGCTTAAAGGAAAAGGGCGCACGTGTATACATCACCTTTGAAGGGGTTTACAACAACTCCAAGGTGTGGTTTAACTCCAACTACCTTGGTAAGCGTCCCTACGGCTATTCAACCTTCACCTATGACGTAACTGAATTTATAGGAGATGAAAACGTCGTTTCCGTTATGGTAAACCGCACGGAGACTGCCGATTCCCGTTGGTACACGGGCACAGGCATCACAAGAAGAGTTTTCATAACAGTATGCGATAAGGTGTCAGTTCTTCCTGATACGCTCTTTATAACAACACCCAATGTAACAAAAGAGGAAGCAACCGTTAAAATCGAATGTGCAACAACTCTTCCTGCTACTGTTACAAATACCCTTCTTGATAAAGAGGGCAATACTGTTGCAACAGGCACCGATACGCTTACCCTCTCAGACCCCTCTCTCTGGTCGCCCGATAATCCCTATCTTTATACCATGAAAACCTGTGTTTTATCTGACGGAGAAATCACAGATACAATTCTTACCCCCTGTGGTATCCGCTACTTTGAATTTACACCGGATAAGGGATTTTTCTTAAACGGAGTACATACCAAGCTTAAAGGCGTCTGTGTGCACCATGATGCAGGCTGTTTAGGCGCCGCTGTCCCCCGCGAGGTATGGTATGACCGCCTTGTAAAATTAAAGGAATGCGGCACAAATGCCCTCCGTACAAGCCATAACCCTCCCGACCCCACACTTTTGGATTTATGTGATGAATTAGGCTTTATTACCATGGACGAAGCCTTTGACGAATGGGAAGGACCGAAGAATAAGTGGTGGCAGGGGCACAACGTATATCCGCCCAAGCGCAACGGCTATTTTGAAGATTTCCCCGAATGGGGCGAAAAGGATATAAAAGCAATGGTATGTCGTGACCGTAACCACCCCAGTATTTTTATGTGGTCAATCGGCAATGAGGTTGACTACCCCAACGACCCCTACTGCCATCCCTCCTTCTCCTCAATGACAGGCAACAACGACCATAACAAGCCTGAAATTGAAAGAATGTATGACCCCAACAAGCCTAATGCCGAGCGTCTGGCAGTCATTGCCCGCCAATTGGTCAAGTGGGTTAAGGAATGTGATACTACACGTCCTGTTACTGCGGCACTTGCATTCCCCGAGCTTTCCACCAACACAGGCTACTTTGAAGCCTTGGATATCGCAGGCTATAACTATAAGGAACACCTCTATGAAAATGACCATAAGCGCTTCCCCTCAGCTGTTATATATGGAAGTGAAAATTCCCACTCCTGGCAGGCATGGAAGGCAGTACGTGACAATGACTATATCTCAGGTCAATTCCTCTGGACAGGCATCGACTACATGGGCGAAGCCCACGGCTGGCCCATCCGCTCGTCTATGCCGGGGTTACTTGATATGGGCGGTTTCAAAAAGCCATCATGGCATTTCCGAAAGACTCTCTGGGACAGTACTCCCTATATCTATATTTTCACCCGTGAAAAGAGGGACGAAAATGCACCCCGCCGCAGACCGCCCAGATGGTTCTGTGAGCACTGGAATTTTGAAGAAGGTACCGCCTGCGAGGTTATCGCATATACAAACTCTCCCGAAGCCGAGCTTTTCTTAAACGGCAAATCACAGGGAGTTAAAAAAGCCGATAATCCCGACCACGGCAATATGATAGTATGGGAGCTTCCCTTTGAAAAGGGCGAATTAAAGGCAGTTATAAACGGCAGCGAATATACTCTTAAGACAACCTCCCTGCCTGTCAGAATTGTTCTGACTCCCTCATCTGAGGCACAGTCCACAATCCGGGTTGATGCTTCTCTCCTTGATAAGGATAATGAAAAGGTCAACTGGTCTGACACAACCTTAACAGCGCAAATTTCAGGACTTTCCTATACTATAGCAGGCATGGAAAACGGCGCAGGCTTTGACGTAACTCCCTATTCCTCACTCTCACGCAAAATACATAACGGCAACCTTGTTATATATTTAAAGGCAACGGATATTAAGGGCGAAAGCACTCTTACAGTAACTTCACCGTCTCTTGCTTCCGCTTCAATCACACTTAAAAATTAACAAACTCAAAAAAACTCTCCGATTTCTCGGAGAGTTTTTTATTTGTATTCCTGACTTACTTTACTGCGCTAAGGTCAAATACAAGTGTCAATGTACCGTCCTCATTGAGTGTGGAGTTTGTAACACCGTTAACAACCTTGTTGTGGTTATTGTTAATTCTGATGTACTCTGTCCAGTATGCCTTGAATTCTGTGTTGTCACCAACAGGTGTAAGTGTAACTGTGTAAATATTGCCATTTACTGTAGTTTCGCCTGCTTCAAAGAATGCTTCACTCTTATAAGCGCCACCCTTAGTGCTTGTTTCACCTGTATGTGCCACAAGCTCATTGTCAACAAGTACAAGTCTGATACCTGTCTGGTTTACATAAGCATTAAGCACCTTTACAAGCTTCGCATCTGTAGGATCGTATGTTTCGCCTTCAACATTTGTTTCAGCATTATTAGTCTTAAGAAGACCTGCAGCTACCTTATAAATGCTTCTTGTTACTCCATCGTTACCTACATATCTGATACCGTCTACATCAGCATAACCTACTGCTGTAAACTGACGTACGTAGTTAGTTTCGTTAAGGTTTGTAATAGCGGATGTGAATACAGTCTTGTCTTCATCCTGCCACTTTACAGCAGGAATTTCAGTTATTGCTGTACTGCCTTCAGCTGTTACAAGAACACCGAGCTCAGTGCTGTCTGTACCGGCAAGTGTTTCATTTCTGTTAACTTCAGTGATAAATCTGAGACCGCTGCCTTCTTCCTTATCTTCTGTACGTGCAACCTTACCGTTTTCGTCAACACCGCTGCCGAATCTTACCTGTGCACCCTGAACCATGTTAACGCCAAGTTCCATAGCAACGTAACCATACTTACCGTTGCCTTCGCCCTTAACTATAGGTGTTTCTTCATCTGCACTGATAACTTCAACCTCTTCGTCTGCTATAACCCATGCACCGTATTCAGCAAGTGTAACTGCACCTGTGTAGCTGTGGTCGCCTGTTATAATTTCAATTGCCTTATCACATGCGCCAACTGTTACATCTTCCGCAACATCTGCAAGAAGTGTTACCTGGAGACCTTCAACTGCCTCGTCAATTGCTGCCTGAAGTGTTTCGTACAATTCACCTTCACCCTCTGCAACATATGCAGGAACTGTGAATGTATATGTTTCGCCGATTACATAGCTTTCCTCTTCATCAGCAGGGTTATACATCTTAAGAGCTAAGGTTACTACAAGACCGGGGTTAGCCTTAAGGAATTCAGGTTCAAAGAATACACCGCAGTCAAAGTCCTTAACAGATTTGTATATATCATTGCATGTCACCTTAAGACCGGGTTTGCCAAGCATTTCTGACGCATATTCCATAATCTTAAGTGTTTCGCCTGCCTTAAGCTCTACATCCTTGAAGGGAACGCTTACCCAGTTTGCGCTCCATTCGTCATACTGACCGGAAAGGTAACCGTCAGCACCGCCGTTAGCATTGAATGTTACATCATTGCTTACTGTAAGCTCATAATCTGCATACCACTTACCGTAGTACTTAAGCTGTGCATTTGTTGCTTCGTCAGCCTTGAAGTTCATTGCAAATGTCAGATCTTCGTTTTCAATTTCTGTAACTGTAGCTGTGGGAAGAGCGGGGATTACATCTTCAGCCTTGAATGTATATGTTTCGCCGATTACATAGTTTTCTTCTTTGTTTTCATTATTGTAGATACGAAGCTCTAATGTAACAACGAGGTCGGTATTAGCCGCAAGGAATGCAGGTTCAAAGAACACACCGCAGTCAAAGTCCTTAACAGACTCATATACGTCCTTATATGTGTACTTAAGACCGGGCTTGCCAAGCATTTCTGCCGCATATTCCATAATCTTAAGAGACTCATTTGCCTTAAGCTCTACATCCTTGAATGGAACGCTTACCCAGTTTGCGCTCCATTCGTCATACTGACCGGAGAGATAACCGTCTGCGCCGCCGTTAGCATTGAATGTTACGTCCTTGCTTACTGTAAGAACATAGTCTGCATACCAGTCGCCGTAGTAAGCAAGCTGTGTCTTTGTTACATCGTCAGCCTTGAAGTTCATTGCAAATGTCAGATCTTCATTTTCGATTTCTGTAACTGTAGCTGTGGGACGAGTGGGAATTGCAACCTCAGGTGCTTCAAATGTAAATGTTTCGCCGATTACATAGTTTTCTTCTTCGTTTTCATTATTGTAGATACGAAGCTCTAATGTAACAACGAGGTCGGGGTTTTCAATAAGATAAATATCTTCAAAGAATACACCGCAATTGAAGTCCTTAACTTCTTCATATACCTCAGCATATGTGTACTTGAGACCGGGCTTGCCCATCAACTCAGCTGCGTATTCCATAATTTTGAGGGATTCGCCTGCCTTAAGTGTTACATCCTTGAAGGGAACATTTACCCAGTTTTCGCTGTATGCATCATACTGACCGGAAAGGTAACCGTCAGCACCGCCGTTAGCATTGAATGTTACGTCCTTATTTACTGTAAGCTCAAAGTCTGCATACCAGTCGCCGTAATATGCAAGCTGTTTTTCTGTAGGTTCAACCACTGTGAACTTCTTAGCAAATGTCAACTCGTCATTTTCAGCATCTGTAACTGTAGCTTCGGGAAGTTCGGGAGCACCCTCCTGAACAGTAAATGTGCCGTCACCGTTATCTACTGCTTCATAGCCTTCTGCTACAAAGCTTGTGCCATTACCTTCTGCTGCATTATCTGCAGGATTGAAGTTATGGAATGTACCGCCGTTAACCACAATGTTAGCTTCGCCGTTTCTGTAGTTAGCGTCAATACAGTTCAATGTATATGCGTAATTATAAGTATCATCTACTACGGAGAATTCACCGCCGTTAATTGTAAGTGTACCCTTTGTTACGCTTGCAACTGTTGTTTCACCAACGTATGTACCGCTATTGATTACAAGGTTACCTTCGGAAGAACCGTCTGCTGCACCAAGCACGAATACATAGTCACCGTTTGTAATATTACCGTTTTCAATAGTTACTGTTGCACCGTTCTGAACACGGATAACAGGATATACGTCACCAACGATTGTCTTGCCTTCAAAGTCAAGAGTAACATCCTCTTCAACTACTGTAGCTTCGTAAACTGTGATTGTATCGCCTGCAGCAGAGCCAAAGAACGCTTCTACAACAGACATGAAGTGTGTATCAACATCACCGCTTGTAACAGTAGCTGCCTTGTATACGCCTTCATATCCGAGGTATTCGTTCAATTCAGCTTCACTTGCGAAGAACATACCTTCGTTTCTGTCAGCTGTCCATGTGTCTGTAAGTGTACCGTCAGCATATACTTCAAGCTTGTCGGGAACATTTGCAACGGAGGGCTCAACCTTCCAGTCTGTTACCCAGCTGCCTGCTTCCTTACCGCTGATAACAGTATTCATAGAAAGCTTTGTAAATTCACCGGGGATGTAAACATTTGTCGCATCATCCTTATCAGCTTCTCTTAAGCTTGTTTCAGCAACAAGTGTTTCACCGGAGTAAATCTTAACAACCAAAGATTCTCTTACATTAATATCATAAACATTAATGTTGAAGGATTCTCTGGGCTTTGTTGCACTGTACTGTGCATAAGGAGCAGTTTCAAAGTGTGCAGCTGCAATAAACTCAGCAACACCATAAACACCGTTGTTAAGCTCAAGAGTATAGCCTTCGGGGAAGTTAGCTGTAAGAACTGTGCTTTCGCCCTGAAGAGCTGCTGCTGCAATCTGAACGTCAACAGGATATTCTGTAGAATTTGCTGTTACGAACAAGTATACATCACCGTTAATTACTGCATTTTCGCCGATTTCAAGTGAACCAACGTTAGCCTTAGTGCTGGGGTCATGGAAGAAGATGGACTTGTTAGCACCTTCAACTGTACCGCCGTTGATAACAAGGCTGTTCATTGTCTCTGTACTGTTAAGGAACTGTCTGATACCACGGTATGTAGACTTAATTACACCACCGTTAACAGTTACGCTTACAGGAGCAATGTTGGAGTTTGTAAGAGAGTCGATACCGTAAGCCATATATGTACCACCAAGGTGTTCAATTGTACCACCGTTAACAGTAAGCACACCGCCGGGGTTATTGGAAATTACTGCAGAATATCTGCTTGTATTGCTCTCTACTGTAGCTGTTACAGTAATCTTACCTGTACCAACACTGTCTTCAATCACAAGCACGCCTGTGTTGTTGATAAGACCAAAGTTCTTTGCTGTTGTATCTGTACCTGTGATTTCAAAGCCATTAAGGTCAAGAGTAACCTTCTTGGAATTGTTAATCTGTGCATCAACTGATGTGTTATCAATAAGAACGATTACATCGCCGTCAACTGCTGCTTCAAATGCCTCCTGAAGGCTTTCGAACTTATCTTCGCCAACCTGAGCAACATATGTCTTGAAGATTTCAAGTTCTTCCCATGCAACATCATTCATCTGAACTTCGCCTGTTGCCACTTCAACGCCGTCAGCAATAAGCTTAACTGCTGTGGGCTGTGCATCTGCTGCGGGATAATCTTCTTCCCAAACAATG
>JAFYPR010000094.1 GCA_017547445.1 Clostridia bacterium
GATTTCTCGTGCAAGACTCCCTATGGGAGCCCTAAAATCGGCACTTTCGGCGGGGTGAATGCGATTAACCCCGCCTATTTTATTTGGGAAACCTTCTTTCCCAAACCCTTCGCAATTGTGCGAAAAATAGGTTTATCGACAATCTGAAACACCATTGGTTTCCCAATGGTGTTTTAATGTTACTGTGAAATTACTTCACTTACAATTCTCGCTTCAAGCACACCGCCCGCGCACTTGTTTGAGCCGTTTGCCTGCCATTTAACTCTTACGCCTTCCTTGCCTTCTGTCAGCTCCTCGGGGATTTCGTAGAAGCAATAGTAAGGACTGTTGGGTTTATTTCTGTCAATCTTCTGTGCTGCTATTTTAACATCATCAACATAAATTGAGAAGTCACGGGTGAAGCTGCCGTAACCTGACTTTGAGAAACCGCTGTCACTACCCCAATAGGTAACACAAAGGTAATTCTTTGCAGCAGCATCAACAGCCATCATATAGGAGAAATAAGCATCAGAAGGTCCCCATGCGTCACGCCACATATAGTTCTTGCCGCCCGAAGAGAAGGAGCCGTTGTGCTTACTGTCACTGCAGTTTGTTTCAAGCACATGACCCAATTCGTCCTGCTGACCGTCAGGCTGAACATAATCAAGCGTTACGTTATTAAGCCTCTTTAAGAACAAGTCGCCTGCCATATTCATATTCCAATAAACATTGTGGAATTCATGATGGATTTCATAGAAAGGCTTAAGGGTAAGGTCTTCACCCTCGGAAAGGTATTCTCCGTGAAGAGTAAACGTAAGCTCTTCACGGTTATTCATTGTAACAAGCTCGTTGATGTTGTCACCTTCATATACAATGAAAGGAACATCTGTTGTCTTTGTGTCAATTGTTGTTTCGCTTTCGTAGGTATCGTTTGGCATACCTTCAGTACCCAAGGGTGCAGCAAGCACAACAGGACCGTAGGTGAATGCAATCTGATTAGCTGTTCTGGAATTATAGATTTCAAGCTCCATGGGGATTGTCAGTTCAATCACATCACCCTTCTTGAAGCTTCCTTCAATTTCAAGGTAACCTGCAGCGTCCTTTTTGTAAGTTTCCCCGTTGAATGTAGCTGTTGCGCCACTCTTTGCCCAGGTGGGTACACGGAACTTTAATGCAGCATCGCCTTCACCGTCTGTAATCTTAATGCGGATTGTGTCTTCGTAGGGGTAATTTGTTTCCTGTGTAAGTGTAAGATTCTTTTCTTCCCATACTACTGTTGAAGGGATGTAAAGGTTTACAAACATTTCATCGCCGTTCTTGTAGTAGATACACTTTGTGTATCTACCCGGGTTTTCCATGCCTGTACCTGTACAGCACCAGAAGGAGTCAAAGGGTGTGCCGTAAACACGGTAATGACCCTGAAGCATGGATACAAAGTACATCTTATTACCCGTCAAGGGGTCCTGAGAGCCTAAAACGTGGTTATACAGTGCCTTTTCGTAATAGTCCATATATTCGCTCTTATGTTCCCAGTTGTAGAGATACTCCGTAAGCTTTAACATATTATATGTATTACAGCTTTCAGCAGTCTTGTGATGAAGTGATTCAAGACCAATTGCCTCGAAATGCTCACTTACGCTGTTACCGCCGATTACGAAGGAACGGTGGTTAACAACTCTGTCCCAGAAATATCTTGCACCCTTGCCGTAACTCTGGTATTTTTCGTCATTCATCTCAAAGATAGCCGCCGCACCGATAATTTTAGGAATCTGTGTATTTGCGTGCTTGCCCTGAAGCTCATCTCTTTCGTTTATAAGAGGGTTAAGGATATTATCATGAGTAAATCTTCTTGCAGTTACAAGATATTCCTCTCTTTTTGTAATATCATAAAGCTCTGCGAAAATTTCGTTCATACCGCCATATTCAACATTGAGCATGCTCTGCACCTGAGCGTCTGTCATTTTGTTGAGACCGTTCAAAGCCCAGTCTGCAAAGTTAACACAAACATTCAAAGCTTCGGTGTTGCCTGTAAACTTATATGCATCTATAAGTCCCTGATACATCTTATGCACGTTATACCATGGTACCCAGTAATTACTGGACCAACTCGTGTTGCCCGCAAAGCACTTTGTAAAGGTCTCTTCATTACAACCGCCGATATAGCCTGATTTTGTTGTATCCTGGATATATTTGAGCTTTTCTATCGCATAATCAAGCATTTCCTTGATTTCTTCATTGCCGGTAGCTGCGTGCATAATAGCCGCCGCACTCATCCAGTGACCTAATGTATGACCGGCAAGAGTAAACGATTCTGCACTCCAGCCCCAGTTACTTGCACCCTTTCTTTCCCAACCGCCGTAGCGCGCTGCGCCGTTGGGTGTGGGCAAGCCTGCCATTTCAAAGCTGGGAGCAAGCATTCTGTCAACATCCATCTTAAGGATATAATCCAGGCCCAATTCCTGGCTTGTCTTGAACATACCATCTTCAAGCTTTATATCCTCTACATCAACAAAGCCTACACCTTCATTTTTTTCGTAAACAATTGTCTTATTGTACATCAAAGGTTTCATAAATTTGTCCCACAGCATCGCTTTAACGCTGTATCCTTCCTCTAATTCCAAATTGCTGCCAAGTGAAAAATCTTTTACATCTTTCCCGTCAAAGGTTTTTGTTGCAACACTCTGAAGCTTGTTTTCACCGTCCAGCACCATAAGGGTTGCTAAAATATCTTCCTGACTGCTTTCAACATGAAAAGTAGCGCTTATCTCGCCGTCTTTAACATTCAAAGCGCAGTTTGCATATTCTGCCGCCATAGAAGCTGCAGGTGCAGCCACCATTGCCGATGCTAAACAAAGTGCCAAAATCCGTTTTTTCATTTTCCTGTAATTTCTCCTTTACTTATAGATTTTCCTATGCTAAACTACTTATAGGATATATTTTTCTTTTAATTACTTCAACCCCAATTTCCGTAATAAAGGTGGTGAAATCCGATATGATTATATTTGATGAATGTGGGAAATTTGAATTTCAGCAGAATTTTGTTCACATGAGGCGTGTTATGCGCCGCCACGAGCTTATCTATATGGTACGCGGCAGTATGTATCTTGCTCAGGAGGACGAGCACCTCACAGTAAAGGAAGGTGATGTCGTATTCCTCAGAGCAGGCAAGCTTCATTACGGCTATGCCCCTTCTCCCGATAAAGTGGAATTTTACTGGGTACATTTTCTGACAGATGACGAAAATGAGCTTGATTTACCATTGATTGCCCATTTTGACAACCCGGCTCAGATTATCCGACTCTTTCATCAGCTCTTTCATTTTGCATCCATTTCACCTACCGATGCCGACTGCGCAACAACGCTTCTTCTCCATGGGGTAAAAAACGAAATCCTGGGCAAGAAATTCCCTCACTTAAGCTTAGGCGGTGATGTATGCAACTGGATAAAGGAGCATTTTTCCGAAAACATATCTGTTTCTTCAGTAGCCGAGCATTTCGGCTACAGCACCGACTATATTTCCACCCGTGTCAAGGAAAAAACCGGAATGAGCGCAAAAAGCTATATCACCCATTGCAGAATGCAAAGTGCAAAACAGATTTTACTCTGTTCAGATTTATCCGTTGAGGAAATTGCCCATCAATGCGGATTTTTGGACAGCAAAGCCTTTTTCAAGGTCTTTAAAAAGAGCGAAGGTATAACCCCCACCCAATACAGAACAACCTATCCCAATGCCCAGAATGTTGGCATTTCAATAAAGAGGTCAGTATGAAAAATTTTACAGATAAAGAACTAATCGAAATTATAAATACAAATAAATATGACGAGGAGCTTTTCAAAAAAGCCGACTCAATCCGACGTGAAATATACGGAACAGATGTTTATATACGTGGTCTTATTGAGTTTACAAACTACTGCAAAAACAACTGCTACTACTGCGGTATCCGTGCAGGCAATACAAAAACTGTCCGCTACCGCCTTGATAAGGACGAGATTTTATCCTGTTGTGACGAGGGGTACAAATTAGGCTTCCGCACATTTGTCCTGCAGGGTGGTGAGGACCCCTTTTTCACAGATGCTAAGGTTTGCGATATCGTATATTCCATACGTGAAAAATATCCCGACTGTGCGATAACCCTTTCCATAGGCGAAAAATCAAAGGACAGCTATAAGGCATACTTTGATGCAGGTGCAAACCGATACCTTCTCCGCCATGAAACTGCAACAGAAAGCCATTATAATATGCTCCATCCCTCATCCATGAGCCTTAGCTCAAGAAAAGAGTGCCTTTATAATTTAAAGGAAATCGGTTATCAGACAGGTAGCGGCTTTATGGTTGGCTCACCTTTTCAGACAACGGAAAATTTAGTTGCAGATTTAAGATTTCTACAGGATTTATCCCCCGACATGATAGGCATAGGTCCTTATATGACGCATAGTGAAACTCCGTTTTCTGACAAACCGGGCGGAACGCTCGAATTAACGCTCCGTATGCTTGCAATACTGCGCATAATGTTCCCCTATGCACTTCTGCCTGCAACCACAGCCTTGGGGTCAATCCACCCCGAAGGACGTGAAATGGGCTTAAAAGCAGGCGCAAATGTTGTTATGCCAAACCTTTCCCCCATAAAAAACCGCAAGAATTATGATATTTACGAAAACAAGATTGCCACGGGGCTTGAGGCGGGACAAAACGTTAAAGAGCTTAAAGAAAAATTTGCCCGTATAGGATATTCCATTGTAACACATCGCGGCGACGTTAAAAGATAAACTGATATAAAAGAAGGTGTAAATATGAAAATACTTATTGCGATGAGCGGAGGCGTTGACTCCTCCGTGGTTGCATTACTTATGAAAAATAAAGGCTTTGACTGCCAAGGCATTTTAATGAAGCTTTTTGACGGAGAGGATGAGCCTGCCTGCTGTACAAAGAAAGACATTGAAGATGCCCGGTCCGTTGCCGATAAGCTTTCTATCCCCTTTACGGTTGTCAACATGGCAGAAGGCTTTAAAGAAAATGTTATCGACAAGTTTATATATGCCTATGAAAACGGCGCAACCCCTAACCCCTGTATTGACTGCAACCGTCATATGAAGTTTGAACGCCTTTTTGAAGAAGGTGTAAAGATAGGCTGCGACAGAGTGGCAACAGGTCACTATGCCCGTATTGAATACAATAATGAAACAAAGCGTTATATCCTAAAAAAAGCACTTGACGAAACAAAGGACCAAAGCTACGTTTTATATTCTTTAACACAGGAGCAATTATCACGTGCCATTTTCCCCTTGGGTGAAATGACAAAGGACGAAGCACGACAGATAGCCTCCGATGCAGGCTTTATAAATTCCGACAAGGATGACAGTCAGGACATTTGCTTTGTAAAGAACGAAATGTATTACGACTTTATTGAGCGTACACAGGGCAGAAAATATCCCGAAGGCGATTTTGTAACGGTTGACGGCAAAGCTTTAGGTAAGCATAAAGGCATCATCCGCTACACAGTAGGTCAGCGAAAAGGCTTAGGCATTGCTTATACTTCTCCCCTTTACGTAGTAAAGGTAGACCCGGATGAAAACAAGGTTATCTTAGGCAGTAACGAAGACTTGTTTACAGATACCTTAACTGCAAAAAACATTAACCTTATATCCGTACCCGAAATTAAAGAGCCTATGCGTGTTACCGCTAAAGTCCGCTATCGCCATACGGCACAGCCCGCTACAGTAACACAGCTTGACAACGACACCATCAAGGTAGTATTTGACGAGCCGCAAAGAGCCATAACAAAAGGACAGAGCGTTGTTTTATATGACGGCGATATAGTCGTAGGCGGAGGCATAATTCAATAATATTGCAAATGCAATATTATTGAAAAGTAATAAGTAATAGTTAATAAGGAATAAGTAAGGAAAAGAGTTGACAGAAAAGCTTCCGTCAACTCTTTTTTGTTATTCTGTTTTTTATTTCTGCAAGTGCATAATTAAAATCATCTTCATCAAATTGGATATGGCTTGATTTGTCAAGACAGTATACCGCAAAACAAGGATTTTCAACAAGATAATCCCATGATTTTCTCCCCACCATCTCATCCTTGCCGCACATAAACACGCTTGATGGTATCATTACGTCACAAACCTTCGCTCTCACACTTCTGCAAAGAGCCAAAAGCTCAATATACCTGGGCGCAAAACCCACATATCTCCACAATCTCCAATCAGGCTCAATGGAATACTGCTCACCGGCGTTAGTTTCAAACTCGTTTTCCTCATCCACCATTTTTAATATAACCTTTAGGGATGTATACATTGCCTTAAATTTCAATCTTGGGCACAAGGGAACCGCAAAAAGCACCATATACTTGATTCTATCCATATATCTCTCTCCTGTATCCATACATAAAAGAGTCCCCATGGAATGGGCAAATATTACTATCTCTTCATATTCATCCGAAAGCATTTCAAGCATCATATCAACCTGTGCTTTCCACTTTTTCATGCTTGTTTTCGAAAAATCACAAACCTTTTTCCCGTGCCCGTCAAGCAATATATTATAAATGCTCCACTCTTTAGGCAGATGGGGTATAATATTGTCAAAATATCTCGGTGACCCTGTAATACCATGCACCATAAGACATGCCGTCTTTTTATCATCGCTTATTCTGACATATTCCTCATGACAACCTGACATATAATTTCTCCGCCAATTCTGTTGATTTTTGTCTGTCATTTCAGACCTATACGTAAATTATGCCCTCTTTTTCTTCTGCTAATCCGTACTATAAAATGCATTGACTACTCATAAAATATTTTGTATAATGATAGGTGAATATGGTATTCGGAGGCAGTACAATGGCAGAAGGACACAGACAAAGAATGCGTAATCGCTTTTATAAAGAAGGTATTGACCATTTCGAGCCGCACGAAGTGCTGGAAATGATTTTATATTTCACAATTCCCCGCAAGGATACCAATCCTATGGCACATATGCTTATTGAAAAATTCGGGAGCTTTCACGGAGTGCTTGAGGCAAACCGTGAAGAATTATTTAAAGCAGGTTTAACAGAAAATACCGTTGCTCTTTTAAACATGGTTCCCGCCTTTTCAAATTATTATATGCAGAGCCATACAAAAGGCGCAACTCACTTGCCCGATTTTATATCGGCAGGTACTTATGCGGTAAACAAAATCGGCGAAAGAACAAATGAAGTTTTTGCAGTTATATGTCTTGACATTCACAGAAAAATACTGAATTTTGAAATTTTAGGCGAAGGCACGGTAACCTCAGCAAGTGTTCCACCCAGGAAAATTGCCGAATGCGCGCTCAGGAACAATGCCACCAAAATCATATTGGTACATAATCATCCCGGCGGTTCTCTTATCCCCTCCGCCGAGGACATTGCGCTTACATCATCTTTGAGAAATATGCTCACACCGTTTAATGTAGGCATCGTTGACCATATTATAGTTGCAAATGGTCATTTCACTTCAATGAGCGGTCAGAATCTGCTGTAACAAACTTCTTTTTTAGGACCAAAATTTTTTTAAAATTTTAAAATTAGTTATTGACAAAAGCCATCACTCCTGTTATAATAACTCTTGTCGTGAAAAACGAGCAAGTTTGCGAGAGTGGCGGAATTGGCATACGCGCACGTTTAAGGTGCGTGTGGGCGACCATGCGGGTTCAAGTCCCGCCTCTCGCACCAGAAAAAGCGACAGTAATCGACAGATTACTGTCGCTTTTTCATCGATATAACTCTCTGCGAGATTTTCGATATGTTCCGTTGGAACTCGATATGCCTGACGGCTCGATATGTTGCCTTACGGCAACGAGATTTATATCATATCGAGTTTTGAGTA
>JAFYPR010000095.1 GCA_017547445.1 Clostridia bacterium
CTATTGAGCCTATGGTTGGTAAGGAATACTGGCCTATGCCTACATATGAGGATATACTGTTCTATTAAAAAATTCCGAAGGGATTTCCCTTCGGAATTTTTTAATAAGTTATTTGCAATTTGTTTATAAACGGATGTTAGCTTGTTAAAAAAGAACTGGTAATATGATAAAGGAGTGGTGCATATAATAGAATGTTGACATTTAAAAGAAAGGAAAATGAAAAATGTTGAAGGAAGTCACAAACAGCATATATTTTGACTATTATGGGGAGTATTTATTTACGATAGAAGCGGTTATAGAAAAAATTGTTGAAAGAATCAGAGAAATTGATCAAAGACGTGCTGAGAGCGGAAAAAGACGGCTTTGCGATAACATACGTTACAGAATAAAAAGTCCTGAAAGCATGAAGGCAAAGCTTGAAAAAAGAGGGCTTGCAACCGATGTGCAATCTGCTGTGCAAAATGTTTGCGATGCGGCAGGTGTAAGGATTATATGCCCGTATATGGACGATGTTTACACTATGGCAGGAGAGATAGCCGCATGCAGTGATATTGAAATTTGTGAAGTAAAGGATTACATTAAAAAGCCTAAGGATAACGGCTACAGAAGTTATCATATGATAGTGGAAACATCTGTTTTGTATAAGGGTGAAACCGTGTATGTCAAAGCAGAGATACAGATAAGAACAATGGTTATGAATTCGTGGGCGTCCTGTGAGCATCAAATGAAATATAAAAAGGATAAGACAAACAGGGAAAGCACGGCTCTTTTAAAAAGATGTGCTGACGAAATGCTTAATATTGATTACTCGATGATGAAGATACGGGATATGATGAACAATGCGGAAGATACTTGCAAAAAGGCGGAATTTGCATTATAATGAAGAAAAAAGTTTAAAGCAGGTGTTACAAATGATTGAAGTTATGAAAATTACAAACACTCACGGAGTAAAAGGTGAGATGAAGGCAATGCATTATGCAGATTCCCCTGCCTTTTTCAAGAAGGTGAAAACTCTTTACGACAAGAAGGAAAATGAATATAAAATTATGTCTGTAAGAGAGGGAAAGGGATGTCTTCTTGTGACTGTAGAAGGTATTGATGATATGAACGGTGCAGAAGGCATGAAGGGGGTATCTCTTTTTGCAAAAAGAGAAGATTTTCCGCCTCTTCCCAAGGGAGAATATTACCTTGTTGACCTGATAGGACTTATGGCAGAAACCGTTGACGGAGAAGAAATCGGCGAGGTTTCGGACATTATTGAAAAGACGGCGCAGAATCTTCTTGTTATTAAAAAGGGGGATAAGGAGATTCTGATACCTAAGTGCGATGCCTTTGTATCAGAGGTTGATTTGGACGAAAGAAAAATTTACATTACACCTATTGAAGGGCTGCTTGATTAATCAGAAATCAGGAATGAGAAATTAGGAATGAGGAATTTATGAAGTTTTCGGTGTTGACGCTTTTTCCTGATATGTTTGAAAGTGTGCTTGGTGAGAGCATAATAGGAAGAGCTTTGAAAAATGGGATTATAGAAACTGAATATATAAATATACGCGATTTTTCCGAGGGGAATTACAGAAGGGTTGATGACTACCCTTATGGGGCAGGCGGCGGGATGGTAATGCAGCCCATGCCCATATACAAGGCGTATCAGTCGGTGTGCAAAGAGGGCGAAAAGCCTTACGTTGTATATATGTCGCCTCAGGGGAATGTGTTTAACCAGAAAAAGGCAATAGAGCTTGCAAAGAAGGACCATGTGGTGATACTTTGCGGACATTATGAAGGCGTTGACGAAAGAATTATCGAAGAAATCGTGGATGAAGAAATTTCTGTGGGAGATTATGTCCTCACGGGCGGAGAATTGCCTGCAATGATTGTGATTGACGCTACCGCAAGAATGTGTGAGGGGACTCTTGACTCCAATGAAACTATGGAGATTGAGAGCCATTATAATTCCCTTTTAGAGTATCCGCAGTATACCCGCCCTGTAGAATTTATGGGGAGAAGAGTGCCTGATATTCTCTTAAGCGGGCATCATGCAAATATTGAGGCATGGAGAAGAGAGCAGAGTCTTATAAGAACGAAGCTGAAAAGGCCCGATATGATTAAAAAAGCAGATCTGACAGATAAAGAACGTGAAATGCTTAAAAAAGTGAGAAGGAAACGAAAAAAATGCTCAGAATAATTACAGGAAGAAGCGGAGGCGGAAAGACGCGTGAGATGCTTTCGCTGATGGCAAAAAGTGAAAATGCAATATATATAGTGCCCGAGCAGTACAGCTTTTCTGCGGAAAAGAAGATAACGGCTGAGTTTGGTATGAGCGGTATGGGGTATCCTACCGTTTACAGCTTCAGGAGACTGGCATATTATTTTGAAGAGCTTTACGGCGCAGGCGGAGGGGAAAACCTTGCAGGTGCATCAAGAGTTATGGTGCTTGGTGAGATTGTAAGGAGAATTTCGTCTTCCCTCAGTCTCTTTGGCGGAAGCGCAAAACGAGGCGACATGGCAAACGAGGCGGCGGTTATAATAACCACCTTCAAGCAGTACGGTGTCACACGGGAAAAGATAGAGCGTGCAATTGAAAAAACCGAGAATACGCTTTTAAAGAAAAAGCTTAATGACTGTATGCTTATAGCAAAGGAATATGAAGAGTTTTTAAAGTCGGGATACCGTGACAGTGAGGATTTGCTGGAGGGGCTTTGCAGAAGCATAGAAGCTCATGACTATCTTGACGGGAAGGATGTGTTTATAGACTCCTTCCAGGCGTTTACGCCTTTGGAATATTCGGTGATATGCGCAATGCTTAATAAGTGCAAATCTGTTACGGTGGCTCTTTGTGCCGTTGGAGACGGCGATGAATTTGTAACCGCACAGAGAACAAAAAGGAGCTTAGAGAGACTTTGCGGGGAAAAGGGCTTTGTTTTAGGTGATGTAATTGAGCTTCCCGGGGCGATGTATACTGCCCATGATGCGCTTAAGACCCTGGAGGAAAGCTTCTTTGACGAGAGTGCAGTCTGCCCGGGTAAGGTTGATACGATACACATACACCGTGCAAAGGATGAATATTCGGAGGTGGTAAGAGCGGCATTTGAAATTGAAAGCTTATGCCGTGACAAGGGTTACCGTTACCGTGATATCGTTATTATCGCGAGGGAAACTGACCCTTACGAAAAGAGCGTTTCCCGTGTTTTTGATATGTTTGACATACCCTTTTTTATGGATAAAAAAACTCCGCTTTCATCCGAAGCGGCCGCTATTTTTGCCCTCAGTGCAATAAGGATAATTTCCCGCGGGTGGCAGAGAGCAGATTTGTTTACATATATGAAATCGGCTTTTTCGCCCGTGGGCGCAATAGAGGCATGTGAGGTCGAAAATTACTGTCTGGCATCAGGTGTCAGGGCAAGAGACTGGAAAAGCGACGGGAGATGGGAAATGCCTCCGTCTGTTAAAGGGGAGACATGTGACAAGGATTATCTTGACAGGATAAACAAGGTAAAAGAAGAAATCAGGGTGCCTCTTATAAGGCTTGAAGAGAAAATAAAGGGTACACATACGGGCAGAGAGCTGAGTGTGGCTTTTTATGAGTTTCTGAATGACTGCAGCATAGAAGATAAGATAGACCAAATTGCTGATAAGCTCAATGAAAAAGGCGAGAGCGAGCAGGCTATGCGTACAAGACAGGTTTATGATATGTTAATCGGTACTTTAGAGTGCTTTGATGACGCCTTTTCGGAAAAGAGCATGAAGGCAGAGGACTTTTTAAACATACTTTCTACAGGTATTGAAAATGTTGAGATTGGTGTTATACCCTCCAACACTGACTGTGTATGCATAGGAAGCATTGACAGGGCAAGAGGTCACGGGGCAAAGGCTGTAATAATTTTAGGCGCAAAGGAGGGGGTGTTCCCTGCGGTGCCTAAGGAGACGGGCGTTTTTACAAATGCTGACAGACTTGAGCTATCAGGATACGGAATTGAGCTTCCGCCTGATACTTTGGGCAAGACCTATATGGAAGAGAGTCTTGTTTACAGTGCGTTGAGCTGTGCTGCGGAAAGACTTTTTGTAAGCTACAGTGTTTCAGGGGAAGGTGCAAACCCTTCAATTATAATTAAAAGAATTAAGAGAGTGTTCCCTTGTTGCATTGAGACAGACGAAATGAAGGGTAATAGCCCCCTTGACCTTATAGGTAGTGCAAAGAGCACATATGAAAATTTTGTGGTTGCATATTCAGAGTATAAAAAAGGCAAAGATGTGGGCGACGAGTGGCTTACTGCCATTGAATTCTATGAAAAGGACCCGATCTGGAAGGACAGGGTTAAAGAGATTGAAAGACACAGCAGGTATTCCAACAGAACGGAATTTATAAAAAGTGAGCTTTTAAAGGCAAGATACGGAGGCGGCATAGAAACCAGCGTGTCAAATCTGGAAAGGTTTTCAAAGTGTCCGTTTTCTTATTTTGCAAAGGTGACTCTCGGATTGAAGGAGAGAAAGGCTTTGGAGGTTACTGCCGCTGACAGCGGTACATTTTTGCATGAGTTTGTTGACCTTTTCGGCAAACAGCTTACAGAAGATAACAGAACATGGCGTGATATTGACTCTGCCTATATCAATAAAAAAACAGAGGAAATTACAATGGAGCTTATAGGCGGACTTAACAGCCATATGCTTGAGGTGTCGCCAAGACTGAGAAATCTTTTTATAAGGCTTAAGAGGATTGCCAAAAGAAGCGTTACCACCCTTAGTGAGCATATGAAGAAGGGTACATTTGAGCCTTTGGGTTACGAGATTGTATTTGATAAAAACGGTGACTTCAAGCCTCTTTCAATTGACTTGCCAAACGGCGAAAGGGCAAGCCTCAGGGGAAGAATTGACAGAGCAGATATCTTAGAGACAAAAAGAGGAAGCTTTGTCAGGATTATTGACTATAAGTCAGGTGAGAAAAAGTTTTCTTTGTCAAATATTTATTACGGTATGGATTTACAGCTGGCAATTTACCTTACCGCATTATGTGAGGGGGAAAACTATCATCCTGCAGGGATGCTGTATTTTAAAATTGACGAGCCTGTGATTGACAGAAGTGATGCCTGCGACAAGGAAAGCTATGAAAGAGCCGCCATGAAAAAGCTCAGGATGGACGGACTTGTACTGGAGGATGATGAAATCCTTGGTGCAATGGATGCTTCATATGCTTCGGGAAGTGATGTGATACCTGTTAAAAAAACCACTTCAGGCGCATATGATGCACATTCAAAGGTTGCAACGGAAAGTGAGTTTCAGATGATTTCAAAGCATGCAAAAAGCACCGTCAAAAAGCTTTGTAATGAAATTTTGTCCGGTGCAAATGCTATCAGTCCCGTCAAGGGTGCATGTGCATACTGTGAGATGAAAACCCTTTGCAACTTTGACCGCACGGTCAAGGGCTTTGGCTACAGAGAATTGGAAAAGATTAATGATAAGGATGCTCTTCTTAAAATAATTGAAGAGCAAAAAGAAAAAGTTCAGGAATAAATCCTGAACTTTTTCTGAGCGTGTCGATAAAGTGTTATCGACACGCGACCTCAAAGGCGGGCTAACGCCCTTCGGCACTTTGAGGTCTGAATTTTATAAGGAATAAAGTGACGATTTCTCGTGCAAGACTCCCTATGGGAGCCCTAAAATCGCCA
>JAFYPR010000096.1 GCA_017547445.1 Clostridia bacterium
ACACCAAATGGGGACGGGTACGTTTTGGCGAGTTTTCACGCCATTTTGCACCCGTCCCCATTTGGTGTGCCTCTTTTATAAACGTAGGGGCGGGTTTTCCACCCCGCCCGCAACATCTTTTTCCTTAATCCCTAATTTCTAATTAACCTAACGCCTGCTCTATATCTGCAATAATATCCTCGGCATTTTCGATACCTACGCTAAGTCTTATCAAGTCAGGCGCAACACCTGCTTCAATAAGCTGTTCGTCTGTAAGCTGACGGTGAGTATGGCTTGCAGGATGAAGTAAACAGCTCTTTGCATCCGCAACGTGTGTTACGATTGATATAAACTTTAAGCTGTCCATAAACTTGTTCGCTGTTGCGCGGTCACCCTTTACCGCAAAAGCAAGCACACCGCAGGTGCCATCAGGCATATACTTCTGCGCTAAATCGTAATATTCATCGCCCTCTAATCCCGCATAATGCACCCATGCGATTTTATCATTATTCTTAAGGTATTCTGCCACCTTCAATGCATTGGAGCAATGTCTTTCCATTCTTACGGGAAGAGTCTCTAATCCCAAATTAAGGTAGAATGCATTCTGAGGCGACTGGATAGAGCCAAAGTCACGCATAAGCTGAGCTGTAGCCTTGGTGATATATGCGCCCTTGCCGAACTTTTCGGCATATGTAATACCATGATAGGATTCATCAGGTGTCGTAAGACCGGGGAACTTTTCCTTATTTGCCATCCAGTCAAAATTACCGCTATCTACAATACAACCGCCAACGCCAACGCCCTGACCGTCCATATACTTTGTTGTGGAATGAGTTACAATATCAGCACCCCATTCAAAGGGACGGCAGTTACAAGGTGTTGCAAATGTGTTGTCAATAATGAGCGGCACACCGTTCTTATGCGCAAGACGGGCAAACTTTTCAATATCAAGTATTGTAACTGTGGGGTTTGTGATAGTTTCTGCAAAAACAGCCTTTGTGTTAGGCTTAAAGTACTTCTGAAGCTCTTCCTCGCTAAGCTTCTGGTCAACAAAGGTACATTCAATACCCATCTTCGCCATACTTACGCCGAAAAGGTTATATGTACCGCCGTAGATACTGCTTGATGCAATAAAGTGGTCGCCTGATTCGCAGATATTGAAAATTGCATAGAAGTTAGCCGCCTGACCGGAGGATGTAAGCATAGCTGCCACACCGCCTTCAAGGGCGCAAATCTTTGCCGCAACAGCGTCATTTGTGGGGTTCTGCAATCTTGTATAAAAGTATCCTTCAGCCTCCAGGTCAAAAAGCTTGCCCATGTAGTCACTTGTATCATACTTGAATGTTGTGGACTGATAAACAGGCAACTGTCTGGGTTCGCCCTGCCTGGGCTTATAGCCTTCATGGATACATTTTGTTTCAATTCTTGAATTCATAGTAACTCTCCTTTGCCAAACTGTTTTTTTTATTATACGCCTAAAAATTCCCGTAGTCAATTGTTTTATTAGCCTTTATACTCATGTGATTTTATTGACATTTGTTTTTTCGCATTATACAATAATATCAAATGGAGGGATTTATATGAAAAAAGTTTTATCATTAATTGTCACCGCATGTATGCTTATGATGCTTTTTGTACCGCTCAGCGCATCTGCTCAGGCATATAGTGCATCAATTTTAGTAAGTGAGGACTCATTTACCGAAGAAAATGACCCCGACTCGCCGGTGGGCAGTTTAAATGCTTCACTTATAACAACCTCTTCCGTAGAGGGTGCAAAGCCTGCGGCAGCAAACAGAAATGTGTATTTAAAGTATGATTTGCGCTCTTATGACCTTTCAGGTTTAACGAGTGCAAAAATCAGATTGCATATAAACACAGTTTCCAACAAGGCAGACAGAACAATCACGGTTTACCCCGTAGCGTCAGACTGGACAGAGGCTGCACTCACATGGAATACAGCCCCTCTCCCCACAGAGGATGCAGTAACAACATATCTGCAGAAGTATGTTAAAAATGCCAACAAGGACATCTGGATTACAATTGACGTTACAAATTACATAAAGGCACACCATAACGAGGGCGTAGTCTCCTTTATGCTCTCTACAGACACAGGTGCCACAAAAATTGACTCAAGGGAAACCTTGTATTCTCCATCTTTGGAGGTATCCTTCACATCCGATAAAAATACGGGTAACGTAATCGTAAAGTATTTAAACGAACAGAACCTTCCCATAGCACGCTCTGTCACAATGCCAAAAATACAGGAGGGCGAATATATATATCCTCATGATATTCCTCCCGTTGTAAATTATCAGGGCACAGCATATGCATATAACAAGACAAAATCCATCACACAAATAAACATCACACCGGATTCCGACAATGAAATCATCCTCTACTATGACGACCCCATGGTAACTCCCGAGGGTGTTTATAAAACAATTGTCCCCGTATGTGATGACACCTTCGCAAAGCAAACTGATGCCAATGCGGTATACAACAGCGAGGAGCCCGATGTTCTCGAGGTCACAATGAATCTTGGCGCATCAGGTGCTGCCGCACGCCGTGACGGCTTTGTAAAGTTTGATGCAGAAGATATTCCCTACACCTTTATAACCTCTGCCCGTCTTACAGGCTATGTTACCTCTGCCACAAACCCGGGGGAAAGAATACTTAAAGTTTATCCTACCGAAACGCTCTCATGGAATGAGGAAACATTAACCTGGAATAATGCGCCTTCATATAACGGCGACCCTATAGCTGAATTTACAATTCAGTCAGGCACAACAGGCGCATGGGTAAGCGTTGACATAACCCAGTATTGCCGAAACAACCCCGGTCCCTTCTCCTTCCGTATGATTGCGGACACCGCCGCAACAACCTTTGCCACAAAGGAAGGCGATACATTCAACGCAATGGCGCTGGATTTGAGATATACAACCGATGAAAACTATACCCTTTCCACAGTAGTAGTCAAAAGGGTTGACACAGAAGGCAATGAAATCGAAGAAAGTGAAGTCCTTACAGACTGTCTTACAGGCGACTATTACTATATGGGTACACCCGAAAAGATTATCAATAATGACTCGGGCGTATTCGTGTATGACAAATCGCTTTCCACCCTTCATATAAACGTAACAGAGGACGGCGCAAACGAAATTATCCTTGTTTACCATAAAGAAGGCGAAAACATGGGCACAAGCGTTCTTGCCGAAGAGGGTGGCTGGAACTGGTGCTTAGACCCCAGAGCAATCCGTGATATTGACCCCGATACAGGAAGTGATAAAACCTACGTTTCCTATATTGATAACCGGGGCAACATCAAAATAACAGTATATGACAACAATGAAGACACATATAAGCAGGTGTTTGTCCGTGAAGGCTTTGCAGCCGATGACCACAACAATCCCTCGCTTCTCATTCTTCCCGACCACAGGGTTATGGTTATCTACTCACAGCACACCGAGGAAGAATGCTTCTATTACCGCATCAGTGAAAACCCCAATGACGTATCCTCCTTCGGGGAAGAAAAGGTTGTTTCAACCGAAGGCTTTGGTACGGTTACATACCCCACGCCCTTTTATATGAGCGATACTCCCGATGCCTTCTATCTTTTCTGGCGAGGCACCGCATGGCATCCCACAATGGCACGCTTTACGCTTCCTGATGCAAATGATGACATTTCCTATGAAATTGAGCCTGTAATGTATATTGACGCGCGAGAGAACGAAAGTGTGACAAACCGCCGGCCTTATGCAAAATACACCTCAAACGGAAAGGATAAAATCTACGTTTCCTATACCTATGCGCATCCCGATACAATGGAAACAAACACTCTTTATTGCTCCTATATTGACATTAACAGCCTGACACTTCACTCCCTCACAGGGGAAGTGCTCACGGATATCACATCAAACCCCTTTAAAATCACAAATGCGGAAACAAACCCCGCAATTGTCGTTAACCGTACAGATGCAATCCGCAACTGGAACTGGGAGATAGAGCTTACAGAGGACGAAAAACCCGTTGTTTTGTACGTTGGTATCAGCAAAAACGGCAAATCCCACCTTTATTACCATGCCGAATGGACAGGAGAGGACTGGACTATAACCTATATCGACGATGGCGGACAATGGTTCCACGACAATACAAAGGGTGCCGAAAAGTGTTATTCGGGCGGTCTTTGTGTTGACCATAACAACACAGACATTGTCTATGCTTCCATCCCCGTAGAAGGCATTTACGGCGAGTTTTATGAAATTTACAGATATGTAATTGAAAACGGTGAGGTTATTTCAAAAACAGCCGTTACAAAGAATTCACCGGAAAACAATTTCCGTCCATATGTGGTTAAGAACTCACTTCCCTCCGATAAGGTTCACCTTGTATGGCTCTCCGGAGAATATTACTACTGGGCAAATAAAAAGGATTTCCTTCCCAGCAACGGCGCTGTAAAGTACGGCTATACCAACCGTGTAAACACGTGGAGCACCCTTACAGGCTATGACCCCACAAGCGATTTTGAATCCATCGACTTAAAGAACACTGAAAATGTTGTAACAGACCTTGCCTTTGTTGAAAAAAGTGTTAACGGAGCCCGTGTTACATGGGAAAGTGATAACACGGACGTTATTTCAAAAACAGGCGTTTTAACACGCCCGGACGAAATGTGCACTGTAAAGGTTACCGCAACACTCTCCTTCTCGGGGCAGAATTTCACAAAGGATTACTTCCTCACAGTTTACCCAAAGGACTCCATAAATGAAAACCTTGTTTTCCATTATGATTTCTCAGATGAGGACGTATACGAGCTTGACGGTCAGAAAATGATAAAGGACAAATCGCCTAACGGCAACGATGCCCGCTTTATGGGCACATCGGGCAAGGTTGCAGACGGTTTACTGGACTTATCAGCCAACGGAATAAAAAACGACCGCGTGCTTGATACAAACAGCTATCTTATAGCGCCCGACGGCATTTTAAACACTCTGAGAAGCTACACGTTTATCGGCAAGGTAAAGCTTTCCGACACAAGTGCTGACTATCGACTCTATGACTTCGGCTCAGGCGGTACAAACTCCATCATGGGCAGATTAAGTCAAAATCTTTCTGCCGGCGTCAAGTTAAACGGCGGCACAACGCAGATGGTTACAGCTGACGAAAAGCTTTCTGAGGGCGTCTGGCATACAGTAGCCTACACCTATGACGCAAAAACTCATGCCACAAGCATTTATCTTGACGGCAAGTTAGTGCAATCGGGTAAAACAATTGAAACCGAAGCAATTGAGCTTTTAGGCAAAAACACACGTAACTACATCGGAAGAACTCAGTGGTGGGACACTCACTATGACTATACATCACGCGAAAATCCCGACTTAAAGGGTATGCTTGACTATATCGCCCTTTATAACACCGCTCTTTCCGGGGAAGAAATCTCCCGTCTCACAAACCCCACTTCTTCAATTGACTCGGTTGAAATTTCAGCTAATACAATTAATGTCAGAATAACAAACAACACAGCCTTTCCCGAAAGCTATTTTATCATTGCCTCATATGACAGCGAAAACAGCTTTGTTGTAAAAACAACGCCCTGCCCCTCCCTTGACCCAGGCGAATCTGATACTGTTCCCATTGAATTCCCCTCTCCCGTTACAAAGGATGGCTTAAAGGTTTTTATATGGAACACAAAAACAAATCTTAAACCCTTAGGTGTAGCCTATAAGGGTTAACACAAAAACCCCTCGGATAATTCCGAGGGGTTTTTATTGCAATTGTTTTATCTTACAAACAAAATTATAAACTGGCTGATTAATACTACCACAATCAATGCCACGGGATATGTAGCCGCATAAGAAGAAGCAACGTCATCAGTTTCTGCCACATTGATAAGTGGACCCAAAGCAGGAGTAGATGTCATACCGCCTGTAAGGGAACCAAGGTTGTTAAGAAGGCAAAGCTTCAAAACATACTTTGCAAAGAAGAAGCCTGCAATCATGGGAAGTACAGTCATAATTACACCATAGATGAAGTAAACGGGCTGTACAATCTGCAAGAATCCGTTACCGCCTGCAATACCTGCACCAACAAGGAAAAGTATAAGACCCAATTCCTTAAAGATTGCAAGAGTCTTTCCTTCAGGCATAATGCTTACCTTACCGCACTTTCCGAAGTGTCCGAAAATAAGACCTGTAAGAAGGCAACCGCCTGTTGTTGTAAGGGAGAAGCAAGTACCCGCAAAGCCCTGTGCGCTCATGGGGATTTTAATATTACCGATAATTGTACCAACGATTGCAGCCAATGCAAATGCCGCAAAGCCTAAGTGGTCAAAGTGGATAAGGCCCTTTACAGGAGCCTTCGCTTCTTCCTGCTCGCCTGCTGTAAGAAGCGCTCTTTCTTTTGCCATATCAGCCTTCATAAGCTTAGGCACAATCTGTACAAAGAGTACAACGCCGATAACGCCGAATATGTAGCTGATTGCATGACCTGTTGTTACTAAATCTTCAAGATGATCAGCCATTGCAGTATCTGTTGCAATAGAAGCCGCTGTCTGCTTTGCTGCAGAGAAAGCAGGTGTAGAGGTAAGGGAGCCTGACAAAAGTCCGATTACCATACATGTAAGCTCGCTGCCTGTGAGACCTCCGATACGACCACCGATAAAGATGCATAAAAGTGCAGACAATCCGCCTGCCAATATAATAACAAGACCCATCATAACATAGCTCTTGAAGTTTTTCTTAAGGTTACCGAAAAACTTGGGGCCTGCAATAAAACCAACGCTTGTTACGAAAAGAATAAGACCTAAATTTTCAACTGTTTTAAGAAGTGTTTTAGCTATTGATTCGCTGCCGAAAACCTGTGTAAGCAAGGGGAAGCACGCACAACCGAACACAAGTGCCATAATGAACACGCCTGCATCACCCAGGGAAACGCCCTTAATGGTAATACGTCCGATCATGAAACCGATTGTGATAACAGCAAAAATTGAAAACATCAAAAATCCGATGCTGTTAACAGAGAACAAACCGTTAAAAAGCTTTACGCCGCTTTCTGTAATAGAAATCATATTCTCCAAACCTTTCTGCCCACATAATAAATTTGACTGTTGTGAGCTCACAGCCTCATATATTATAAATTAATTGCCCTTATTTGTCAATCCAAATCGAAAAGCCTTTACCCAATCTTTTTTGTGCATTATGCAAAAAGCGGCATCAGGACTATACGACCTGATACCGCTTTTATTCCTTATTTTGTAAATTCAAATGTGCCAATCATGTCAAAAACTTCAGTTTCCGTAAGAGCATTCGCTGTTTCTTCAGGCTCAATTAATTCAAAAACAACAAGTCTTGTTCTGCTTTTCACCACATATGCTGTATAATAGAACACTCTTCCGCTATCATCAGGGTCTGTTTTGATCACAAATTTATAAAATCCGTTTCCACCGCTTACACCCTCGCTGATCTTCTCTACTCTCTTCCCCTTGTCAGCCTGTGTTGCAAACCACTCCTCTACAACCTTTTCAAGTTCTGCTCTTGTAATGGAAGGGATATCTGAAACAGTAAGTGTCAGCACTGCTCCGGTGTAATTATTTGCATAAACGAAAACCTTTGCGTCTGCAGATGTTGCGCTTGCCGTTATTTTTTCTTCCCATGCAGTATTAATCTCCATTTTCCAGTTATCTCCAGTTGTTGTGTAAGGCTCTCTTTCTCTTCCCTCACGAAGAAGAACGCCTACCGCTTCACTATCAAGTTCTTCAACCGTCAAGGTTTCCATAACCTTATGGAAAACGCTGCTATCTTTAACAGGATGTGTAACCGTCACATTGTATACATAATCTCCCTTTTCAAAGTATACATCACACATCTGATAGTCTCCTGCTGAGATTCCATCTGTAGTAAATACATAGTAATAGGGCTTATCTCCTGTGGGATATGTTTTATAATCATAAATTTCGCTGGTGGAGGTTAATTTTGCATCATAATAATTTTCATGGAAGTATTTATCCTCCTGTGCAAGCAATCTGCTTGTTACCTGTTCAGTTTTTGAATAAACTCCTATTGTAACTTCGGTGCAGTCATTTTTCTTGCCCGATACAAGCCATAAAAGATTAACCCTGTCTATATGTGCATCCACCATCGTGGCGGGCACCTTAAACGAGATCTTCAAATCTTCATCTGTAATCAGTCTGTATCCATCATCTTCAACATTGGACAAATCATGTGTCTGTCCGTCATTTTCAAATTTCGCTTTAAATGATTCAATAATCGTTGTCAAAGAAGGAATTTGTTCATCGCCCACTTTAGTTGTAAAGCATACATGGAACGCCGTATCGCCATTATATACAGCATAAAAATCCATATAGCTGTTCTTATCTCTGCCCGTTATGCGGAAGGAGTCGTTACCGTCAATATCCTTTCCCTTGCTATCCTTTGACAGAGTGTATACAGACTGCATATCACTTTTTAGTTTTCTGTAGTAAGCATTGTACTCCTTGTCTTCATAATCATTGACGTCATATATGTTAACAGTAAGCTTTGCATCATTTTCACTTTCAAAAAGCGTGTGTCCGCCATCAAGATATCTGTCAGTCATCATCATACCTGCAGGTCTCATCATGGAC
The DNA here is from genome assembly GCA_017547445.1 of Clostridia bacterium. Lineage (GTDB taxonomy): Bacteria > Bacillota > Clostridia > UMGS1883 > UMGS1883 > RGIG1927. Next base: position 8,597 of record JAFYPR010000096.1, read on the forward strand.
CATCCCCAGTAGCTGTCGCCGATTTTTGGCAAATCTGTAGAAGAAGAAATTGTATCATTCTCCTTTGCTGCTTCCTTCACAACAGTAATAGCAGCAGTAGCATTATCATAACCTACAGTTGCACCAAATGTCTCTGAAATAAATCTCAGGGGCACCATTGTAACTCCGTTGGGACTTAACACAGGTGCTTCGGGAAGTGTTTCTGTGTGGTTGTTAACGGTTGCATTGACATTACCAATCTGCAATGTGATATTAACATCAGGGTACTCAAGAATAATTTCCTTCGTGTCACCAACCCATGTTACGCGGGCTCCAAAAGCTTCTGTAATAACTCTCAAAGGAACAAGTGTTGTACCTGCGCCTGCAATGTATGGCGTTTCAACAGCAACGGCATTACCGTTAATCATAAGTGTAGAATCTCCAACCTTAAATGAGATTTCCACCTTGTCGGGGATAGCTGCTTCTTCTGCACTTACAAAACACACTGTTGATAAAAGCATTGCAGCTGCAAGAATTAAACTTAAAATCTTTTTCATAAATTTTGTCTCCTTTTAATTTGTTGTTATTTCACAAACACTTACAACACCGCCACGGGAAAAGGTAAGTGTCACGCTGTAACCGTTAAAGCTCTTTTTGATTGCTTCGTTATAATCTGCAATAGAGTGAACCTCATATTGATTAACATGCGTAATCATATCTCCGGGAAGTATCTGCGCATTTTTACTTGCCGTAACACTCAATCCTTTTTTTGTGGGAACTCCGATTTTGCTCTCCCACGATTCGGTAAATGTTATGCCTGTATCAGGCTTTATTACCTTCCCATATTTTTCAAAGCTCGAAAGCACATAATTCACCGTATCAACAGGTATCGAAAAACTCATCCCTTCAATATCACTGCCCACATATTTAATGGAATTAATACCCACCAGCTCGCCTCTTGTGTTAATAAGAGGACCGCCTGAATTACCTCCGTTAATGGCAACATCCGACTGTGTGAAAAGATAATGCTGTCCGATATTCACCCCAACTCCCGACACAATACCCTTGGAAGCTGAATTAATATGATTAACCGAAAGCGGTGTACCTATGGCAACAACCGTCTGCCCCACCTTCAGGCTACCCTCTTCGGCAAAGCTTATAGGCTTTAAGCCAAGCTTATTGATTTTGACAACAGCCAGATCACTTACAGTATCCATATACTGTACAACACCGCTGTAGCTGTCACCGTTACCAAAAATAACCGTCAGATTCTGAATACCCTCAACAACATGGGCATTTGTCAAAATAGTGCCGTTTGACTTTATAACAACGCCTGCCCCGTGCGCATAAAGCTCGTTGTAATTTTGTGCATCCTTTGAAAGATACTCTGATTTATAATTACCCACGATTGCAACAACGCTCTGGCTTGTCTGCGCAACTGTATTTACAATTATATCTTCCTCGGTCTGTTCAACATATGCACTGCGTGAAGAATTATCCCAGTTGACCCGGGCCCCCATAGATTCACTTACTGCTCTTAAAGGCACGTACACACGATCATTTATAATATATGCTTCAGAATTAAGCATTTGTCCGTTCACATAAACCTTTGCACCCTGCTCTGCGGAAACATCAGCGCCAATCATGCAAAAGAGTACCGTACTCAGTGCAACAATTCTTTTAAATTGCATTTTGTCTCTCCTCTCAATATCCATTTCCTTTATTTTACTCCTTTTTTATCTTCCCGTCAAGCAAAGTGGCATAAACAGCACATCAAAAAATAAGGTGTTCATCTGAACACCTTTTGACTGTCGAAAAACCTAAAATTTCTGCACAATAGCTGAAGGTGCGGAAACAAAGAGTTTCCGTATAAAATCGGAGGGGCAATCGTATTGCTTCTCCGAAAGTGCTGATTTTAGGGCTCCCGTAGGGAGTCTTGCACGAGAAATCGGCACTTTGTTCATTAGAAATTACAGACCTCAAAGTGCTGAAGGATGTAATCCGCCTTTGAGG
>JAFYPR010000097.1 GCA_017547445.1 Clostridia bacterium
AGGTGATTAAAATGAAAAAAGCGGTTAATTTATTGTTGGTTTTATGCTTTTTGTTGCTTTTTGGAAGGGGAGTAACTGTAATGGCAAATGGAATTGAGGAAGCATATGGCGAATATGACGGTATTATCGTAATAAATGCGGCTGATGCTTTGAACAAAACGGGAAATGCCACTTGCAGCGCTTTGACAGGTAAGCAGACGGGCATCGAAGGGGAAGAATTCAGATGGGAGATTGGAAAAGAAGGAGACGGTTTGCAAGAAATTCAGCTTTTACCTGTGAGACATTCGGCGGAATATCCGAAAAGCATAAGTGAAGGTTGGATGTGGTCTGATAAAGCAGCAAGCGAGGATGCCCCCAGGCTTATATACAAAATAAATGCAAGAGAAGAAGGAGATTATTGGTTCAGTTATTTTTCTGACAATCCTAACGTTGGTGCTGATAGCTTTCATTTGGTTGTAAATGGTGAATATAGGTTTACGACGATGAATGCAATGAGTGGAGGCAGTGATGCGAATCATGCGGCGACAGGAGCAGCGTGGTTTTATTGTGATAAAACAGCAATTCATCTTAAAGAAGGGATCAACACAATAGAAATACGAGCAAGAGAGTCAGGGATATGCTTAAGACAGATTATGTTTTCCAAGGAAAAACCTATGGCGGCAAGATATTTGTACTTTGAGAGTCAGAAAAGTGTACAATGGCTTAAGGAAAGTAATATTGTTACAGGATATATTTACATGAATAATGTTGAGGATATCGAACTTGAGCAGGGCGAAGAAAAAAGAATTGAACTTACTGCATTTTCAAACAATACAGAGGCTGTGGTGTATGACGTAAAGCCAAGCAACGATTGTATAAATGTTGTCATTGAAGGAAATACTGTGAAATTGAAAGGCGTGCAGAGTGGATATACTACATTGCAAATTGTTGCCTCGGCAAAAGATTGTACCGATATAAAAATGCAGGTTAAGGTGAATGTAGGATATAAAACTGAGGGTGAAGAGTCTGATATATCTCCAAAAGGCACGATTGTTGCCCCTGCCACTGTGATGGATGATGCCATTGCTTTTATATGGGAGCCTCCGGTACAAACTGAAGGGTTAGTGGGATATAATGTTTACTTAAATGGTATTTTTAAGGAGCAAAGAGGTATTAATCAAACACATTATTATGCACAAAACCTTAAGGCAGACACCGAATATTTTTTCTGTGCGGAAAGTGTTTTTGAGGACGGAAGAAAGGGCTGCGGAAAGACAGTCTATGCAAAAACACTACAAAGAAGCGAGGGTATAAATATAACAGACGCTCCATATTTTGCAGTAGGCGACGGAGTGACAATGAACACTGAGGCAATACAGGCTGCGATTGATGATTGTCCGAAGAGCGGAACTGTAATCATTCCCGAGGGGGTTTTTCTTACGGGTGCGCTGGATTTAAAGAGTCATATAACATTGAAAATTGACGGAGAGCTTAAGGGGTCAGACAACCCTGAAGATTACCTGAATCCTGATAGCAATTGGGATTTGGATTCTACGGGGGAAAGAATTATGACCAGATATGAAGGTTGGGAGCTTTTGTGTCATAAGAGCCTCTTGAATGTTGGGCACATGAATATATATAACAGAAAATATATAACTTGTGAGAATGTCCACATAGTAGGTGACGGAAAAATTACCGGCGGAGGTACATCGCTGAGAAACAGGACTATTGATATGGCAAAACAAAAGGGGTGGAGTGTCGGAAGCTCAAATGTGTATGAAAGAACGAGAGGACGACTTGTAAGCGTTATACAAAGTAAAAATGTACACATTACGGGGGTTGAGATAAGCGAAGCGCCTTGCTGGACCATTCATATGATATATTCTGACTCGGTCACTGTACACGGGGTGGATATATATTCAAAAGTGCTTAACGGAGATGGATGGGATCCTGACTCGTCACAAAACTGCTTATTATTTGATGCTGATATCGAAACAGGTGATGATTGTGTTGCAATTAAAGCAGGGAAAAATCCTGAAGGGGATATCGTAAAAATACCTTCGGAAAATATCAAAATTTTTGATATCCGTTGCGGCGGAGGAGGTCACGGGCTTGCTATGGGCAGTGAAATTTCAGGGGGCATCAATAATATACAGATACGTAATTGCAAGGTTGAAAACACTATATACGGACTGCAGCTTAAGGGAACCCCTCTAAGAGGCGGATATATTACAAACCTTGATGTAAGAGACTGCACACTCAATATGGTGCTTATAAAGAGCAATGTGAACTACAATTCAGATGGTGGTGCGGCAAGTGATAAACCTTATTTCAATAATCTGAATTTTACAAATGTGATTATTACCGGAGAGGATGTAAACGGGAATGCACTCACCGGCAGTAAGGGTGCTGTCGAAATTTCAGGTTTTGACACGCAGTGCAATGAACATAATCATCTTGTGAACAACGTTGTTTTTAAAAATGTTATGTTGGGTTCAGAAAAACGAGGACATGTAAATATTAATCTTGAAAACTGTGAAAATATAGTGTTTGAAAATGTGACACAATATGCAGGTAATAATCCGTCGTTTGGCTTGAATGGGGTAAACAGAGACGTTATATATAACGGATTATCGGTGACTGATATGCAAATTTACGATGCTGAAGTGTTGGTGTCAGATGCATCCTTCTTTACGCGGAGCTTTTCGCCGCAGACAAAGAAAAGTGTTTGTTCTTTTAAAGTACGGACAAAAGAGGTTTCGGACAGTTTTATAGGCTTTACAGCTTCAAATGTAATCCCAACAGGATGGAATAGCTTCCCTGTAATTGTAAGACTGAGACCTGAAGGAATATTTGATGCGAGGAATGGTGCGGAATTTACATATACAAACAAAGTAAGCTATGAGGCAAATAAGGACTATTTTGTGCGTGTTGAAACTGATGTTGAGGAAAAGAGGTACAACGTTTATGTAACAGACGAAGAGGGTGAGACTACACTTCTTGCAAACAACTTTTCGTTTCGACATGATGCACCTTCGATAAACAATATTGGAAAGGTATGTATACGTGGAGGAAGCGGAGTAACTTCAGGGCTCTTTGAGGTAGAGCAATTTTCAATGCAGAATGATACAACGATTGAAATTGTATCCGTAAAGAGAAATTCCGGTAATATAACAATATGTGCTGTTGCATTCGAAGATGTAAAAGGCAGGATTTTATATGCCTTTTACAACGAGAAAGAGGAACTTCTATGCGCAAAAATTGTGCCACTTAACATAGAGAAATTAGCATATGAAGAGATACCGGTGGAAATCCCGGACGAGTATGAGAGTTTAAAGCTGTTTGCGTGGGATGATGCAATGAAGCCTATAGGGATATATAGACGGCAGTGTTAAGCTTATGAAAGAAAAGCAAGAGTGAAGGAGAATTGCCTTCACTCTTGCTTTTGTTATGGGATTGAGTCAGGTTTGATAAGACTCTTTTTATATTGTCCGGGTGTAATACCTGTAACTTTTTTGAAAACCTTAATAAAATGATATACATCACAAAAACCAAGATTATAGCTGATTTCTTCGATAGACGAAGGGGGCTCTTCGTCAAACTGTTCAATGGCGGAGTCAATTCTGAGCTTACATATATATTCCGAAATACTGTAACCGGTGTGCCTTTTAAATATCGTTCCGCAATATGCTTTTGATAAACCTGTGAACTCAGCTATCTGCTGCATGTTGATGCTTTGTGCATAATTTTGGATGATGTATTTGCGAATTTTTTCAGCGGTTATATCGGTTTTACTTTTGTTACAGGAAAGAATTTCTGATATTATAATAAGCATATGTCCTTTTATTGCTGTTTCGTGGAGAGGGGGTAAAGATAGTCTGAGATAATTTATCTTGTCAATATGCTTGTTGATGATGGAAAATTTTTCACCTGAGATTTTAACAGCTGAATCAAGAAAAGGAAGCTTTTCTGCATAAAAATCAATATCGTTTTGTTTGAAACCTGTTTTTGTGGTAGCATAACGCACTGAGTATGGAGGCGTGAGTATACCTTCGCCCGCTTCTAAATGATACGAAGTACCATTTATTGTAATATCTGCAGTACCCTCTAAAAGCATAAACAGAGAATAGTATGGTATGCTGTCTCCTATGGTCCAATTTTCATTTCTGTACCGCCGATAAACATAATAAAAAGGCTGTGGATTAAATGAGGGTGAAATGGTAATTGAGTTCATACGTTTACCTCTTTGAAACAGGACGGCTGAGCCGTCCTGTTTTGATAATTATTTAACTTCTGTGATAATAACTTCTGTCTTTGCATCTGTCTGGATTGCCTTTGTGCCTGCTTTTGTGCTTTCGCTGCCGAGGTAGAGCCTGGAATCGGCAAATACAAATGTTGCCTTATTGCCATCCTGTGTCATTGTTGTAAGCTCGTTGCCGCCCTTACCGCCGTTCCATACAATTATGTTTTTGCCAACATCCTTACTGTTGCCGGGGATATTGAGGCACATGCCGGAGGCTTTGTTGAAGATTGCCTTCTTGCCCTGCCATTCGCGTATTCTCCAAACCTGGTTGTCGGCATTTGTGTTTTCTTCAAAGGTTACAACGCTTCCCTTTGCTGTATCCGTCTGTGTGAGAACGAGGTTTGTGCCGGGAAGTGAAATCTGACAATAGAAAGCGGGCTTGTCGTCGTCATCAAATTTCATTGTATCTTCATAATATGTCTTGTAGTGAGTATAATATTCGGGGTCGCTTACAAAGAGAAGCGCCGCATATGCTGCAAAGCGTGCGGGGTATACCTTTTCAAGCTCCTTGAGCGCGTTTGCATCTGTTCTTAAAACATTGTACATACGGGAGAATTCTGCCAAATCTTCTGCACGGTTGGAATTACCGTAGGAGGACATGGGAGCCATATCGCTTGCTCTTGCTCTGTCCCAGAGACCGGATTCGCTTGTAAGGTTGGAGTCTAATACGTGGCCAAGCTCATGTGCAAGGGTATGTGCAATCTGATTTTCGTTGGGAACCCATGTGAGACGAATCCAGATTGTGTCACCGCCGCCGTTATAGCTGTTTGCAGTGTCTGTACGGTAAATAAGTCGGCGGATATGACGGCGGATTGCATAGGGGAAGCGGGAAAGGGCGTTGATTGCTCTTTCGACAACGGGAGAGTCTTCAACCGTGGAAATCATTGTCCATTTATGAACCTGACCTTCTACGTCGCCTGCCATTTCAACCTCGTACATCCATACGGGGAGCATTGTGCCACGCCATACATCATAGGAGTCTTTATATGTCTTGGACTTAATCTCGTACTTTGCTTTTTCCTTGTCGGGAAGGATTTCGCCAAAGTCAACCTGTCCGTACACTGTGATGTTCAAGCAATCCTTAAGTGCCTTTACCTGTTCTTCTTCACTTGCGTTGAAATAGTCTGCTACAATGAGGCGGTTTTCAACCTCGTTCTGCACTCTTGCGCCGAAGGGGAGAGTTGTGTATACGAAGGAATCAAACCTTTCCCTTGTTGCTTCGTCAAGAGCCTTGTAGCCTGCAGAATTTTTAAGGTTGCCCATAGGTGTCTGACCTACGTATTCGAACTCAAACTTCTGAGTGTCTTCGTTTGTGATTGCTTCCTGTGTTGTAAAACGGTCTGTTGCGTAAATTGCCATGTTGGAATGACGGATTACGATAGTATATGTACCGTCTTCGTTCTTAACAGGCTTTACCTGCTGATTTGTGCCGCCGTTTGCTGTATACTGCGTGATTTCAACACCTGCTTCTGTAGAAAAGGCACTTATATCAATGCTCTTTTTGGAATTCTGGTTGAATATCTTATAGTAGCCTTCATCCATTAAGGAAAAGCCCCATACCTGATTGTAATTGGAGTCGTCACGGTTTGCAACAACGACCTTTGCTCCGTCAGCACGGTTTGCACTTGCAACACAGAGATATCTGCCTGTTGCCTTGTGCTTAATGCGGAAGTATTTGCCGTTAAAGGGGTCACCAGCCTTGTCTGTTACGTAAACCTCTCTTAATTCGTTGTTCCATTCAACATCCTTACCGAGAGCTTCCGAAAGTGCTCTTACGGGAAGGAAGGTGGACTCATTAACGATAATTGCTTCGGCATTTTCCATTTTCTTGCCGTTAAGATAGATGTTGATCTTATCTGTCTTTTCGCTCTTTTCGGGAGCTGTGCCGATGATAACGCTCTTTGTGTCATCGACCCAGTCAACCTCATAGCCGAGAGCTTCAGAAAGTGCTCTTACGGGAAGGAAGGTTCGGTCAGAAACAATGATACCTTCCTTTTCAAGCTGATCACCGTTAAGGTAAACGGGGATACCGTCCTCTGCCATTGCTGCAGGCACTGCAGAGAGCAGCATAGCAAAAACGAGGCAAAGTGATAAAAGTTTTTTCATTTTAATAACCTCCTGATGTTTTGATATAACTCATTCTAACATTAAAAAAACCAATTGTAAATACTAATGTTACAATTTGATTACAATTGTTGAAATTCAAAAACAATAGGAGTATAGTTAGCCATAAGTACATAGTGGAAAGGTGGTATAGCTATGGAAAAAGCAAAGCTTGACAGAATAAGTGCTCTTGCTAAAAAGAAAAAGGAAGAAGGTCTTACACAGGCTGAATTAAAAGAACAGAAAGAGCTTTATGCAGAATATTTAGGGGAAATCAGAAAAAGTTTCAGACAGACATTGGACAGTATTGAGATAACTGATTAAGTTGTTTTGAAAGGGATGGTTGTATGAAAAGCTTTAAAGTAGTGCTTTCCTCCGTAATTGAAGTGAATAACTTTGTTAATGCAGTAAATGAGTTTGATTTTGATGTGGAGCTGGTATCAGGCGGATTTGTGGTTGACGCAAAGAGCATGATGGCAATTTTCTCCCTTGAGTTGGCAAGCCCTTTGACTATGCGTGTATATTGCGAAGAAACAGACGATTTTGAAAAGGCTCTTGGTGGATTTATAGTATATTGATTTTGGAGAAGACTTATGAGAATGTATCCGGCGATTGACCTTAAGGACGGCGAATGTGTACGTCTTTATAAGGGTGATTATGATAAAAAGACTGTTTATTCCTCTGATGCTGTGGCTACTGCTTTGAAATGGCAGGAATCCGGAGCAGATTTTTTGCATGTTGTGGACCTTGACGGCGCACGTACAGGTGACGGCAAAAACAGAAAAATTATTAAAGAGATTTGCGAAAATGTATCTATGAAGGTGCAGACAGGCGGCGGAATACGCACAATGGAGGATATCGACGAGTTGATTTCTCTGGGCGTTGAAAGAGTGATTTTAGGCACTGCGGCAGTAAAAAATTTCGCTCTGGTAGAAGAGGCTGTAAAAAAGTACGGCGATTCCATTGCCGTTGGCATTGATGCAAAGGACGGCTTTGTGGCAACTGACGGCTGGGAAAAGGTTTCGGAATTGACGGCAGTTGATTTTGCTAAAAAGGTGAAAGAAGCAGGTGTGCGTACTATTATATATACAGATATTGCAACGGACGGTGCTATGTGCGGACCGAATATAGATGCAATGGTTGAAATGGTACGGAAAACGGGGCTTAATGTTATAGCGTCGGGCGGTGTCAGCTGTATTGACGATGTTAAAAATCTTTTGAATACAGGTGTTGAAGGTGCTATTACGGGCAGAGCTATTTATGACGGCAAGCTGGATTTAAAAGAAGCGGTAGAGCTGTGTTGCGGGTTTTAGGAAACTTTGATTAGGTAATTGCAACAGCTTTTAGCGGTACGGCGACACTCCCATTCATTCATTTTTACTTTTAGTTGTGAAAATCCGAATGTATGGGTTGGCTGTGGGTAGGGAGTGTCCCGCGGTGTGGGTTTTAGCGAGAAAGGATATAGATATGGAATTTATCAAGGATATAAAGTTTGATGAAAAGGGGCTTGTGCCCGCAGTTGTGCAGAGCATTTATGGAGACGTTTTAATGGTTGCATATATGAATGAGGAAAGCATAAAGAAGACAATTGAAACAGGTACAACATGGTTTTACTCCAGAAGCAGACAAAGCCTTTGGAACAAGGGCGAAACAAGCGGAAACTTCCAGAAGGTTGTAAAAATGAGCGTTGACTGCGATATGGACACAATTCTTTTAACTGTTGAAGCTATGGGACCTGCCTGCCATACAGGTGAAAAAACATGCTTCTACCGTGATGTTGAAAACGGTGTATTGGTTGAAGGAAAGAAGGAAGAAAAGGGCGAGTTTATTCTTGATGAGCTCTTTAAGGTTATCCTTGACAGGATGGAAAATCCCAAGGAGGACAGCTATACAAATTACCTTTTGGACTGCGGTATAGATAAAATCCTCAAGAAGGTTGGCGAGGAATGCAGCGAAACAATTATTGCGGCGAAGAACGAGGATAAAAGTGAAATTGCATTGGAGACGAGCGACCTTATATACCATCTTCTTGTTATGATTGCAGAGAGAGGCATGGATATAAAGGATGTTTATGAGGTTTTAAAGGGAAGAAGATAACCTGATTGGAAATGAGAAATCAGGGATTAAAGAAAAAACTCGGCGGAAGCCGAGTTTTTTGCCACAGAAGATGAAAAAGATGTCGCAAAAATGCCTTGAAAACGTACAAAAAAGTTGTATAATCAAACATGGGGGTGTAAAAATGGAAAAATATTTAAAATTAATTGATGAAGTAAATGAAAAAGGCAGATTTAAGCCTACGTGGGAATCCCTTTCGCAGTACAGGGTTCCTGACTGGTATGAAGACACAAAGTTCGGCATATTTATCCATTGGGGTGTATATTCTGTGCCTGCATATTCATCGGAATGGTACTCAAGATGTATGTACATACAGGGCACAAGGGAATATGAGCACCATTTAAAGACATACGGTGAGCACAAGAATTTCGGGTATAAGGATTTTATACCCATGTTCAAGGCTGAAAAGTTTGACCCTGAGCAATGGGCAGAACTTTTCAAAAATGCGGGTGCGCAGTATGTTGTACCGGTGGGTGAGCATCATGACGGTTTCCAGATGTATGACAGCGATATAAGTGAGTGGAACGCGGCAAAAATGGGTCCTGAAAGAAATGTGCTCGGAGAGCTCTACGGCGAGTTTGAGAAAAAGGGTCTTGTAAGAGGTGTTTCGACCCACCGTGTAGAGCACTGGTTCTTTATGGGGCACGGAAAGGAATTTGATTCGGATATTAAGGAGCCTTTGAAGAGAGGCGATTTTTACTGGCCTGCTATGCCCGAGAGAAACCACCAGGATTTGTTCAGTGAGCCTATGCCTACAGAAGAATTTTTGAATGACTGGCTTGTACGTTGTTGTGAGCTTGTAGATAAATATCAGCCATCTATCGTATATTTTGACTGGTGGATTCAGCATTCTGCAGTTAAGCCTTATCTTAAGAAGTTTGCGGCGTACTATTATAACCGTGCCGATGAATGGGGCAAGGGTGTTGTTATAAACTATAAGCATGATGCCTTTCAGTTTGGTTGTGCCGTTGTTGACGTTGAACGCGGTCAGTTTGCAGACTGCAAGCCTTATATATGGCAGACAGACACTGCAGTTGCCAAAAACAGCTGGTGCTATACAAAGGATAATCATTATAAGACATCTACTCAGATTATAAGAAGTCTTGTTGATATTGTAAGTAAAAACGGAAGACTTTTATTAAACATAGGACCTAAGGCAGACGGCACTATTCCCGAAGAGGATAAAAATATTCTTCTTGAAATAGGCGAATGGTTAAAGGTAAACGGAGAGGCAATATATTCTTCAAGACTCTGGAGAAAGTCGGGAGAGGGCAGTGTAAATGTTACAGAGGGTCAGTTTGCCGATAACGAGGGTGCGCCCTACACTGTTGAGGATATACGCTTTACTCAGAAGGGCGAAAATATTTATGCTATATGCCTTAATATGCAGGGAAAGAGTGAAGTTTGCATAAAGAGCCTTGCTGAGGCTGATGCATCAAGCAAGCCTAACTTCCACGGAATTATAAAGAATGTTGAGGTTTTGGGCTTTGATAAGTGCGAATGGGTAAGAGATGCGGAAGGTTTACATATCACAACGGATATGGTTGAAACTGATAAGCCTGTGGTGTTTAAAATTTCTGTAGATTAATTAAAAAAACAGTTGCAAAAGTGATTATAGTATGCTATAATCACTTTTGCAGTTAAATAAGCCGATGTGATGGAATTGGCAGACGTAACGGACTCAAAATCCGTCGGTGGCAACACCGTGTGGGTTCGACTCCCACCATCGGCACCAAAACAAAAATCCTGTCGAAAGATAGGATTTTTTGTTTTGTATTATTCATTTTTCATTATTCAATATTCATCATTCATTTTTGCGACAGGATTTTTTAATGAATAATGAATGATGAAACCGCTTCTCTGATGAATAATTAATAATTGAATTTCTTTAGTTTAGTGATATAATATTAGTGGTGATGAAAGTGAAAGAAAATATTTTAATCGATAAATCAATAGATTTTGCTGCGAGAATTATAAAGTTGCAAAGATAAGTAATAGTGAATAAGGAAGAGGTTAAGGTAGCTTTGCATAAGCGAAGCTTTTATATTTTTGCTTTACATCTGTTATATATTATGCTAAACTGATAAAACCCACCAAGGAGGAAGAAAAATGAATGAACCTATCATGAATGCCGTGACGGCATCTACAGACCCTGTTGAAGCGGCGGTATTGTCTGTTATGATTGTACTTTATGCCCTTATAATAGGATTGGGGTTGGTACAGTATATTATGACGTCTATATCTTTATATACCATAGCAAAGAGAAGAAATATTCCTAACCCTATTCTTGCGTGGATACCTGTTGCTGATTTATGGCTTATTGGTCAGATTGCAGATGATTATGACGAAAAGACAACAGGCAGAAAAAACTGGGGTAAGGTTATGCTTACATTGACAATTGTCGGCATTGGATTGTTTGTTGTGTTTTATGTGGCTATAATTGCTATAGTTGTAGGCCTGGCTCTTTCAGGAGGTTTGCCCGGTCCCGGCTTGATTGCAGTAGTTGTTGCGGCATATCTTCTGGTGATTGTTGCGGCTCTTGCTTTTTATGCTGCGGCATTTCTTAAATATATCTGTACATATAAGATATATGAATCAACAGTGCCGAAAAAAGCTGTGCTGTATATGGTGCTTTCTGTTATGGTACCTCTTGCGGGAGGTATATGCCTTCTGAAGGTAAGAAAATTGGGATGCCCCGAGATTACAGGTGAGAAAACAGAAATTTCAGAAAAAGGCGAGTAAAATTAAAGAGATTGACCCGAGCTCATTTGTAATAATTACTGCAACAAGTGAGATTATCGGCAGAGGCTTCAGAAGCATATGAAGAAATGATGTGCAATGAAAAAAACGGAAAATTTCCGTTTTTTTCATTGCTTTTTTAATGGGCACGTGTATAATGAAAAGTAAGGGAATTTTTGGAGGATGAAGTATGAAAAGGTTTTTATGTCTGTTGATTATAATAACTTTAATAACAGGTCTGCTGCCATGTATTTCATTTGCGGAGGACTTTGTCTGCGAGAGGGAGATTACCCTTCCTCCGAAATGGATGAATCATGGAGATGACAGCTTTTACAAAAAATGTGTGACGGTTTACGGTATACCGATTTGTGCAACCGATGATGTGGCGGATGAAGCACTTTTTAAGGCTTATGATGTTATAGAAATATGGCTCAGAAAGATAGTAAGAGAATACCCTGAGATAGTAAGAAAAATGAACAGTCACAAGGTCGGTATGATTATTGTGGGAGAGCATGAGACAAACAGTATGCACCCTTCGTGGAAGGGATGGGAGCCATCTGATGAACGTCGTGGCGGCGGTGGAATTATAACTACTGTTTTGGTTGAGGATCTGATTGTGCCCCAAAATGATATCTGGAGGCAGACCTTTGCAGGACTGGTGCACGAGGCAACGCACACCCTTCTTACATACGGAATAGGCGATGCACAGGGTATAGGTGCAAGAAGTGACATCTATGAGAGAATATTGAAGTGCTATGAAAATGCGGTGGCAAAGGACATGTACCCTCATCCGAATGAATATGATGCATCAAATTACCATGAGTATTTTGCCGGACAGGTAGGAAGATTTTTTAATGGAAGTCCCACGGAGCTTCCTGTAGAGGGTGCAGACAAGCTTACTGACAGAGAAGAGCTGGAGGCTTATGACCCTGATATATATAAAGTATGCACGGAGCTTTTTGGATTGTATGAGCTTCCTGAGCCTTGGGGCAGCGGGATTAACACGGAAACAGAGGATGATACTATGCTTAGTAATGAATCCTTACAAATGAAAATCGGTGAATACGGACATATTGAGTCATTGAAGATTGTTGATGATGTAAATCCTGATTTCTGCAATACGGAATATGTTCTGAACGGTAAAAATGCCCCCGGACAGGGAAACAGCGAAGAGCATCAGTGGATGGGAGAGCTTATTTTTACTGCAAGGCGAAAGGATGATATAAAAGAGGTTAGGACAAGTGAAAAGGAGAGAGTCATTACAAGAGAAGACGGCAAAGTGACTGTTACATATGACGGGGATTTCAAAATTGTTGAAACATACAGTGTAAAAGGCAAATCAATCCTTTGGGAAACAGAGGTTATAAACGATAAGGACAGCGAGCTGATAATTGAAGACTGGGGTATGCCTATGCCCTTTAATCAGTACTGGACACCTGTATATGCAGGGGAGGAATTATATGACACAAGATGTGTATATCACTCCTTTGTAGGCAAGAATTCATCCTACATTTATGCAACACGTCCTTCGGGACAGGGAAAGATGCTTCTTTTTACACCTGTTATCCAAACAGGTGCTTCCTTAGAATACCGTGACCACTGGAGGGTCGATAAGGGACATAAGGGAAGTGTATGGGCACAGGACCAGGCGGGATACCACAGTGGACTTGATGTGTTTTACATACATTCCGAAAATATTAAAAAGACCGGCTCGGGATATATGGAATCGACTTCACTTGTATTAAAGAGCGGTGAAAGCAAAAAATATGCTTTTGAATTTACTGCAGTTGACAATGAAGAGGATTTAAAGAGTACGTTATACAAAAAGGGTATTGTTGATGCGGTGGCAGTGCCCTCCATGGCGTTTGCGACCGATATGCCCGGAAAGTTTTATCTCCATGCAAATGAGGATATAGTAATAAATAATGTGTACGGAAAGTGCGTACATGAAACGCTTCTTTATTCCACACAAGAAAATATGGTCAACAATAATCACCCCTG
Source organism: Clostridia bacterium (assembly GCA_017547445.1). Lineage (GTDB taxonomy): Bacteria > Bacillota > Clostridia > UMGS1883 > UMGS1883 > RGIG1927. The sequence goes on from JAFYPR010000097.1 coordinate 13,241, forward strand.
CACGGGACAGGCAGAGATTGAGTTTAATGAAACCGTTGTATATAAGGGTGAGAAGTACCATGTTTATGACATTAAATTAAACTGTCTCGGTGCAAACCATGTTTATGCGGAATACGAAGCAGGCGGCGTAAAAATGGAGACAATGCTTCAGTTTTATGCTATGGAGCCTCTTTCGGAGGCTATAGACAGGAGAAGTGAATTTCTTGTAAAGCATCAGACGGACACACCCGGTCAGGTGGGAGACAAGACCTTTGATGACTGGATGATGGACGATAAGAAAAACAGAGCCGAAACAATGCGGGGCTACTGGGATATGAGCTACTGGGGCTACGGCGATGACTGGGCGCTGACACACGGCGAGTATCTTGCTCAGAAAAATGTATATATGCCTGTGAAGAAGCAGGTTGAGGCGGTGGATGAGTACCTTGATGTGGCAATATGGAACACCTTAATGCGTGAGCATCAGGAGGATTATTTAATTCATGACTTTTTGTCCACGGAGCCGAATTTATCGCCGACATACCGGGGTTATGCATATCCGCATATTTATAATACGTATTTTGCAATGTACAGGATTTGTGCGGCGTATCCCGATTTGATTGAATATAAAGAGGACAGAATAACCTACCTTTTAAGAGCTTACAATATTTTAAAGGCTCTTTATTCCGGAAAGGTTGCTTATAACTGGGCAACGGGACTTATGGGTGAGATTACAACACCTGACATTATTGATGCGCTTTACTTTGAAAATCTTTCGGATGAGGCTCGTGAAATTGAGCGGATAATGGGGATTAAGTATAATAACTTCAAGAATACCAAGTATCCTTACGGAAGTGAATATTCCTACGATAATACGGGCGAAGAGGCAGTTTATACATTGGCAAAAATGAATGATAACGAAACGATGATGTATAAAATTGACCTTAAAACCCGTGCCTGCAGAGGATTGCAGCCTGTATGGTACCATTACGCAAGCCCTGTTACAATCTGCGGTGAAAACTGGTGGAATTTTCAGTATACGGCATCACTGGCAGGCTACTGTATGGACGACTATTTAAGATATGTTGACTCAGAGCTTTCGGAAGAGGAGAGAAGTATTGCACAGAGAGTGAATTATGGCGGAAAGTTGGCTAATTTCACCTGTATAAATTCGGGACAAATTGACGCCGATGAAGAAAATGTGGGAACTGTAGCATGGACCTATCAGGCTGAATTGGGAAATACAGGCGGTATGGGTACAGGCGAAGGAAAGCTGCATAATGGCTGGAGACAGATGGCAGGCGAAGCGGATTTAGGACTTTTCGGTGCATTGGAAATAATATCCTCTGATGTGGCAAGTGACCCTGTATTCGGACTTTTCGGTTATGGCTGTGAGGCTTGCGAGGACAGAGAAAAATATACCGTGATACCCCGTGACGGACTTTTTATGAGGCTTAATTTTATTAATGAACACTTAAGCATTGAATTGCAGGGTGCTACATATGAAAAAGCTGTGGTTAAAAAGGATTTAAGCTGTATTGAGCTTGATGTAAAGGACGATTCAAGCTATACTGAGATTAAGGTTGACGGTCTGAGGAAGGGAAAGATGTATGCTCTTTACGCAAACGGACGGATAAAGGCTACAAGCCTTGGCGAAGAGGGATGTTTTTCCTATGAGGGAGCTGAAAGCGGCAAGGTTGTTATAAAGGAAGCGCCTCATGTGAGATATATTGAGCCTTATAAGCTTCCGAAGGGTCAGATTGAAAAGGATGAAAGGGGAAAAATTGAAGAGGATGTCGTAATATCCTTTGAAAAGGAACACCCCCAGATCAGACTTGTGGGAGATTTGAGGATTGAAGACGGGAAGGTTTATTCTTCGTCAGTTGCAGACTATGTGAGACTTTCCAATGCTTTTACAAATGAAGTTGACGACTTTGCGCTTGGTTTGAATATAGGAATTGAAGCCATTCAGAAGGAGGGTTGCAGAGTTGTTGAATTTTCCGATATGAACGGCAGAAATATTTCTGTTGTATTTGGCAGAGATAATGAGGTAGGACTTAACGTTAACGGAGAATTTATTTCCTCGGGAGTATGTCTGCCCCAAAAATACGAAGGATATGTTGTATTGCAGAGTATACAGGGAAAGCTTCAGCTCAGTATAGGCGGAGATATAATACTATCCCATGTGACGGATATGAAGCTTAAGGATTTGGGAGAAATTCAGAGAAACTATATAGCCAGAGGCTCTGATGAAGCAACGGGAGCACTGGAAGGATTTTATTCTGACTTTGTTTTCAGCCGTGATTACCAAAGGTTTGAGGTTGACAGCAGGATTGACGCTGAGATTGTCAGTGTAGAGGATATTATATATGACGGCATATCGCCGCTTCCTGAAAGCGCTATGGCAGACTACTCTGACGGATTCAAGAGAAGAGTTATAATCACATGGGGCGAAGAGAAGAACGGCTATATCGCAGGCTATGTCGACGGTATGGAAATAAAGGCTTCTGTAAGAAGGATTGACCTTGGTATAAACAGGGCGATTGGTGCAAAGGCAAAAGCAAGCTACTGCGCCGCATGGGAAAGTGTTGAGGCATTGAATGATGGTGTATATACTTTAGAGACATCAAACCCTGCTCAGGAGGTAATGCGAAGATTTGGCACATGGACCAGAGAATCAAGCGAGGAGTGGATTGAGTACACATGGGAGGATACACAGGAAATCAATGCCGTAGGACTTGTGTTCTTCGATGACGGCGGCGGTACGAGAGCACCTGCAGAATACCATGTGGAATACCTTGATGAGACGGGCAATTGGCAAAGGACAGAAAAGTGCGCAGGAGCTCAAAGCACTCTTTGTAAAATGAACATTACTTCATTTGAAAAGATTGAAACAAAGGCTTTGCGTGTTGTTATGAATAAGGGTAATTATGCAGGAATTGGTGTGTTGGAGTGGGAAATATATTAAAAAAAGGAGAAGAGAAAATGAGCGTTAAAACAAATGAATTTGCGGCTTTGAAGAATGTAAAAGTGAATGATGGGTTCTGGTCAAAATACGAAAGTATTGCAAAGGATGTAATTATTCCGTATCAGTGGGATGCATTAAATGACAATGTGCCTGATACAGAGCCCAGTCATGCTATAAAGAATTTCCGCATTGCGGCAGGTGAATTGGAGGGTGAATTCGGAGGCTTTCTGTTTCAGGATTCTGACGTGGCAAAGTGGATTGAGGCTGTGGCTTACCGCCTGGTAATTGCGCCCGATGAAGAGCTTGAAAAAAGAGTTGATGAGGTTATTGACCTTATCGGAAGAGCACAGAGAGAGGACGGATACCTTGATACATACTACCTTTTAAAGGAAAAGGGTAAGGAGTTTACAAATTTCCTCGATTGTCATGAGATGTATGTTGCAGGGCATATGGCAGAGGGTGCTGTTGCATATTACGAGGCAACAGGCAAGAGAAAGCTTCTGGATATTATCTGCCGCTTTATTGACCTTATTATGGAAAAGGTAGGTAATGAAGAAGGAAAACTCAGAGGCTATCCCGGTCACCCTGAGCTTGAACTGGCTCTTGTAAGGGTTTACAAGGCAACAGGCGAGAAGAAATATCTTGATTTCTGCGAATATTTAGTTAACGAAAGAGGTAAGGAGCCTAACTTCTTCCAGCAGGAATTAGAGGCGAGAGATTTCCGTAATGCATGGGGCGGTAAGGACAAAAAGGCAGACACCCGTTATTGTCAGGCACACAAGCCTATCCGTGAGCAGAAGGAAGCGGTTGGGCACAGTGTTCGTGCAGGCTATTTATACACCGGTGCGGCACATCTTGCGGCTGAGTCGGATGACAGGGGACTTTTTGAGGCTTGCGAAGTGCTCTGGGACAATGCAACAAAAAAGCAGATGTATGTAACGGGTGGTTTCGGGTCAACTGTTTACGGCGAAGCATTTACCTTTGATTATCAGCTTCCCAATGATTTAAGCTATACGGAGACCTGTGCGGCAATAAGCTTTGCGTTCTTTGCACAGAAGATGCTTATGTGTGATGTGGATAGCAAATATTCCGATGTTTTAGAGAGAATTTTATATAACGGCTCTATTTCGGGTATGGCTCTTGACGGCAAGCATTTCTTCTACACAAACCCCCTGGAGGTATGGGACGAGCAGAACAAGAAGGCACCTGCATACCGCCATAACAAGGTGAAGAGACCCGGCTGGTTCGGTTGCGCTTGTTGTCCTCCCAACCTTGCAAGAATGATTACTTCCTTGGGTAATTACATTTACTCATCTGATGAAAATACCGTTTATACACACCTTTATATAGGCAGTGATGCTAAGGTACAGGTGGGCGAAAATACAGTTATAATCAAGCAGAAGTCCCTTATGCCCTGGGAAGGCAAGAGTGAATTTACCCTTTCGGGCGGTGAATATACTTTTGCGGTAAGAGTACCCGGTTGGGCAGATAAGTTTACTCTTAAACTGAACGGTGAAGAGGTTAAGGCTGAAATCAAAAAGGGTTATGCTTATATTACACGCAGTTGGACTGACGGAGATGTTCTTTCGGCTGAAATGCCCCTGGAGGTTAAGCTTATAGAAGCTAATCCTCAGGTGCGCGCAGATGCAGGTAAGGCGGCAATCTGCCGTGGTCCTGTGGTTTATTGCTTAGAGAGCAAGGATAACGGAGACAGACTTTCGTCTATCCGCATTGCTGAGGATGCCCGTTTCAGATGCGAAAAGGACGAGGAGTTATTCCCGGGAAGTATTTCCATTTTTGCAAAGGCTTTAAAGAAGAAGGCATGGGATACAGGTGATTTGTACAGGGCATTTACTGCTTCCTATGAAGAAATTGAAATTAAGGCGATACCCTATGCATTCTGGGGTAACCGTGACGATAACCGTGAAATGGCGGTTTGGGTAAGGGTTTGATAGTTAGGAGTTAGGAGTTTCGCTGTGCGACAGCGGGAAACAAGGCGAAAATTTTGAGGTGAGTTTATGGTTGTTAAGGTTAAGACAGCGACGTTAATAGGAATAGAAGGGAAAATTGTTATTGCAGAGGCTGACTTTTCAAACGGGCTTCCGTCCTTTGATATTGTGGGTCTTCCCGATGCGGCGGTGAAGGAAGCAAAGGAAAGAGTAAAGGCGGCAATACGAAACAGTGAGTTTGAATTTCCTGCAAAGAAGGCTGTTATTAACCTTGCGCCTGCAGACTTAAAGAAGGAAGGGTCACAGTTTGACCTGCCTATTGCAATAGCTTCTCTTGCAGGGACAGGGCAGCTGACGGGAAGCTTTGAAGAATATGTCTTTTTAGGTGAGCTGGGGTTGTCAGGGGAGATAAGAAGCGTAAGCGGTATTCTGCCCTCGGTTATCGGCGGTAAGGATGAGGGCGTTAATAAGTTTATTGTGCCCTATGACAACAGAGAGGAAGCGGCCTTGGTTGAAGATGTTGAAATTTACGGAGCAAAGACTTTAACTGAGGTTTATATGCACCTTACAGGCGAAAAGAAAATAGAAATGACAGAGAATATAAGTATTCTGCCTGAGGAATTTCTGTTTGATTTTGATTTTAAAGAGGTTAAGGGACAGGAAAAATTAAGACGTGGTATTGAAATTGCCGTTGCGGGCGGGCATAATGTTCTGATGGTTGGCTCGCCCGGGTCAGGTAAGAGCATGATAGCTAAAAGGATACCCACAATTATGCCCAAAATGACCTTTGATGAGGTGTTGGAGGTTACGAAAATACATTCGGTGGCAGGAGTTTTACAGAGCGGTAAGGCTGTGACAAAAAGGCCTTTCCGTTCGCCTCATCACAGTGCAAGTGCGGTGAGCATCGTGGGCGGAGGCAGTAAGGCGAAGCCGGGAGAAATTTCCCTTGCACACAAGGGGGTATTGTTTTTGGACGAATTGCCCGAATATAAGAAGGATGTTATTGAGGCAATGCGTCAGCCCATTGAGGATAATGAGGTGACTGTTGCAAGAGCGATGGGGTCATTTACATATCCTTCCAATGTGATGCTTGTATGCGCCATGAACCCCTGCAGATGCGGATATTACGGGGACGGCAGCAAGAAATGCCGTTGCAGTGAAAGTGATGTGGCAAGATACTTGGGAAAAGTGTCGGGACCCATGCTTGACAGAATTGATATCCAGCTTGAGGCAAAAAGCGTTAATTATGACGATTTGCAAAAGCCTGAGGGTGAGTCCAGCGAGGCTGTAAGAAAAAGAGTTGAAAAGGCAAGAGCAATTCAGAAGGAAAGATACAGAAATGAAAATGCAAGCTGTAATGCCGACCTTTCAGGCGGATTGGTTGAAAAATACTGTGTGTTGGGAGATGGCGAAAAGGCACTTTTGGAGCAGGCGTTCAAATCAATGAATATGAGCGCAAGAGCCTACACGAGGATACTTAAGGTAGCCAGAACCATTGCAGATTTGGACGGACGGGAAAATATTGACTCAATGGATATCGCGGAAGCGATTGGGTACAGAGGCTTAGATAAAAAATTGTGGAAATAGTAGGTTTAACCAGGAATCAGGAATGGGCAATGAGGAATTAAGGAAAAAACTCATTGACAAAATTTAATATTGAGATATAATAAAAAGTGCATTAGGGGAGCTGAGGAAACGAAGCTGAGAGGTATACCGACCCTTATGACCTGATCAGAGTAATGTCTGCGTAGGCAAATGTACACAAGGTTTTTATAGGGTGGGGGATTGACACCTCAGTCAGCAAAGCTGACAGTTTCCAAACTCCCCCAGTCGGCAGAGCCGACAGCCCCCTCAAAGAGGGAGCCTATAAGGAAGTTATATATGTGTACATTTCGGCGCAAGCATCAGCTTGCGCTTTTTTGTTTGAGACTGAAAGGAGAATATTGATATGGTAGAAGCAAGTGTGGCAATACAGGTATTGCCGAAGGTAAAAAAAGATGATGTGTTCCGTGTTGTGGATAAGGTGATTGAATACATTAAAGCTACAGGATTAAATTATTTTGTATCGCCCTTTGAAACAACAATTGAGGGTGATTTTGACACCCTTTGCGATATCGTGAAGGAATGTCAGCTTATCTGCATCCGTGAGGGCGCAGAGAGCGTGTCGAGTTATGTGAAGTTTTCACTTAATCCCAATGGAGTGTGGACGATAGGGGAAAAGGTGGACAAATATAATGCAGAATGAGCGCTGATGCTGCAGCACTGACGCTGTTCATGGGATTGGAGGGTCGGCATGAAAGCTTTTAAATATTGGGATAAGGTACTTATATTATTTATTTTAATATTGTGGCAGGTGGTGGGAATGTTGGGCATTGTGCCGTCCTTTATGCTTCCGACACCTTCGGATGTTATTATGGCACTTTTTAAGGATTGGCGTCTTATAGGTGAAAGCACGCTGATAAGCCTTTATGAGGCAATGCTTGGTATGGGAATTGCCCTTATATTCAGCTTTGTCTGTGCCATATTAATGGACAGGTTTAAAATTTTTTACAATATGTTTTACCCTGTGTGCGTTATAAGTCAGACTGTGCCTGCGATTGCAATTGCGCCTCTTTTGGTTTTATGGTTTGGGTTTGGTATAACGCCTAAGGTATTACTGGTTTTTGTGACTTGCTTTTTCCCGTTGCTTGTGGGATTAGTGTCAGGCTTTGAAGGCTGTGATAAAAACATTTTAAGGCTTTACAAATCCATGGGAGCAGGATATTTAAGGACACTTTTTGATGTTAAGCTGCCTTTTGCAATGGAAAGCTTTTTTGCAGGGTTAAGGATTTCGGCATCCTATGCTGTTGTGGGAGCTGTTATTGCCGAATGGCTTGGCGGTGAAGGCGGATTGGGAGTTTATATGACGAGAGTGAGAAAGGGCTTTCAGTTTGACAGGATGTTTGCGGCAATTATAGTAATAAGTCTTTTGAGCCTTTTTCTTGTAAGGATAGTCGATGTTCTGAAAAAGAGAGTTTTGAGGTGGAAATGAATTAGGAATTAAGGAAAGGATGATTGAGATGAAAAGGATTTTGTGTATTATTTTAGCGTTTTCAATGGTATTTGCCCTTGCGGGCTGCAAGAGCGGAGATGACGCCCTGGAGGAAGTGACGGTTGTTCTGGACTGGACCCCCAATACAAACCATGCGGGATTATATGTTGCGCAGAAAATGGGTTACTACGAGGATTTGGGCTTGAAGGTTAATATTATTCAGCCTCCCGAAGGGGGAGCCGAAGCTTTGGTTGCGGCAGGAAGGGCAGAGTTCGGTATTTCGTTCCAGGATTCCATGGCGCCTGCTTTGTGCGAAGGGCTGGATATTATCGCAATTGCGGCGATTTGCCAGCACAATTTATCGGGCATTATTTCAAAAAAGGATAAGGGAATTGACTCCTTCAGTAAATTGGAGGGCAGAAGCTATGCCACATGGGGAAGTCCCATTGAGCAAAGCATAATAGGCTACTGCATGGAAAAGGATGGTGGAAATATCGAGGACTTAAATATGATTGACTCTACCGTGACGGACGTTCTGACTGCATTGGAAACTGATATGATTGACTCAGTATGGGTGTATGAATACTGGGATGTTATGAAGGCTCAGATAGAAGGATATGATTATAATTACTTAGATTTTAAGTCTGTGGATGAAACTATGGATTATTATACCCCTGTGATTATTTCAAACGGGACTTATGCAGACGGAGAGGGTTACGAAATTGCCGAAGGCTTTATTATGGCAACAAAGATGGGATATAAGTTTGCAAGCGAAAACCCCCGTGAGGCGGCAGAAATACTCCTTGAGGCAGATAAAACCCTTGATAGAGAGCTTGTGATAAAAAGCCAGGAATTCATGGCGGACAAATATACGGATGAGGACGGATACTGGGGGTATATTGACCGGGAAAGATGGAACAGGTTTTATAATTGGCTTTACGAAAAGGGTCTTATAGAAAAGGATTTGACTGATAAGGGCTTTACTATGTGGGTCTTGGATAATTAAGGTGATTTAAATGAAGGTTTTGGAAGGATTTGGCTTATCTAAAAGCTATGACGGAGAAAAGATAATCGAAGATGTGTCCGTATATGTGAAGAAGGGCGAAATTGTAAGCTTACTTGGTGTGAGCGGTGCAGGAAAGAGTACGCTTTTCAACATTCTTTCGGGATTGGAAAGTCCTGATGAGGGAGAGGTGTATCTTAAGGGTGAGTGCATTACGGGAAAAGCGGGCAGGGTAGGATATATGCAACAGAGTGATTTGCTTTTGCCTTTTAAGAGTGTCAGGGACAATGCGGCAATACCTCTTGTGCTGAAGGGAACGGACAGAAAAAAGGCAAGAGAAGAGGCAGAGAGGATACTTGAGGAATTTTCCTTGAAGGAGGCTTCTTGTATGTTGCCCGGGCAATTGTCCGGTGGAATGAGGCAGAGGGCTGCCCTTGCAAGAACCTTTCTGACAGGCTGTGATGTACTGCTTTTGGATGAACCTTTTTCTGCTCTTGATGCATTGACGAGAAGCGAGATGCAGAAGTGGTTCAGAAATGTGATAAAGGAAAAAGGTGCGTCGGGTATTTTTATAACCCATGATGTGGATGAGGCAATTATCCTTTCGGACAGGATATATATACTTTCGGGCGATGAGGGGAAAATAAGCTTTGAAACTGAGATTGCTTTAAATTCGAGAGATGTTTTTGAGGAAGAATTTATAAAACTGAAAAAAGAGGTAATCGAAAAGGTGAAGTGATTGATAAAATCATCCAATGAGGACAGTCCCCCTTTGGCATGTCGGGATACGATGAGCCAAAGGGGGACTGTCTCTGTTGAAAAAAGAGATAATTAAAAAAGTCAGATAAGAGAAAAATGGCACGGAATGAAAATTTCTGTGCCGTTTTTTGTTGGAATTATTGGTAATTTTTGTAAAGGAGTTTAAAGGATGGGTGGTGAATACAATTAAGAGAACATACGAAAGGATGAAGATAGTGGATATTGGGTTTAGTATTGAGAAGAATACCCTTGTGGTAAAAATCCGCGGAGAGATTGACGCGGGAAGCACAGATATGCTAAGAAGAAAAATTGACATTGAATACGACTGTGCAAATGTAAGGGATATGACCTTTGACCTTAAGGAAGTAAGCTTTATGGATTCGTCGGGGATAGGACTTATTATAGGCAGATACAAGAGAGTCAGTGCATTGGGCGGATGCATAAGGATAAAGGGTGCAAATAAAACATTAAGAAGAATTATTGAGCTGTCGGGCTTGGGAAGGATTGTGAAAAGTGATGACTAACCATGTAAAGGTTGAATTTGAAGCAAAAGAGATTAACGTGAGCCTTGCAAGAATTATAGCGGCAGGATTTATTGCACCCCTTGACCCCACACTTGACGAGGCTGAGGATGTAAAGGTTGCAATAAGCGAGGCTGTGACAAATTCTATCGTACACGGATACGAAGGAAAGGAGGGTATTGTTTATTTGGAGGCGTTTTCATACGATAACACATTGATGGTTTCAATTCATGATAACGGGTGCGGAATTGAGGATATCGCAAAGGCAAAGGAGCCGCTTTTTACAACAAAACCACAGGAGGAAAGAAGCGGTCTTGGGTTTACGGTGATGGAGAGCTTTATGGACTCATTACATATTGAATCAAAAATTGGCGGCGGTACTACCGTCACCATGACAAAGCGTATAGGGAGCAGAGGGTAATGCTTGATGAAGTGAAAAATCTGATATTAAAGGCACAACAAGGTGACG
>JAFYPR010000098.1 GCA_017547445.1 Clostridia bacterium
GAATCTGAATATAAGAATTTGAGCCGTTAAACTGACAGCATTTTCCGTAAATTCCATCGTCAAGAATAGTTAAATCTCTTGTTATGCAGCTTTCATCAAGTGGCTCATCAAAACTGAGGTGTAAAATCGTATCCTCATCACACACATACTTTTCTGCAAAAGCAGGCAAGGTGCCCATTAATATAACCACCCCTAAAATCATTGCAACAATTCTTTTCATCTTTACCTCTCTGTTCAAACATTATAAAATAATTACACATCCCAATTCTTCTGCTATTCATAGCAAAAAAGCTATTTTATGCATTTTTTGCACCAAACTACTGCAACTTGCTCAACACTCTTTTAATTAATTTTATCTGCGCTCAGCACATATGCTTCGCTTAAGGGAACATTAGGAAAGTCACCATCTCCGTACCAGATAAAAATCTTCATTTCTTCACTATCCGAGAAATCAACAGGGGTGTTGAGCAGAAAAGTTCTTTCACCTGCCTCAAGACTTGCATCCGTACGGCTAACCCCTGCTTTCCTGAGTTCATTATTATTGTATGCACCTACTATCACAGCTACATTTTCCTCAAATGTCTCAGTTACTGTCGCATCTACCGATACAACTGCATTATTCTCACATTCTACGCCGTTTATAATAATTGCAGGACGCTCGATTTCGGAATGTCTGTACGCCTCCATTGCAATCTCGGTAGGAGTAAGAGCTCTGCTGTAAACATTCATATCGTCGATAATACCGCCGAAGAATTCACCGCTGTCCCAGTTTGCTTTACCAATCTGGAATATACTGTCGTTTCCGAGAATTTGTGTTGGTGTAAAGGGGCTTGTTTCCCTTGCAACCTCTTTTCCGTTTACATAAATAATCGATTCATTCTCCGTGAAAACTCCTGTTACATGATACCATTTACCACTTCCCACAGTCGCTCTGGCAATAGCAGGTCTGCTTCCGCCGTTAAAGCGTTCCGCGCGGAGGGTTCCCTTCTGGTCGAGCAAGCCTATATAATGCTCGTGTGTATAGGACTGAAGAGAAGCGTCCCTTGCCGAATAGAAGCCCCAGTTATATGAGGTGGAAGCTGCGGGCTTCGCAAGATATGTCACTGTAAATTCCTTTACGCCCTTAAGAAGGCTTTCCCCTTCCGTTGTCGTCACTGTAAGGAATTGCCCGCTTCCGTTAAGCTTCAGTGCCTTGCCCTCACCGCGCTCTGTTAAAGAATACGTACCCTTTGCCTGTGCATAACCACCGTCAAAGCCTTCTCCTGTCCCGATTTCTTCATCAAATGTAAAGCTTGCAAGGATTTCCGGAACATCGATTTCTTCCTCTGCAGTTACCAAAAGAGCCTTTGCCCCCTCAAGAGCCTTCAGGGCATTATTTACTTCTGTCTGGGTTGCATCCTCCTTGGCGAAAACCTCTTCCGCCCATCCAAGCGCCGAAGCATAATGTTCCCATGTTTCGGGAGTATATTTCTCTTCGTCGGGAATGTCGCACAATGCCGCCTCAAGGGCTGTTTTATCCACAACGGGAATATCGGCATTAATTGTCATAACCGTAATTGAATTACGCATAAAGGTGTATCCAAAGCTCTCGCTTACGCCGTCAACCGGTATTGTCACAGGCGCTACGTTGGTGGGGTTATCAAAGGAATTTTCACAAAGCTTTGTATCGGCTGTCATAATTGTTGCCTCAGCCTCACTCAAAACGCCCTCTGCGCCCTTGAGGTCAATGTTGACATGGTAATCTTCATTCGCCGTATTTACCACCTTAAGGATAATATCACCTGTTGAATTATCCCTCTGTGCCACGTAATACAGAGGACACTCGGCAGAGCCGTTGCACCAATAGTCAAACATGATTTCGCCGTCAACATACACCTTTATATTATTGTTATTGACAACCGCCTTAATCTTATAATCTCTGTTTTGTTCAAATTCACCGGGAACAGTTGCGGAAACAGTGGACTTTGTTCCGTCAACGGTTCTTTCAATGGCGCTCTTTGTATTGGTCCATCCGCCAAGATTTACATAATAGAAGTTGTCGGAATCCTCATGTCCCAAAATCAGAAGAACGCCTTCCTTACCGCTGTTCTTTCGTGCTGTTACCTCGTAGGTATAATTGTTCCAGTCCTTTCCGTCAAGCCATATTCTGCAGTCGCCTGCAATAGTGCTCTGATTTATAACACCGTTTTCAACCGTCCATGTTCCGGCAGCTTTACTCCAATCGCCGTCTGTATCACTATTACCCTCAAACAGAACGCTTCCGTCTGTATTGGAGGTGACCTTTATATCGCTGAAGGTTGCATTTGTATTCCATGTTCCAAGACCTACACCGCCTGTAATTTTTACATTGAAGGTGCCGTCGCTTGCATCCAATGCGGAAGGAAGCACCACATCGCCGACCTTTTCCGCAAACATTTTCTGCGCATAGTAGGACGGTGTTGCATAAAGCCTTGAGCTGTCAAAGAATGCAGATGTAGCATTCCAGTTCTGGTGATTGAGGTTTGCAAAAAGCTCAGAATAGGAGCTCATTGTGACAACATCGGAATTTCTTTCCATGCCTGTCATAAATGCCGCTTCGCCCAATGCCGCATTAAGATTCTGAAGTCCGTGATAACGGTGAACACCGTATTCACCCACATATACCTTGTAGCCGTTGCGGTCATAATTGTCATACATGTATGCATTTTCCATAAACCATTCAGACTTTTTGTAATAATGCTCGTCTACGATATCAATAGTATTTCCGGGGATATTACAGTCTGCAATAAGGTTTATGTTGGGATACTTTTCCCTTATTGCATCGTAAAAGTCCTGATAACGCTCCTCGTAACGTGTATACTGATGGTTTGCTTCGTTACCTATTTCAACATACTTCAGATTAAATGGCTCGGGATGACCCATCTCGGCACGTACAGCACCCCATTTGGTTGTAACATCGCCGTTTGCAAATTCAATTGCATCAAGAACGTCATTAATCCAGTATTCCCAGTCCTCGTTATCCTCATGAGCAATACCTACACCGCACACATACAACGGCTCTGCCCCTAAATCCTCGGAAAGCACCAGAAATTCATAATAGCCCAAGCCATCGGTTACACGGTAATTCCACAGGCTGTTATGTCCTGCTCTGTCCTCCTTGTTATAGAGAGTGTTTTTCCAGCGGAAGGCATCATCCATTGTTTTGCCCTCAACATAGCATCCCCCGGGGAAACGAAGGAAGGTGGGGTTCAAATCGGCAAGATATTGTGCCATGTCTATTCTGAGCTTGTGGTCCTTATATGTCTCGGGGAACAAGGATACAACATCAAAGTATACCGTGCCCGGTCCGCCCTGACAATAAAGTGCCATTTCACCCTGAGCGGCATATTCGGAAGGAGTCAGCGTAAGAGTGTACTCCGTCCATTCGTCAGTAAGCTTATTAACCGCTACGGGATTTGAAATAATCTCGCCTGTTGCACTGAGTAAAACTGCCGAAACAGAGCCCTTAAAATTATCCGTACGGGCAAAGAAGGTAAGTGTGTATTCCTTGCCTGTTTCAAACTCCATGCCGTTATAACCCTCGTTACGTATACCGACATGTCCGCCCTCAGGCATTTTTGTTATATTAAGCTTCAGGTGCTGATATTGCACATCGTTGAGGTTGTTTGTTTTATTAAGCCCCATTGAGCCCGAAGCACCCTCCGAGGTATACAGATGCCAGTAGGGTATATTTGTATCAGAATCATGGAAGCAGGTGTTTCTTAAAAGCTCTGCATACAGACCACCGTCGCCTGCCATACTTAAATCCTCAAAGAACAAGCCGTACATTGTGGGGCTCATTGCATGGAGAATGTTTTCAGTATCAACCGTAAGGGTATACTCTACTGCATCTTCATCCTTCGGAAGAATAGTAACAGTGTAGTCACAGGATTCTTCGTAATCATTATACGAGAATGTTCCCGTAAGAGTTACCTCAACCGGGTCCTCCCCTGCTTCGGGACGCTTCACCGCACCCACATATGCATTTGTCTTAAGGTATTCGCTGTCGGAGGACCATTCAACATTTACTCTGTCGTTCACCTTTACGGGCAGGTACAGATTTTCCGTTACCTGTGTAATATCGCTCAAATCTACAGTATCCATTGCATAATGAACCTGCACGTCATCTGCCCATTCTCCGTATTCCATTACAGATGTAATTTCACTTACGGAAAGTGCCCTGTTATATAATCTGAAATCCTTTATGTCCATACTTGCATAGGGGTCACTGTCCCATACGGATTTACCGATATAGAACTTATAATCCTCTGCAAATCTCGGATTTGAGGTCGTATATGTGGCAGAAGACCACTTTATACCGTTAATCCAGAGAGTTGTAATTTGTCCTTTTCTTGTAACGGTTACATGCTGCCACCTGGGCTCACTGTAGCCCTCAGGCCAGAGAACACTCAAAGGACAGCCTACTCTGAACTGCGAAAGAGTGCCGTTTGCGGGAGGCTGAACAACCTTATCGTTGCTCTTATCCATTTTAAACATGTAACTGTCAGCCAACCAGTACATTACGTCGGAGGTGCTTTTCCCGTAATCTAAAATTCTGCCCCATTCGGGATAATCCGTCACCTTCACCCATGTGCTGATGGTGAAATCTGCCGGCACGTTTTTCATTACTTCAATGGGCACCTCAACATATCTGCCCGCATTTACGGTGTTATCAAGCTGAAGTGCAACGCCCTTTCCGTCTGTGCTCAGCCATTCGGCTCCGCCCATAACGGCACCATCAAAGCCGTTGCCTGACGAGTCCTTTGCCACAGTACCGTCAATTTCGTCAAATTTATACCACAGCAGAAGACTTTCATCATAGTCTTCTGCATCTGCCATGCTCACTGCAGGACACAATGAAATAACAAATATCATCGCCAGAATAAGTGATATCATCCTGATTGTATTTTTCATAGTTATCCTCCTTCTGCATTTTTCAAATTAACCGCCTTATTCCATTAACTTGACTGCATTTTCGCAAATCGGCTTCATACTCTCACTATCTTCAAGGCATAAAGCTTTTATAACCTCAGCATCGTTTTTCGGTATACTGATTACATCCTCCTTCATGCGATACACCTCACGAAGTATTCCCTCTTTGTCATATTTTGCAAGAAGAATTATTGAATTTTGGGGAATATTTTCTTTAATGAGAGTTATCAAAATATTCTCTTCATCACAGCTTGTCTTCATACGGATATTCATTTTTCCGTATGAAGCAAGATTTTCAATTTCCCAATCACTCAGTTCCCGGTAGAAAATCCTTACATTATCAAAGCTTCCGTTGAAGTACTTGTCTTCCTCGAAGGTGGATTTTCCAAGATAAACTCCAAGGTCATCTCCAAGATGCCAGAGTGTTTTTTTGTCTCAAGACTGCCTGCCATCACACCGTCAATATACAACCTGAGTCCATCCGGGTTTCCCACAATCACATAATTATGCCATTGCTCGTTAAAACCCGAGGCTGCATCATAAGTTATTCTTTCTTCGTAGCTGTTGCCCGAGATAGTCTGCGCCAGTCTCACCTGATTACCTCTTATCCGCAGATAGAAATAATCATTTGTATCGTTTCCTATCCCGAAGGTAAAAAAATATCCCGATTCCATATTACTCAGAACATCCATCGAAACAGAAAATGTATCTCTTCTGTTGAAAACACCCTTCTCTAATTCAGCATACGTGCCGGTATTTCCGTCTAAAATCAACTTTCCGTCTTCTATCCTTGCATTTCCGAAAAGCTTATACCCCGTCTCGTCATCATCAAAAAAGAATTCAAGATCAGGTGCGCTTCCATGCTCACACGGCACTTCGGGTCCCCATTTTTCAACTATTGCTTCATATTCCTCTTCTGTAACAGCAAGCATAACGCCATGCTTTGCTCCTGTTGGCATACTGTAGCCCGATGTAAGGCGGGTAAATTTGCCCCCCGCTATATCATCACTTACCAACGGGAAAAATCCAACCCCTTTATTTGAGCGGGTGTATCCGTCAAGCATCAGACAGTATTTTCCGTCAGGGAGAGTAAATATTGCAGGACCTTCCACACCCTTTACATTTTCAATATTACTGTCAATCTTTGTAAATTTTCCCAGCGGCGAATTACCTACCTCAAGGTATACACTTATTTCATCCTCACGCTTTGTAAAGCGGTAATATCTTCCGTCATCGCCTTTTATCATGGTAGTATCAATAATCTGAAAATCCGTATGGTCTATGTAAAGCTCAGGCTTTGTGAAGCTTCTGAAATCGCGTGTGGTACAATAATATATTTTCTTCCGTCCGTTATCATTCAGATCGCTTGATGCCCAATACATTACATACTGTTTGTTTTCCTCATCATAGATTGCCTCAGGCGCCCAGGTGCAGCCCATATAATCCTCTGATATTCTCACCATGCGCTGTTCTGACCAGTTAATCAGATCATCGCTCTCCCAGAACATCAGATATCTGCTGCCTTCAACAGCAACCTCTGACCACACCTTGCCGTTTGCATCCAGATCTGTTGCCATCAGATAAAACTTGTCATTCTCATATGAACGTATAATATAAGGGTCACGTATTCCCTTTGTTCCCATATCCGATGTAATAATGGGTCTGTTTCCGTTCATGTCCTTCCAGTTAAGTCCGTCACGGCTTATTGCAAGATGTATCTGCTGAATTTCTTCCTCTCCGTTAACATTTCCGCGAAAGTAGGCATATATGTAGCCTGCAGGTACCTTTTCCTCAGACTTAGCTTTAACAATGACATCAAACTCTCTTACCTTCGAAAGGTTGTTTTTTGAAATCTTGGCTGTCAGCTTTACCTTTTTATCACTCATACCGCGTGTTACAATACCGTCACTTGTGATGCATCCGTCCTCGCTGAACCATTCTATCAAAGCTCCATCCATCTCTGTGGGAAGGGTTATATGCTCCTTGATGTTGTCAGCATTATATATACGAATATTATTTGCTATGCTTTCAACCTCAAACTC
>JAFYPR010000099.1 GCA_017547445.1 Clostridia bacterium
TAGCCAAAGGGAATTTTCGCTTTGCTCCGGTGATGTATCTGGAAGCGGCGATTGCAAATATTGAAAAGATGCCGCAGTCCACTTTTGATGAGATCATCGAGAAGTATGTGGAGATGAACATTGCCCATCCGTTTATGGAAGGCAACGGACGCAGTACCAGAATCTGGATTGACCTGATTTTGAAGAGAAGCCTGTCCAGATGCGTGGATTGGAGCCAAATTGATAAAAAAGAGTATCTCCGCGCGATGGAACGCAGTCCCGTGGATGAAAAACCGATCCTGCAGCTTATGGAAAATGCACTTACTGACGGTATGACAGTTGCTGTTAAACCTAAGGTAGAGGCAATGAGTACAATGGATTTCGGTTTTGATCTTTCTCAGGCAAAGAGAGTTATTACATGTGAAGCAACCGCTTATACTTCAGCTGCTGATGAATGCGGTAAGTCTGACGGTATTACAGCCTCCGGTATGATGTTTGAGGTTGGTGTTGTAGCTGTTGACCGCAGACAGATTCCTCTGGGAACAAAGCTTTATATTGAATCCTTAGATGGCAAATATGTATACGGTTACTGTATTGCAGCCGATACAGGCGGTGCTATCAAGGGTAACAAGGTTGACCTTGCTATGAACACAAAGAGCGAATGCTTCCAGTTTGGCAGAAGACCTGTAAGAGTTTATATTTTCTAAAAGTAAAAGTCTTGGAAGAATCCAGGACTTTTTTCTTTACTTTTTAGCCGTGAGAGGGTACAATAATAGACGAGGTGTTAAGTATGCTTGATTTAACAAATATTGAAGTAATAAAATATCTGTGTAATAAATACGGGTTTAAGTTTTCTCACGATATGGGGCAGAATTTTTTGACTGACAGTGAAGTTATTGACATTATTTCTGCCGCAGCAGCAGAGGATGTGTCGGGAGTTATTGAAATAGGTCCGGGCTTTGGTTGTCTTACTGCGGCGTTGGGGCAGAGAACAAAAAATGTTGTGTCAATAGAGCTTGACAGAAGACTTGAGAAGGTTCTTAATGAAACCCTGACAGGCTTTGATAATATCCGTCTTCACTGGGAAGACTGTATGAAGGCAGATATTGAAAAAATTATCAAAGAGGATTTTGACGGACAGGTATCTGTTGCGGCAAACCTGCCTTATTATATAACCACACCTATTGTTATGAAGCTTCTTGAGGGCAATTACGGGTTCAGGAAGATTGTGATTATGGTGCAGAAGGAAGTTGCGGAGCGTTTTTGTGCCGAGCCGGGAGGTAAGGAATACGGTGCGGTTACATTGGGTGTGCAGTACCGTGCTGACTGCTCTGTTATCTGCAATGTGGGAAAGGAAAAGTTTATCCCCTCGCCTAAGGTGGACAGTGCTGTTGTTGAAATGATTATACGAGAAACACCGAAGGTGGCACCTCAGGACGAAAAAATGTTTTTCCGCGTGATAAAAGCGGCATTTGCACAGAGAAGAAAAACTTTGGTAAATTCCCTTTGTAACGCAGGGTGCTTCGGCAGTAAGGAGTTTATAGCTTCAGCAGTTGAAAAGATAGGCAAGGATGCAAACATAAGAGGAGAAAGACTTTCTATGGAGGATTTCTGCGCA
The DNA here is from genome assembly GCA_017547445.1 of Clostridia bacterium. GTDB lineage: Bacteria > Bacillota > Clostridia > UMGS1883 > UMGS1883 > RGIG1927. Next base: position 1,598 of record JAFYPR010000099.1, read on the forward strand.
TTATCGGACATATTTACCCAGAACCTTTGATGAAAGGGCAATGGGTATGCTGAGAATAATCCATAAAAGGCTGTAGGGAAGACATACCTGACCTAAAATATTATAAGGGGCAGAAGAGTAATTCCACACGTTCCAGCCTAAGAGAATATTGACAATATACCCTGTTATGAATTCGGTGACGGTGATTATACCGCCGCCGATTATTGCTTTTAATAACAGGGGAGTATTGTCAAGATAATTAAAAATTGAAAAAAGTATATAAAGGCAAAAACCGCCTAAAATAAACATACTCCAGTGGGTGTAACCCCGCCAGAGAATTTCAAGGGCAGTATAACCAAAACCGCCTGTGAGAAAAAGAAAAATGAATTTATTCATACCAACCTCCGAAAATATTGACTGGTGTTAGTATTCTGCGAAAATTAATGCTTTATTTATTGCGTTTGGTGTGGTATAATAATATTATCTATAATTATAAAAGGTGGATTTAACATGATAAGACATATAGTAATGTGGAAATATAAGGCGGAGCTTTCCGTGGAAGAGCGCAATGAGCTTTTTGAAAAGCTCCGTGAATCTGCAGACGGCATGAACGGAAAAATAAAGGGTCTTATAAGCGCAAAGCTTATAAAGAATGTTAACCCTGCAGAAAAGTATGATTTATGCCTTTATTGTGAATTTGAAACTTTAGAGGATATCAATGCATATCAGGATGCTCCCATCCATCTTGCGTTTAAGGATATAATCACGGGTAATGTGTTTGAACGCGCATGTATCGATGCTATGTAAGTTGAAAGGACGGATGGTTATGAAAAGGTTTATTGCTATAGTGCTTTGCGGTGTGCTTTTTCTTTTGACGCTTACGGCATGCGGTGGAGATAATACCCCTGCTGTTATACAGCAGGCATCCCTCTCGGCAACATCGCTTAATGTGAAAATGGGCGGAAGCGGGCAACTGAGCGTTTTAAATTATGCAGGAGATGTAACGTGGTCATCTTCTGATACAAATATTGCAAAAGTATCCTCCATGGGTATTATAGAGCCTGTATCAATCGGAAGTGTGGCTGTTACGGCAACACTTGAGGAAGGCGAGAGAATGACCTGTGTTGTTGATGTACAGCCTGGGGCATCAAGTATTCAGGCTATTGCTGTTACAAGCTTCTATTCGGACGCAAATGATATTACTGTTAATTACGAAACAGGTGACAGTGTGAAGCTTAAAGCAATATGTGCACCTGATGTTATTGAAAAGCTTGCATGGTCCTCTTCTGACGAGCTTATTGCTTCTGTTGACTCAAATGGTGTTGTAACTGTCTGGGGGAACGGTATTGTTGAAATTACTGCAATGGCAATGAATGGGGTAAAGGGCTCCTGTAAGGTGAGAGTAAAGAATGTGCCTGCGGGTGTGAAGCCCCGTGTTATACCAAAGGTTGATAATGTAGAAATTCCTGTTATCGAAAATGATGAGGGGGTTCAGAATAAATTCAAATCTCCCGTGCCCGTTACATCACCTTCGGCAAAAACAAGTGTTATAGTAAGCGACAAGAATGTATATCTTGAAGTAGGCGAAAGCTTTACCCTTACATATGCTGTGGGAAATACAAAAGCGGATGATGTGACATGGATGAGCTCGGATAAGGCAGTTGCCATTGTAACAGGCGGAAGAATTGTTGCCGTAGGCTGCGGCAGAGCCGTAATAAGCGCAGTTACAGGTGATGGCGCCGTGGCAAGCTGTGATGTTGCAGTAGGCAAGGATGAAATCAAATTGATGAAAAATGAAGTATCGGAAGCAAAGAAGTGATATTATGAACACTTTAATTGATAAGAAATTTGTAATTCTTGACGGAGCAATGGGAACAATGCTCCAGAAAAAGGGTTTAAAAACAGGGGAAAAACCTGAAATATTTGCATTTGATGCACCGGATGCGGTTATGGATGTGCACAGGCTTTATATAGAAAGCGGAAGCGATATTATATATGCCAATACCTTTGGTGCAAACCGTCTTAAAATGGCAGGTACGGGAAAGAGTGTTGAAGAGATTATTTTGCATAATGTTTCTCTTGCAAAGAAGGCGGCTGATAAAAGGGCATTGGTTGCACTTGATATAGGCCCTGTCGGTGAGATGCTTGAGCCTGCGGGAGAGCTTAAATTTGAAGAGGCTTATGACATTTTCAAAGAAGAGGTTATTGCGGGAAATAAGGCAGGCTGTGACCTGATTGTTATAGAGACAATGACAGACCTTGCAGAGGCGAGAGCGGCGACTCTTGCCGCAAAGGAAAATTCGCTTCTTCCTGTTGTTGTAACAATGAGCTTTGAGAAAAACGGACGCACCTTTACGGGATGTACCCCCTCCTCTGCGGCAATTGCGTTATCTGCCCTCGGGGTGGATGCTGTGGGCATAAACTGTTCTTTAGGACCTGAGGAAATATATCCTATTGCCCGGGAAATGAGTTTGTTTACCCGTCTTCCGCTGGTTGTCAAGGCGAATGCAGGTTTGCCTGACCCGGAGTCAGGAGCATATAATATATCGGCAGAGGATTTTGCAAAAGTCATGAAAAAGTATGCCCAAATCGGCGTGAGGTATGTTGGCGGATGCTGCGGAACAAATCCGGAATACATAAAGAGGCTTAAGGCAGAATTTGAAAGCCTTGATTTTAAAAAGGGTGAAGCGACAGATGAAAGTGTAGTCTGCACGGCAGGCAAAACTGTTGTGATTGATTCGGTAAAGGTCATAGGAGAGAGGATTAACCCCACAGGCAAAAAGGTTATGAGGGAAGCTCTTAAAAATAATGACATGGACTATATCCTGGCAACAGCTGTATCGGAAACAGAAGCAGGCAGTGATATTTTAGATATCAATGTAGGTGCACCCGGTATCAACGAGGCTGAAATGATGGCAAAATGCGTAAAGGCTGTACAATCAGTGACTGATTTACCCTTGCAGATTGACTCTACAATGCCGGAGGCTATTGAAGCGGGGTTAAGAGTTTTTAACGGCAAAGCAATAGTAAATTCCGTAAACGGTGAAGACAAGGTGTTGGACAGTATTTTGCCGATTGTTAAAAAATACGGTGCCTCGGTTGTGGGCTTGACATTGGATGACAACGGAATACCTGACAACTGGCAAGGAAGGGTTGAAATCGCTGAGAAAATCCTGAAGAAGGCACAGGAGTACGGGATTGATAAAAAGGATGTATTTATTGATACCTTAACTTTAACCGTGTCAACAGAGCAGAAGGGTATGTATGAAACCCTCAGGGCGTTGCGATATGTGAAAGAGGAAATGGGGCTTAAAACCGTTTTAGGTGTATCCAATATTTCCTTTGGGTTACCGAAAAGGCAAACAGTTAACTGTGCATTCCTGACTCTGGCATTAGAATACGGTCTGACCATGCCTATACTTAACCCAAACGATGAAGCGATGATGGGTGCTGTATATGCTTACGGCGCACTGACAGGCTCTGATAAAGGGTGCAATCTGTATACGGCGAAAATGCAAAGTGCCGCTCCCGAGGTAAAGAAGGAAACTGAAGTTGAGAGCATTGAAAGTGCAATCCTTAAAGGACTCTGCGGAGAAGCTGCGCGTAAGTGTGAAGAACTTGTCAAAGAGAAGGCAGAGCTTAGTATAGTAAATGAACATCTTATACCTGCTCTTGATATTGCAGGCGAGAAGTATGAGAAGGGCGAGTTTTTCCTGCCTCAGCTTCTTGGTGCGGCAAATGCGGCAAAAGAAGCTTTTGATGTGATAAAAAAGTCAATTGACAAAAAGGGTGCTGATAGTGTAAAGAAAGGGAAGATTATTCTTGCCACAGTTAAGGGTGACATTCACGATATAGGTAAAAATATTGTTAAGGTTATCCTTGAAAATTACGGCTATCAGGTGATTGACCTGGGAAAAGACGTGAAAGCAGAGGATGTGCTCGAATGCGCGAAAAGAGAAAAGGCGGGTCTTATAGGACTGTCTGCGCTTATGACAACCACACTTAAGAGCATGGAGGAAACTGTACGTCTTATCCGTGAAAGCGGACTTGATGTGAAAATAATGTGCGGTGGCGCAGTGCTTACAAAAGAGTATGCCGTGTCAATAGGCGCTGATTACTATGCAAAGGATGCAAAAGAGGCTGCTGATGTTGCAAAAGAGGCTTTCAGTACTTGACGTGACGAGAAAAAAGTATTATTATATAATTACGGATGTTATTGAATAATCAGGAGGGATATTTACATGACAAACAAGTTTAAAAAAGCTGCGGCATATCTGTTGGTTGCAATAATGGTCATTGCGCTTCTGGCAGGTTGCGGCAACAAAGAGGAAACTGTAAACAGTATCACTGATACTATTTACATAGGTCACCATTACAAGCAGGAGGATGACCCTAACTGGGTGAGTGAAATCACAGGCGAAGGTGTAATGGACCCTGTTAAGCAGAGAGCTGCATGGGCGGCTTTGGCAATTGTTAAAGAAAAGCTTGGTGTTGACATTGAGTGGAAAAACTGGCCCAGCGGTGTTACACAGGACTGCTTACAGACTGTTCTTGCAGGCGATCCTTATTGCCATATTGCTGTTTTATCAAATGGTTTCCAGGGAAGAGTAATGGTACAGAATGTGCTTCAGCCTCTTGATCAGTTTATGGATATTTTTGAAGAAGAGGACTATCAGTGGTTAACTCTCAGTAAGACTTTCGGTCACTATTATCTTCTTAACCGTGACCTTTTGTACATAACAGACTGGCCAATCGTTTATAACGCTACTATGCTTGAAGAAATTCCTGAGTTCAAGGAAGCGGACGGCACAACACTCTATCCTGTAGAAATGTATGAACGCGGTGAATGGACATGGAGTAAGTTCCGTTGGTATCTTGAATCAATTCAGCGTTATTATGCCGGTAAGAAAGCTCCGTCCGGTGCTGATATTGTTCCTTTTGATGCGAGATATTATTATACTGCTATTCAGGCAGTTCATTCCAGCGGTGGTTATATTTATGACGGTGAAGGCATGAATTTTACATCTCCTGAGGCTATTGAAGGTGCAGAATATCTTTCTGACCTGATTGAAGACGGTCTTGTGGATTGTTGTGTGGCTACTTACGGTAAGAGCAATGGCTGTGGTTATCTTCAGTCTGTAGAAGCTTTTACAAGAGGTGAATGTGTATTCAATAACTGTGCACGTTGGAAGATGGGCTCTTCGGCAACTGCTCTGGCAGAGCGCGGAGAGAGTATGGGTATTATTTTCTTCCCCCGTCCTGATAATGTGCCTTTTAAGCCTTATGATAACGAAGTTCATATGGATAAGGATTATAAGTATAACATAGGTATTTCCTGTGCAGACAGTGTAGGTCTTCTCCGTGGTCACGACAAGGACGTAAGCCGTCTGGCGCTTGAAGCATATGCAATGTACAGAACTGAATTCTACAAGAATTACGGCGTGGTTGATTCTATTGCAGAATATCGTGAAACTATGGCGGCAAATGAAGCTATGGCATTCGGTATTGATATTTTCCATGAGGAAATCGGTGATAAGAACCTTGAAGTATTTAAGATGTTGGGTTCTCTTTCTCAGAATGAATTCTGCGAAGGTATGAATATCCATGAAAAATGGGGCGTAGGTATTTTTGGTAAGGCTGCGTTTGCAGTGCCCGGTGCTTCGAAATACCCCATTTTCGTAAAGGCTAACGAAAAAACTGTAGTTAATGCACTTAACGATATTCAGAAGGCTCTTGAGGGCGATGGTGCGGTTGATACTACTGTTCCCGGTGTTAACAGAGCAGACAGTAATATAATAGCTTTTGCTCAGGGTACAGACCCGAAAACTGTTAATTGGGGTGCTATGTTTACTGCAAGCGATAATGTTGATGGTAATTACGAAATTAAGCAGGAAGAATATGAGGGAGTAGACGCTGAAGGTAAAAAGGTAAAAATGTATGGCGATATTATGATTAAGCCTTCAGTTGTAATGGAAGACGAAAACGGTGAAGAAATTGAACCTGAATTTGTAGCTGACAGAATGTCTATAGAATATGCATATAACGAAACCGAAAACGAAGATGGTACAATAAGCGCTACCGGTATTGACTTTGATCGTGTAGGCAAGTATGACAAGGGTGTTATCGTAAAGGTAACTGACTCTCAGGGCAATACAAAGGAAGCTAATTACGTGGCATATATTTATGACCAGAACGGTAAGAATGCTCCCACTCTTACTATTAAAGAATCATATGGCACAGTTGCTTTAAATGCAGATACATCTACTATTAAGTGGGCAGACGTGTTTGTTGAAGAAGCAGTTGATGAAAATGGTATTGACCTTAAGACAAAGATTACTGCCGATGTTGGTGAGCTTGATGTTACGGTTCCCGGTACATATCCTGTAACTATTTATGTTACAGATTTTGCAGGCAATAGGACAGAGCAGACAATTCCTGTTGAAGTAAAATAATATAAAATTTTTAAAGCACCTGTCGTAAGACAGGTGCTTTTTATTAAAAAAAGTCCTTGATTAAGGAGATAAAAAAGAAAAAACA
>JAFYPR010000100.1 GCA_017547445.1 Clostridia bacterium
GAAGAGAAGGTTTGTGTTACTTTCCGTGCCGATAATGTCGCACCATCCCTTGTCACTTAAAAGAGCAGCACCTGTTACCATGCCGTCCTGTACACCATAGGCTGTCTTTTCTTCTCTCTTCCACTCTGTGGGAAGGGAGCGGTTAAATGCAAAACCGCCATCGGATGCATCAAGATTACGTGCTGTTTTGATTTTATGTATTCTCACACTCCAGGGAAGAGCGGCAATAACGTATGATTCAATTTCAACATCATTCCAGGGAGTCCACTTGGTGTAAAGATATTCGTCATAAATTTCCCAATCCTTACAAAGACGCTTTACACGATAGCAGTTGTCCTTTTCACTGAGGGCAAGAGCAGAGTCAAATGCTCCCTGGCCGAGACCCCATTCAGCCTTGGGAGTTGAGAAGCCATGAAGGTTTGAATATGCAAACTTTTCATATTTTGCACCGCAATGGGTGTGGGTGTTTGTATAGGGATGACCTGCGTTGAAAATAACTGCATGGTTGCCCTCGCGTGCCATAATCATATGGGCAAGGGGAAGGGGATGAACATTGTCAAGAGTGGGAAGAGGCTTTTCTTCGCTTGTCCAGAAGGGATGGTTTTCACCAAGAGCAAGCACAAGGAAGCTCTTTAATGCCCAATAGGGAGAACCGGGGGCATTGTAGCCTTCTGTCATAATAAGGCTGGGGTAACCGTGACCGATTGTGAGTAATCCCGCCTTATCAAAAATGGGACGAGAGAACCAATCTCTCAAATTGCGAAGGATAATACCCTTAACGGTGCCCATATCAAAACCGTCAACCTCTGCATAAGCGTAGGCAGACCAGAAAGCACACTGTGCGAAGCGGTATGTCATGCTTCTGCCAAAGGGAATTGCACTTCCGTCGGGAGAGAACCAATAAATGAAATCCTCACCGAAGCGCTTTGCACGCAATTTAAGCTCCTTACAGAACTCAATATCTTCATTTTCCATCTGTTTTGCATAGATGAGAGAGTAGAAATAAATTGCAAAGGGAAGATAATAGTCAACATGTGCGTTTACGCCATCCTGATACCAGCCATCGCCTAAGTAAAAGGTTTCAACAGTATCAAAGGCCTTATCAACTACCTCCTCGTTGTAGGGCATACCTACTCTCTTAAAGCCTAAGTTAACCATCACTGCGAAGAGTACCCAGTTACATTGCCAGGCCTTGCGGTAGTTAACACCGTTAAGCCAGTTGTAGAGGTTGTCCTTCTGTTTGTCGGTTAAGGGGTCCCATATTTTTTCGGGAGCAAGGATAAGAGCAAGACCCATTGCAGCCATTTCAACCAGCTTTTGGTCGTGGTGTCCGGCTTCGCCCCAGTATTCATCACTTTCAGGGTCTGTACCTGCAATAAAGCCCTGACGGTAAATTTCAGCCCAGTCATCATCGCCACCGTCTGTGAAAAGAGGTGCCAATGCCCACAAAGGACGGGAGAAGGCTTCTATCATAGCTGTGTCGTCCCCGTATGCGGCACTTGTTGCACCAAGGTTAAGGTATGCCTTTTTGGGTGAAAAATGCGCCTTAAGGGGTTCTGTCATGTCTCTGACTGCCTTTTTCACATCCTCACGGGTTTTTAAGGGGTTGTTTTTTAAAAGTTCGCTTGTCATTTTTATCACTCTTCCTCTTCTTTTATTTCATAGGTGTCGGGTTCACCGGCATCAATAAATATATCGTCATTGCGTGTCTTTATACTGCCTTTGGAACGGTAGTCTACTGCGATATGGGTCATTTCATCAATCAATGCGGCGGGTCCGTGAACCAAAACCTCAGAAGGCTCAATAGTGAATTTTACATCTGCTTTACTTTCGGGAATATCTTCCACAACAAGGGGTAATAAAGCGGCCTTGTAAATTTCAAAGGTTAAGGATACCTTTTCGGCAGACAGCCGTACATCCTTTACTGCTTTGCCGTTTTCATCAACGGGGATAAGCTGATAGGGGTTGGTTATGTCATCAATAGCGTCGGTGAGGTTGATTGTTTCGGTTACAACCTTTGAAACCTTTTCTACATCGTCCTTGATACCTGAAACCTTCACGGTTGAGGAATTGTTGAACTGAGCTTCTCCGTTTATATAGTACCCGTCGGAGGGTTCCTTGATTTCGCCTAACGTAATATCAAATTCCGCCTCTTCATATTCCTGAACAAAAAAGGTGACGATTGCCTTCTTTGTGTCAACATCTTCATAATTCGCAGAAAGAAATTGCACAGAGGCTTCAAGAGGCTGAGGACCCTTTTTGCCTACAAGAGTTGAAACGTCGACAGTTGCTCTTGCGTTCTGAAGGTTTATCTTGGTAAAATCTTTGCGCTTGGCAGTTACCTTTACGTCAACCTTGTTGTCGGAGGTGAGCTTTGCAGAATAGCCTTCTGTGTTAAGCTTATCCTCATTGTTGATTGAAACGGGAATATTCTTAATGGTTTTAGTTACAACGGGAGATACATTGTAGGATACATAAAACCAAAGGAAAAAGGCACAAAGCGCACAGATAACAAAATGTACGGCTTTTGTGTTGAGTTTAATTTTTCCTGACATTGATAATCTCCTTCCATTTGTTATGTATTTTTGACTTGTCCTCATCAATAACCTCATCGCCTCGGAGTATCTTTGTAACTGCTTCCAGAAGCTCAGGCTCTGAGAAGTTTCTTGTTAACTTGCCGTTCTGAGCGATACTGATAATGCCTGTTTCTTCGGATACAACGATAACAGAAGCATCGCAGTTTTCACTTAGACCGATGGCTGCACGGTGTCTTGTGCCTAACTCACGGCTTAAAGATTCATCACGTGTCAGGGGAAGAACGCATGCGGCATAACGGATTGTATTGTCGTTAATTACAACTGCACCGTCATGAAGAGGAGTCTTGTTAAAGAATATTGTGATAAGAAGGTCACTTGTGACGGTGGCATTAAGCTCTGTGCCTGTGCCGAATATGTCGCCGAGACCTGTTTTGCCTTCAATAACAATAAGCGCACCGAGTCTTGCACGGGAAAGAGCACATACCGCCTTTGTGATTTCGGAAGCGGTCTTTACGTTGTCAACCTTTTCGCCCTTAAAGAAGGATTCAAAATTGGTCTTTCCTATCTGCTGAAGGAGACGCCTTAACTCGGGCTGGAAAAGAATAACAAGGGCAAGAATACCAACCTGCATCGTATTGACAAGAATGAAGTTAACGGCGTTTAAATGCAAAATACCGCTTATCCATGTGGCGAGAAGGAAAAATATAACGCCCTTTAAAATCTGCCAGACCCTTGCTTCGCGGATAAGATTTGAAAGATAATAGAAAACAAGCGCAACAATGGCGATGTCAATAATATCCGCAAGGCGAAGTACGGCAAAAAAAGTAGAAATATAGGAGAAAACCTCATTCACTCGTGAAACACCTCTATTTCATTGTATAGTTATAATCATTATACAATGAAATGAATGTAAAATAAAGAGTTTTATTTAATTTTCTACTATTTTTTTTAATGAAGAAACGACAAATTCCACATCGCTCTTTTCTGTGAAGAAGCCGGGTGAAAAACGGACGGTTCCCGTGGTGATTGTACCCAAGGTGCGATGGGCAAGAGGTGCGCAATGCAACCCTGCGCGGACACATATACCCAAAGAGTTTAATTTTTCTGCAATGCCGACAGAGTCAAAGCCTTTTAATACAACGCTGATTGCACTTGTTCTATCTCTTTCGCCGGGGATTATAATGTTGGGGATTTCAGATAAAAGGTCATACATATACCGGGTAATTTCTTTCTCCTTTTCGTACACACCTTCGTGCATGATAAATTTTACCCCTTCTGAAAGTGATGCTATACCGGGGGCGTTTACGGTGCCTGCATGAAAAATATCCGGAAAGAAATCCGGCATACGGGCGGATTCGGAATAGCTTCCCGTGCCGCCGTATAAAAGAGGCTTTATATTTATGCCTTCTCTTACATAAAGACAGCCTGTGCCCATTATACCGAATAAACCCTTGTGTCCCGAAAATGCAAGCATGTCAAAATCACGTGCATTTATGGGGATAATACCTGCACTCTGTGAAAGGTCAAAAAGGGTATAGACGTTATGCTTTTTTGCTATGCGGGCAACAGAGTGGATGTCGTTGATTGTGCCTGAAACGTTGGATGAGTGTATTACACAGATAAGCTTAGTTTTATCGCTTATAAGCTTTTCAATGCTTTCGGGGGAAACCTTTCCCTTCTCGTTTGCATGGGCAATTTTAAGCTTAGCACCTCTTTTGGTGCACTCGTGGGCACTGCGCATTACGGCATTATGCTCCATCGAAGATATGATGATTTCATCGCCGTCTTTGATTATGCCGAATATGGCGGCGTTTATTGCTTCGGTGGCATTTTTGGTAAAGACTATTCTCTCGGGAGTGGGCAGAGATAAGAGTGAGGCAATATTTTCCTGACATTCAAAGAGCATTTCGGAAGATTGCATTGCACTGTCATAGCCGCCTCTGCCGGGACTTGCACCGCAGTTGGTGAGGTAATCAAGGACCGTATCTGTAACAATTTGTGGTTTCGGGAAGGTGGTTGCCGCATTGTCGAGATATATCAAAATGTCACTCCTTTATATATTTAACGTCTTCGTTATTTATCTCCTCGCGGAAGTAGGCGCGGACATTTATGCGAAGCTCTGAAGCACTTTTTATAACAATTTGTTTGTATTTGTCGTCAAATTTTACACTGTAGCCGCACCCCTCTTTTGTAAGAGCGGACGGGGTCTGGATAACACGGGACGAGATTGAATATTTATTTGTAAGATGGGTGCGCAATCTGTTGGCACTGTTTACTGATGCTACTGTTGCAAGCATTTATTTCCCCCCTTCGGAAGTAAATCTCATTACAATGTATGCTTTCTTCGGAAAATTTGTCAACATCATAAAGAAAATAAATTAAAAATTTATGAATTGTGTTGAAAAATTAAAAAGAAAATGGTATTATAGTATAAGGTATTTATGTATGCTGAAACTAAAAGGACGGAGTGGATGAATATGCCAAATAATTACATAAGAACTCTTGTTTACCAATTCAAAGATGTTTTTGAAAGAAAAATCGGTGTTATTGATGAAAACGGTTTTATCATTTCTCCCAGTAACCCCAAGGAGATTGATGCATCGGTTGAAAGTATCCTTGAAAAGTGCGCAGAGGGTAATACGGTTTACCGTTTTGCAGGATGCACCTTCCTTTCCTTCGGCAAACAGAAAACCGAGTATATAACCTTTGCTGTGGGTGAGGATGAAGAGGCGTTAAAGTGCTGCAGAGCATTAGGTGTATCTGTTGCAAGCGTAAAGTCTCTTTATGATGAAAAGTATGACAGAGGTAACTTCATCAAGAATATAATTCTCGACAATATCCTCCCCGGGGATATTTATGCAAAGGCGAGAGAGTTGAATATTGCCCAGGATACATCAAGGGTTGTTTTCAACATTTCAAAGGAGAAGCTTTCTGCTGATGAGGTTAACGTAAGAAAAATTATCGAGGGTATTTATCCCGATTCAGAAAAGGACTTTGTTATTACTGTTGACAATGAAAACATTGTTCTTGTAAAAGAAGTTGATGACAATGTTTCTCCGGAAAAGCTTGAAGGCATAGCAAAGACTATTTTTGACAATCTCCAGAGCGAGGCACTTATTACCGTAACAGTTGGTATCGGTACTGTTGTAAGGGGTGTGCCCGATTTGGCAAAGAGCTATAAGGAAGCGCAGATTGCCATTGAAGTGGGCAAGGCCTTTGACGAGGAAAAGAATGTTATAAATTATGAAAATTTAGGTATAGGCAGACTTATTTATCAGATGCCTACAACTCTTTGTGAGCTGTTTTTGTCCGAGGTTTTCAAAACAGGCTCTATTGATTCACTTGACCGTGAAACACTTCTTACAATACAGAAGTTCTTTGAAAATAACCTCAACGTATCTGAAACATCACGTCAGCTTTATGTACACAGAAACACTCTTGTGTACCGTCTTGACAAGGTGCAGAAGATTACAGGACTTGATCTTCGCATTTTAGACCACGCAATTGTATTCAAGGTTGCCATGATGGTTAAAAAATATCTTAATAATTCGCAGAACCGTTATTGACAGGTTCAAAGGAAAGGACAGTTATGATAGATTTTGATAACGTTACCGTTGTTTATAAAAATAACGTAACAGGACTTGATAAGGTTTCCTTCCACATCGACAAGGGGGAGTTTGTATTTCTTGTCGGTAAGACAGGTGCGGGCAAAAGCTCGGCTATAAAGCTTCTTACTGCTGAAATAAAGCCTCTGTCAGGTGATGTGTGGCTTGACGGTGTTAACGTAAACAAGCTTAAAAACCGCAAGATACCTTTTCACAGAAGAAAAATAGGCGTTGTTTTCCAGGATTTCCGCCTTTTAAGGGACAAGACTGTTTATGAAAACGTTGCTCTTGCTATGGAAATTGTGGGAGCCAGTAAAAAACAGATAAGAACAGAAGTACCCAATATACTCAGACTGGTAGGTCTGAGCCAGAAGACAAGGGAATATCCTTCCTCTCTCTCGGGCGGTGAGCAGCAGAGAGTGGGTATTGCCCGTGCATTGGTTAACCGTCCCTCGCTCATTATTGCGGACGAGCCTACAGGTAACCTTGACAGTGTTACGGCAACCTCCATTATGGAGCTTTTTGAAGAGATTAACAGGCAGGGTACAACTATTTTAATGGTTACACATTCTGAAAAGATTGTTAACGATATGAACAAGCGTGTTATTGAGCTTGACCATGGTATGCTTATACGTGATGATAAGAAGGGAGTGTATAACATTGAAAATTAGACGCCCCTTTTACTTTCTCAAAAATGCACTTATAGGCATGAAGCGAAACGGCGAAATGACAGTGACAGCTATCCTTACGGTAACAAGCTGTCTGCTCCTTTTCGGTGTGTTCATGCTTTTATCGGCTAATATCAACTATATCGGTGAGCAGATAAGAAATCAGTGTCAGATTCAGGCATATATTGACTTTGATGCAACTGAAGACGAGGAAATGCTCGTGTACAGTCAGGTGAGAAGTTTGCCTAATGTTTCTGAGTGTGATTTTATTTCCAAAGCGGATGCAATGGAAGAATACCGTGATTACCTTGGCGCAGATGCTTCGGCATTTGACGGGCTGGAGGGGGAGGAATTCCTTCGTTCAAGCGTAAAGGTTAATATGACAGATATTGAAAAGGCGAAAGAGCTTGAGGCTGCAATAAAGAATATCCCCGGTATTGCAAAGGTTTCAAACAGACAGGACGTTGTACAGAGAGTTATTGATGTAACAGACGTTATAAGAACAGGCAGCTTAGCTGCGATGATTATACTTCTTTTAGTTGCGATATTTATTATTTCAAACACTATAAAGCTCAGCGTATTTGCTCGTAAGGACGAAATTCACATTATGAAGTATGTGGGTGCTACTGCAGGCTTTGTAAGAAGACCTTTTATTCTTGAAGGTGTGATGACCGGTATTATAGGCGGTGTTATATCCTTGGTTTTAATAGGCTTCGGGTATACATATGTGATCGGTCTGATGAAGGAATTTTTGGATATTTTCAAGCTTATTCCTTTTTCCGAAATCCTGCCCTTTATGGTTGCAACTACTTTTATTTTCGGTGTGCTTATGGGTGCTGTGGGAAGTGCGATTGCGCTTGTTAAGCATCTTAAAGTATAAGAACAGGTGATTTGGGTTATGAAAAGAAACAGACGGGAAATGAAAAGAAGAGCCTTTGCAGTATGTGCATTGGTTGTTGTACTGGCTCTTCTTGCAGGCATTCTCCTGCCTGCCTTTGTGGCATCAGCCAAGACAACAGCGGAGTTAAGACAAGAGGTTGAGCAGGCAAAACAGAATAAAAACAGTGCAAAATCTCAGCTTGACAGCGTAAAGAAGAAAAAGGCAAGCGTTGCAGATGAGGTTTTGTCTATTGATAATGAAATTAACCGTGTTGAAAATGAGATTGAATCTACCTCGCGTGCTATTGAAAAATCAAGAGCTGACCTTGTTATAAAGGAAGAGGAGCTTAAAATTGCAGAAGAAAACTGCATTGAATACGACGAGGATTTCAAGACACGTGCCAGGATAATGTATGAAAACGGCAGCTCCTCTTACCTTGAAGTGCTTCTCGGTGCGTCAAGCTTCGGTGATTTTTTGTCGAGAGTTGAAATGGTAAGAGAGGTTGTTGAATACGACAGAAGAATTCTTGCCGAAATGAAGGCATCGAGAGATGCTATAAGAGAAGCAAAGCTTGCTCTGGAAGAAGAAAGAGCACTTCTTGAAGCCAAAGAGGTCGAGCTTGCGAATATGAAAATTGAGCTTGGCTACCGCTTAGAGGCAAAACAGGCACTTTTAGACCAGTTGTATCAGGATGAGGCTGAATATGCCAAGGCTTACGAAAAGGCTGAGGCTGATGAAAAGAAAATTCAGAAAATGCTTCAGGAGCAGGCGGCAAAAGAGGCTAAAAACGGAACACAGACAAAGTATACAGGCACAGGCAGATTTTTATGGCCCGTTCCCGCAAGTGCGAGAATTACTTCGCAATACGGCTACAGAATACATCCTGTATATAAGACAAAGAAGTTCCATTCAGGTATTGACGTGGGTGCAGGCTACGGCAGTAATATCCTTGCAGCGGAGTCGGGTACTGTTTCTGTTGCAACATATGGTTCAGGCTACGGTAAATATGTTGTTATAAATCACGGCAGCGGTATAACAACCTTGTATGCACATTGCAGTTCGCTTCTCGTGAATGTGGGTGACAAGGTGTCCAGAGGTCAGGTTATTGCAAAGATTGGCTCAACAGGTGTATCAACAGGTAACCATTTGCACTTTGAAGTAAGAATCAACGGTGCCACAACGGACCCGTTGACATATGTAAAATAAAATTTGAGAGGAAAAATCCGGATGAATCGCAATATGATAAGAATAACAGCGCTTGTTGTTATGTTTTCCATGCTGTTATCTCTTGGTGTAAGCGCAGTGACTAATCCGCCTATGACACAGGCGGGGGCAGTTCTTTTGATAAATGCCGATACAGGAGATATTTTATACGGAAAAAATGAAAATCAGAGAATGTTCCCTGCCAGTACAACCAAAATAATGGTTGCACTTCTGGCTTTGGAAAAGCTTGAATTGGACGAGCTTGTAACTGCATCGGCTTCGGCGGTAAGCATACTGCCTCCCGGGCACACAAATATCGGCATAAAAAGCGATGAAAGCCTCAGCGTAAGACAGCTTTTGTACGGCTTGATGCTTGCATCGGCAGGTGATGCGGCAAATGTATTGGGTGAGAGAATATCGGGAAGCGTAGATGAATTTGTAAAGCTGATGAATACCCGTGCTCTTGAATTGGGTATGAAGAATACCAACTATATGAATGCATCGGGTGCGCACAGCCCCCTTCATTACACTACGGCGTCGGATATGGCTCTGCTTGCCCGTGAGGTTATGAAAAATGAAATCTTCCGTGAAATAGTTAAAACCGATGTGTACATAATTCCCCCTACGGAAAAATACGAAGAGGAAAGAAGACTTTTAAATACAAACCATCTTGTATCAAAGAAAAGATCCTCCAAATATTTTTACAAATATGCCACGGGCATAAAGACAGGATTTACAAATGATGCAAAGCGTTGTCTGGTGGCATCTGCCGAGAAAAACGGAATAAGCCTTATAACAGTTGTTTTAGGGGCAGATGTTGTGGATTTGCAGATGATGGATTTTGTGGATACAACAAATCTCTTTGAGTATGGCTTTGCAAATTATAAAAATGAAAACCTTGTAACTAAAGGAAGCATCGTAGCACAAGCTCCCATTAAGAGCGCAAAGGGCGAAAACAGAGTGCTTTTAGAGGCCGGAGGCAATGTGTCAAAGCTTATAGGTATTGACGAGGCTTTAGGCGAGATTACACATACAGATACCATCAATAAGAATATAAAGGCACCTGTTGCAAGAGGCGAGGTTTTAGGTCAGGCTGAGTATTTTGTGGATAATGTATCCATAGGAAAGATAGACCTTGTTGCAACGAAGGATTATGCCTTTGACCCCATAAAGAATATTTTAGGCGTTGTAGCATCAATCTTTACTTCGCCGTGGTTGTATCTTCCTTTTGTTCTTTTCTTCATTGTTTTGGTTATAATAAGACAGTACAACTATAACAGAAAGAGAAGAGAAAGAGCGGAAGCGAGAAGATTACAGAAGGAACAAGAGGCTGAAAAGCGTCGTGCTGAAATGAAGAAGGATATTTACGTAAGGGAATTCCTTGATAAATAATAAGAAAGGGTTGATTACTTTGACAAACTTTACTACAAAAATAGAGTTAGGCAATGACCGTGATGACGAGATTAAAGAGATACTTGCCCATGTACATGCAGCATTGGTTGAAAAAGGTTATAACCCCATAAGTCAGATGGTGGGATATATTATGTCAGGTGATCCGACTTATATTACAAGCCATAAGGGCGCAAGAGGTATGATAACACGCTTTGAAAGAGACGAGCTTCTGGAAGTGGTATTCAAGGAATACCTTAACAAGTAATTGAAAGTTAGTTGTTAATACAGAAACAAATTCCCCAAAAGGGGAATTTGTTTCTGTATTATAAGTATGCAGGCGTGGCGGAATTTTTCCTTTGTCCCAAGAAAGCGAGAGAAGCGAAGCTTGATTGGCAAGACAAAGGTTATGCAGGGAGCGTAGCGAGTCGTAGGAACCGAGCATGAGTGAGTCCTGCGGACGAAAAAGCGAATGCGCAGGGTTGTGCCGTGGTCGACAAGCAACGACTGAAAGGAAGTTGATGTCGGGAACCACAAACGGGACGACGTGCGCACGGCTGCCGCACGAAGCAGTGAAAAATTGAGTTGAAGTATAATAATAAATATGGTACGCGGATGTGGCGGAATTGGCAGACGTGCAAGATTTAGGTTCTTGTGCCCATGGCGTGCAGGTTCAACCCCTGTCATCCGCACCAGAAAAAGCGACTTGTTTTGACAAGTCGCTTTTTCAATGAAATTTGCCTACGGCAAGTGAAATATGCCTTACGGCATATGAAAAGGCAAATTTTATTTCACATTTTTCTGAAAGAAAAATATTTCATAATCCGTCAGGATTATTTCATATCGAGCAAAGCAAGATATTTCATTAAAAGTATAAAATATCTCTATGGTTCTGCTTTCCCAAAACAAAATTAATAAAACACCTCTATGGTTTACCTTAACCGAAAAAAGACGCCTGAATCGGCAATATCATTAAATTGAGAAAAGCCATTTGGGACAGTCCCCTTTGGTTCGTCGGGAGACGACAAACCAAAGGGGACTGTCCCGAAATGGCTAAAAACACAAATGTTCTAACTTAATGACATTGTGCGAACAGGATGTCTTTTTTGTGTATTATTCTATTACCTTTGCAATGCACAGAGGTTTAACCGTTTTACGATCCCAAACAAAGAGCTTTACGCCGTCTGAAATATCGGGGATTGTGATGGTTAATGTTTCGTCCTTAACTAAGGTAAGGGGAGCGGTGGAAACCGATTTGAGTATATCACTGTCGTATGAAGCGATAATAAGAGAGGTTTCCTTTGAAGCGTAGCATCTGATATCAACCTTGGCAGATGAGCCGTCCAATTCCCAGGAAACTATATCACAGAGGTGTTCTGTTACTATAATTCTCTGACGTATACGATTATTTGGAGTGTAATATCCGTCAGGGCATATAATATTGCCTGTTACGGCATAGGTGCCTGATGTTGATGTATCAACCGCAGCTTCGTTGAGCCATTCAATACCTAAAATAACCTCGTCGCCGTTGTCGGCTGTTGCTGCAATTTCATCGGGAAGAGTGAAATTGTCACCCTTCTGAACAAGGATTACATCAAGCAAAGGCGTATCGGATACAGGTGTAATCGCAGAAGAAGAAAGCTCATAAAGCTCGAAGTTGCCCATGCAGAGATATTCGCAAACCTGAAGCCAGTAGGCATTGAAGAGAAAATAGTCAGCGCCGTCACCACTGTTAAAAGCAATGGAGTGAGTTGTCCATTTTCCTCCAATGTTCTGCATTTCACCATTGTTGCAGTTTAAATAATTGCTTGATGTGAAATTGAGTCCTTCCGCACGGTTGTAGCCGGCAGGGGCGTAGAAGCTTTCGCCCTCGTCCATATCAATTGCACCAAAACGTATGGAGGCTTTTCCGCTTACTGTAAACGCTCTGAAGGAGAAATAATAATTTGTATTTTCCTTGATGGGAACGAATGAAAGAAGGGAGCCTTTGCCGTTCCATGCGCAGTTCTGCCAGTTTGAATGCATATGCTCTACAAGGTATGTATTGGAGCTGTCTTTACCGTAATAGAAGGTATCAGCTTTGTCCTTTTCGTAACCGCCTGTTGTAAGATAACCTGTGGAAGTAAGTGGTGTGAGGTTTTCCAATGTTCCGTCAGGGCTTATACGGGGTATCTGATATGTGCTGTCGGTGGGATGACCGGAAGCATTTGTTCCTACATACCACTGTTCCATATCCTTGCCGGTATAGTCAGAAAAATCGGGGTTTTTATAAAGATTTTCACCTGCGATAAGATAGTTCTTACCGTCTATGGTTATAAATTCGTTTTTGGGAGCTTCCTCTGTGATGTCACCTTCTATAGCAGGGGTGAATACAGCGGAAATTCTGGTATCTTCCTCTATAAAGAAGCTTGTGTGATAGATGTTGCCGTCAATGCTCTTAACTGTAGGAAGGATATCTTTACCGTTAAGGGTAAGATGTGTGATATCACCGTCGGGGATAAGGTAAAGGTTTACCTCTTCACCAATTTCGGCAGTATTTTTATCTGCATAAGCATAGCCGTTATCAGAGGAGGATACATCTACACGGTAAGCGGTATGGCGAAGGGGAACATCTGCAACTGCAGGAGTTATAATGAACTTATCAAAGTTTGGTGTATAGTTTATAAGCTCATTTGTACCCGGCTCGCTCTTGCTTCCGCCCCAGAGCACGTGCCATGAATCGTCATTATATATACGGATTGTATTCTCGCCTTTTGTAAGATTCAGGGGGATTGTGCGCTCCAAGAAGGTATCATCGGAGAAGGTGTTGGGGAAGAAGTAGCGCTTTGCATTTTCATAATCACCGTTAACTGCAAAGGATGCATAACGGTCAATAATTTTGATGTTGTAGGAATGTGTGCCGCAAAGCTCGTCGTTCGACTGGAATACCTGCATACGGTAAAGACCTTCTTCGGGTGCATTAACCTTAAGCTCGATATATTTGCCTTCTGTCTGGTGTGCATTTGTACTACCCAACAGAGGTGTTACATAAGTTGCATCAGAGTTTGTAAGAGTGGAGAAGGTGCCCTGAGAAGCCTCAGCCTCGTAGGTTTCGGAAAGGTCCGTGCCTGATGCGGTAACTCTCATATAGTCGATGGCACCCTCTGTGGTCATGTCGTAATCTATAAGATTAAGACCCTTACGGAGGAATACGGTTGTATAAGCTTCGCTCCATTCAGACGAGGAAGGAGCATTGATATCTGTTAAATGATTATCGTAGGTATAATTTGTATTGTCAAGGAAAAGGCGTATCTTTGAATCGTTCTCGCTCATGTAGCGGAAGGAAATGTTGTAAAGCCCCGATTCGCTAATATGTACAACGTGACGGATGCCGCCCTTTTCTTCTGTGGGAACAACAGAAAGGTCTGTTACATAGCCGTTACCGCTGAAGCCTTCATTATCTGTTTGTGTGACTGCAAGACTTTCGGGGTTGAAGTCGGCAGCTTCGCTTTCAAAAATTTTATCATATATGGGAGCATCCTCTTCGTATGCACCTATATAGGATACGTAGAGCACATCGTGGAAAGCGCCTTCATCGCCTGAATAGGATAGCTTTACAGAATGCATGCCTCTCTTTAATGCTACACATTTTTCAACCATGCCTTCCATTGAGTAGAAGAGGGTGTTGGGAAGGTGAATAGTTTCTTCCTCGCCGTCAATGGAAAGAGTCTGGGTAATATTTTTCGGCGCATGAGTAGAAGAATTGTTTCTTGTGGAGCCTACGCCGTTTCCGTAGATAAAGCTTAATTTGTAAAGACCGTCATGTGGAATGGTTATCTTGTATTCAATTGCGTCACCTTCTTGGTCAAATCCGCCCATTCTTACTCTGCCTGAGCAGAAATAGCGAGGAGTTTCAAGAGGTGAGGATTCCTGTTCCTTTATGAGACTGCCGCAATGAAGGGCATCCTCTGCTTCGTAGAATGCATGATAATTGCCTTTTACAACATAGGGAGTTGTCTCGTCAGTTTTTGTGACTGTTACACGATATGCTGTAGAGAAAAGCATATCGTTAAGTTCGATTGAAACATTACCGTTAACTACGGGGAATACACCTTCCATTACAACCTCGGGGTCGCCTGATGCACCATGGTAGCCTGTGAAGTAGCTTGCTTCAACCTTTAAATGAACATTTTTTGCATTTTTGAAAACATTTGTTTTTGCAATGTTGTTAAGGTTTATGATACCTTTGCCGTCGTTGCCGCCTGCAAGAATTGTTGCGGACTGCTTGGCATTATCAATGGAGGCAAGGGCATAAAAGCCGTCAAAGGCTGTATTTTCTGTAGTAAGGGATAAAACCTTGCCGCTCATATCGCCGTACCACTTGTAAACCCACCATGCACCGTTACCGTCATTTGCGTTGGCGGTCAGGTCATTAAGATTGTTCGCCTGATGCCAGAAGGGAAGACAACCATAAACCTCATTGTCCTCTAATCGGGCAATCCAGTTAACAAGTCTGCCGGGCACACCGCAGTCGGAGTAATCGGCATATTCGTTGATAACAATCTGTTTTTCTTCAATACCTAATTCTCTGCAGATGCTTCTGTAGTCAGCTATATGAGAATCCATTGCCTGAAGGTCGGAAACCTGCAGCTCGTGCCATGTTACAACATCGGGAAGACAATTATTGTCACGGCAATATTTAAGGTAGTTATACATCCCCGAATGACCGCGGTAGTCGGCATCGTTGGGACCTGCGATAAATGCTCGCGGGTCTGCCTTTTTTATGGAATCGTAGTATATTTTCCATGCGGCTTCAAAGGAGGAAACTCCGTTTTTGGGAGTGCCTTCGTTGATGGGGATATATACAATACGGGAGTCAATATCGCTATATTTTTCGCGCATTGTATCCTTCCAGGAGGCTACATGGGGAGCAATAATTGTTTCCAGAACAGTTCCGTAATCATAAGCGTTGGCTGTAACACCGAAAACGCCGTAGTAGTTGGAGTTGTACATCTGCACCTGCTCGCCGCCCGCTTCGAAGAACTCATCGGCAACGTCAAGCGCATCACCGTAGGGATGCTCTGTGCCCAATGCGCCCTTTGTGGCAAGCACCTTGG
Organism: Clostridia bacterium; assembly: GCA_017547445.1. Lineage (GTDB taxonomy): Bacteria > Bacillota > Clostridia > UMGS1883 > UMGS1883 > RGIG1927. The sequence goes on from JAFYPR010000100.1 coordinate 15,379, forward strand.
GTTTTAAGGGGGTTAAGGTATTAACGTCGGGAACACCTTCGTTACTGATGCCGTACAGAAAGCCTGCACTGCCGTGGAGGATGTCATGGTCCTCTTTTGTCATGTTTACATTGATTACAGGTGCATCTGCCGCCACTGTCGGAATGGACGGCAGAAGCGAAAGCATCAATGTAAGAAGAATTATAAAAGATATAGTTTTTTTCATTTAAAACACCTCTGATACATCTGCGCCTTTCTTGCAGAAGGCGATAAATTCATGAATTTCTGCATGGAGGGTATATTCCTTGCCACCCTCATATTCCTGTTTGTCAGTTGTACGCACCCATGTACCCTCGGGGAGATAAACCTTTCTTTCTGTTGCGCCCTCTGTATAGATGGGAGCAAAGAGGATATCGTCACCGAAGAGATATTCGTCATCAATGCCGTAGCATCTTTCGTCCTCGTGATAGTCAAAGAACAGGGGACGCATCATGGGTGTACCCGTTTCGGAAGCCTTATCCATATTTTTTAAGATATATGGCTTTAAGCGGTTACGGAGAAGAACCAGATCACGGAGAATAGGGAAGTTAGCCTCGCCAAAGGACCATATTTCATTATCTCCGCCGCTTACCTCTTTAACGCCGGGGTGACGGGGAACATAGCCCTCAGGCTTCTTTCTTGCACCGTGAAGTCTCATAACGGGGCAGAAGAGACCGAACTGGAACCATCTTACGATAAGCTCACGGAAATAGTCACTTTCAATATCGCCCTGATGGAAACCGCCGATATCACTGTTCCACCACACAATACCGCACATTGACATTGAAAGGCCTGATACGATGCTTTCAAAAAGTGCATGGAAGGTGGAGGGAATATCGCCATTCCATACTATGGCGCCGAATTTCTGACTGCCGGGGTAGGATGCACGTGTTAATGTTGCAATTTCCTCTTCGCCTTCTTTTTGCAGAGCTTCATAGAAGAGCTTCTGATAATAATAGGGATATAACAGTGCAGTCTGTGCACCGTTGCCTATATGGAATTTCAAGTTGTTGAACTGCTGAGGATGAACCTCGGGCTCTGCTTCATCAAGCCAGTATGTTTTGATGCCGTAGGAATAATAGGTCTCTTTTATATGTTCCCATACATATTCGCAGGTACGGGGGTTTGTGGGGTCGATATAATCCTGTAAGCCGTAGAACTCGAAGATGCCTCTCTGACCGTTTTCTGTTCTTACAAGCATATTTTCGTCATTCATTGGCCAATAATTTCTTGAATTGGGGTTTATGGTGGGCCAGAAGGAAACGATGGGACGGATATTCATTGAATACAATTCGTCGCACATTGTCTTGGGGTCGGGCCATAATGAAGGCTCAAATTCCCAGTTGCCCTGCTCTGTCCAATGGAAGTAGTCGATAACGATAGCATCCACGGGGATTCCTAATGCATGATACTTTCTTGCAACCTCCAAAAGGTCGTCCTGGCTTTCGTAACGAAGCTTGCACTGCCAGAAGCCTGCTGCCCATGAGGGCATTTTGGGTGAAAAGCCTGTTAAGTTGCAGTAAATATTCATTGTTTCGGCAGGTGTTTCGCCTGCAAAAATCAGGTAGTCCATCTGATAAGCGGAATCTGCCTGCCAGAGGGTGTGGTTATTTGTAAATTCACATCTGCCGGGGGATGGGTTGTTCCAGAAAAAGCCGTAACCCAAGGAGGAATATATAACGGGCATTGCGCTCTTTGTGTTATAGTGGATAAGCTCACTTGAACAGCCTTTTTTGTCAAAATAAGGTGTCTGCTCCTGTCCCAGACCATAGATATGCTCGCCCTTGTTTGATTCGAAAAGAGCCTTTATCTGATAATTGTCACCTTCCATATGTCTGTACTTTCTTACTGCATCACCTTCTTCACGGGTGGAAAGAATACGCTTGCCGTTTTTGAAAAAATGTATGCGGTAACCGCCCCATACCTGACATACTTCGGCTTTCATTGTGCCGTTTTCAAGAACGATCATACCACCATGCGGCTGAGTTATTGTTGCACAGTCTTCCCTCGGAGGAAGAAGTGTCCAACACTCATCACTTACAGTATTGTTTTTGGTAGCACGGACACGGATGCAGTCTGTGCCGTAAGGCTCCACCAATACAAGCTCGTCGCGCATACGGAATGTAATGCTTTTTTCGTCATGTTTTAAAATACTCATGATTTACCTCCTTGACATTCATTAAATCTCTTATTATAATTTTATCGTACAATGAGTTAATAAATCTATAACTATATTAACGCATTTTATAAGTATATTGACCTTTTGGAGGCTTTTTATGAAAAGGTATGAAAATCTGAAACATGGTACGGAGGAATTTCCCGTCGGAATACATAATACTTTGTGCAAGGATGGCTTTTCCCTTTACCCACATATACACCGTGAGTTTGAATTTCTTGTTATGAAAAAGGGAAAAGGCGTATTGTATATAGAGAACGAAAAATTCAATCTTAAGGAGGGGGAGGGTGTTTTTATAAACTCGGAGGAATTGCATATCGGTATAAAGACCGACGGTGGGGAGGCTGAGTTTTTTGCGGTGGTTTTTGCACCTGAGGTTTTCGGAAGCAGCAGAGTAGATGCAGTTGTGCAAAATTACGTTGAGCCTGTTTTAAAGAAAAAAATCCGCCCTGCGAGGCGGCTTGAAAAGGGTGCGGTTGAGCTTTTATATAAGATTAACGAAAAACCCGGGGAGCTTATGATAAAATCGCATTTGTATGCCCTTTGGGATATGTGCCTTACAGGAGCAGAAAAAACTACCGGGACAGTAAAGGATAAGGGTGTCAACGAGATTAAGGCTGTTATGGCTTACATAAGGGAAAACTTCGATAAAAATATTGCCCTTGAGGATATGGCAGGGCATGTGAATATAAGCAGAGGGTATCTGTGCCGTGAGTTTAAAAGAGTGTTACATATGACCCCTTTTGAATATCTTATTCAGATACGTATTGATAAGGGCTGCGAAATGCTGAAGGATGAAGAATGGTCCATAGGTGAGATTGCCCAGCGGTGCGGCTTTAATTCCTTCAGCTATTTTACAAAAATATTTGGCGAAAAGGTCGGATGCAGTCCGAAGGAATACAGACAGAAATATGTGTGATAAGATTGAAAACAGTTTTATATCTTGTTCTTTATACAAGAAAGTGGTATAATATATATTATCAAAATGAAAGAGGGGTTTGGGATGAATATCTTTGAATGGTTAAAGGTAATCCTTTTAGGTGTTATCGAGGGTATTACAGAATGGCTTCCCATAAGCAGTACGGGGCATCTTATTTTAGTTGACGAATTTGTAAAATTAAAGCAGAATGCTGAATTTATGGAGATGTTCAATGTTGTAATTCAGCTTGGTGCAATACTGGCGGTTGTGGTATTGTATTGGAATAAGCTCTGGCCTTTTTGCATAAAAAAGAACGGGGGAAATATAGTAGAAAAGTATTGCCATATGGATAAAATTATCCTTTGGCTGAAGATTGTTGTGGCGTGCCTGCCTGCAATGATTATCGGGCTTCCGTTGGATGACTGGATGGATGAAAACTTACATAACGGCTTTGTTGTGGCGTTGGCTCTTATATTCTACGGCGTTGTGTTTATCCTGATTGAGAACTACAACAAAAAAAGAACTCCCCGTTTAAACACTTTAAATGAGCTTACCTTTAAGGATGCACTTTTGATAGGTGTGTTTCAGGTTTTAAGCTTAGTGCCCGGCACAAGCCGTTCGGGTTCTACAATTATCGGAGGTATTCTTATTGGTACTTCAAGAGAATTGGCGGCTGAATTTACATTCTTTCTGGCAATACCCGTTATGTTCGGGGCAAGTGCATTGAAGCTTTTAAAGTTTGGCTTTGGTTTTGAACCCGTACAGCTTGCAGTTCTGCTCCTTGGTATGCTTGTAGCATTTTTGGTGTCAATTGTTGCAATTAAGTTCTTGGTTGGCTACATTAAAAAGAATGACTTCAAGGCATTCGGCTGGTACAGAATTGTGCTTGGTATAATAGTTTTGCTGTATTTTGCAATAAAATGAGAAAAAGCTTCGGATTATTCCGAAGCTTTTTCAATTTTTGAGTAGAGAAAGTTGCCGCCCAAGATTAATACTGCGCCCGTTACCTGAATAAAGGTAGGGATTTCATTAAAGAGAAGCATTGCAATAAAGGCGGAAATAACAGGCTCGCACAATTTTGATGCTGATACAAAGGACGGGGAGAAATACTTTAAGCACCAGGAGAAAATGCTGTGACCCAAAATGGTTGAAAATACTGCAAGAAGAAAGCCGACCACAGGTGCGCTGATGCCGTAGGAAAAAAGACTCACCTTTTGAAGCATACACATTATAACAAGCACAACGGCACAGGCGAAATATACAATATATGTATATACAGTGGTAGAGGTGGTTTTACGTACCCGTCTTCCTATAAGCATATATATGGCAACGGCAATTGCAGCCAGAAGGGCAAGGATATCGCCGTAGAGATGATTGCTTCCTAAAGAATCAGAATATGCAATAAGGATGCTGCCTGTGAAGGTTATGCCGATACAGAGCATTGCCTTTTTTGACAAAGCACCCTTCATAAAGAGGCAATAGCCTAAGGAAACCCATATTACCTCGGTGCACACAATTGATGTGGAGGATGCAACGGAGGTGTGTGAAAGGGATTCAAACCACAAAACAAAATGGATTGCAAGAAATAACCCTGACAGGGCACAAAGTGCAACGGTTTTGCCTTTTGCCCTGAAAAGCTCATCTTTTACATCTTTTTTTGAAAAAACCACGGGACTCATAAGAACAACTGTCCACAAAAGGCGGTATGCGGCAGTAACTGAGCTGGGAGCTGTGGAATATTTAACAAATATTGAGGATAGTGATATACCCAATACACCGATGATTATCATAATAATCGGATTTTTTTCAATAAATTTCATAAAAATCACCTTGAGGAGTATGTTAACATAAATAAGGGGAAAAAGCAACCGCCTTATACATTGATTTTTGTAAGAATATGTATTATACTGAATATAATGAGGGGATGAAAGGAGAAAAAGGGTTATGGGAAATGAAAAAAACAATCTTTCCGTAAGGGATAAGGTTAATCTTTTAGAATCGATAAACAAGCTGAACAGATTTCTGCTTGTCCAAAGGCGAAAGAATTCTCCTGATGATATCAGCTTATCAAAACCCATTGACCATGAAAACATACATTACAGAAACAAGCAGAACGTTGCCGGCAATAAGGCGGAAATGATATACGTTGAAGAGACCCGTAAGGACCTTGAGATAATTACAAAATTTATGATAAAGCTGGGTTATATAAAAAAGGACCGTTACGGAAATGCAAAAAACCTCAGCGATGATAATAAAGAAATCCTTTACGATTTTCTGATAAAGGAAGTATATAAGCCTGCAGAAATAGACCAGGGCGGTTTTTCAAGATATCTTGACCAGCTTCTTAAGCCTGACAGAATTACCCTTTTAAAAATTGCAACCGTGCTTTTTATGGACGAGGAAAACACCGTTTCTTTTTTGCAGGGGGCAGGCTACAGCGAAAAATTTCTTTCGGCAAAGGAATATGTGGCATATACGCTTATTCTTAATAATTATTTCGGCGAAAGCGATACCGCTAAAAGGTTTGAAATGCTTACCGGGTTAACAGATGAGGTTGAGGGGCTGAAGGTCTCTTTTGAAGGTAAAACGGACAGCTATGAGGTATACCGCACCGCGATAGATAAGGCATTGCCCGGGGAGCTGTATCACGAAGCTATCCGCTATCCTGTAGCATCAGAGAGGGAGGATATCGCAATTTTACGTGAGAATATGAAGCGGTTCGAGCAGGATTTTTTAAAGGCACAGTCGACACTTTCTTTTAAGACAGATTATAATGACGAGCTGGACTATCTTACAAATACAACACAGGCAATGCGCTCAAAGCACTTAAAGGGCTTACAGCATACCGAAAGGATAACCCTCTTAAAATGGGCTGTGGCATTAATGCTTGATTTTGAAACAACCCAAAGGGTTTTGGAATATGCAGGACACAGCATTTTCAACTCCTTGCCTGCAGAGTCGGTGATACTGGCATTTATCCGCAACGGCTATGACGGCGGCAGGGATGTATGCGAAAATGTTGAAAGGCTTAATGCCAATATTGAATGGTACCTTGGTGAACATGCAGACAAATACCCCTATTGCCGTGATCCGTTGAAGTATCTTAAAAACCCGTATAATTAAAACCGGCAATTAGAAAGGTCTGATGGCTGATGACAAAAATCATAATTTTTACAGGCATTGCTTTTATGCTTGTGACAGGAGGCATGGTTTTTATGAAAAAAATAAAACCATTAAGGAAAGAAGCACAGAAAAGCGCCCTTTCAAAAAACGAGGAAATTGCATTTGATGCCATAACCAATCAGAAAGAGGAAGTATTATGTAAACTCAAGAGTGCCTGGGGAACCCTTCTTTCCGAAAAGAAGCTTTGTGAAATCGGTCAAAGAGCTGATTTTATTGAAAATGAATTTTATACTCTGCGAAAAATAAAGCAGCAGCTTTTCTGTCGGGGCGGTATATGCGATTTGTTGAAGGATTTTTGTGAAATCGGGGAATATCTTATCCCCGGTGTGCGTGAATACGATAAAAAATTATCTGCACTTCCCCTCCATACCTATGTAACGGGTATTATTAAAAAAGTGACCCAAGGACTTGATAAGGTAAAAGACGAGCGTGAAGCCTTAAAGGCGGAATATGTCTTTAAGGCTGAAAAGGTTCTTAACTGGGAAGGTATATATCAGGATATATTACAAAAGCATGGGCACGGTAAGGCTGCAGAAATCAAAGCAAAGAAAGAAACAATAGAAGAATATAAGAAAAGGCTTGCTTGCATCAAAGATAAAGAGGAAAAAACCGATAATCTTAAAGCTGATGATAAGGATATAATATGTCATATGTACGATGCACTTGTGAAGGCAGCAAAGGCTTTTGAGCCATTGGAGAACTACACCCGTTCTGCTTCCGATGAGTATATATCCGTCAGAATGCTGGGGGAAGAATTTGAAATCTGCTCCACTACAAAAATGTATCACGAAAAGCTTGTTGCCGTTATAGAAAATACAGAAATTAATAAGCTTGTGCAAAGGCTTGATGAAATGGGAGGGAATGAATAATGCGGTGCAATATAAAAGAGCTGTTGAAAAATATCACACATATTATCGGCTTTGATTTCGGTCACGGCGAATCAGCTGCTCAATTTGTGCAGATAAGATACCCCGACGGAAGCTTTGTTGAAAACGGTGAAATAAAATCGTTGGAGCTGTTATCAAACACTCCCAAAATAATGACCATAATAGCCTATAAGAGTGATAATACCATCGACAGCATAGGTAATTGCAGCAGCCTTGCCATAGGGTCGAGGGTTTTCTCTTGCTTTAAAAAAAGCCCTGAGGAATGGGATAATATAATTCCCGCATCATGTCTGTCAGAGCATAAAAAAACCTACAAGGAGGCAATGGGCGATTTTATCGGCACTGCTTCGGAAAATATATTCAGATTAAACCCCGAGCTTAAAAATGTCAGTAAGGACAATATAGCATTTTTTGTAGGCTGTCCCTCGGATGAAACCTGGAGCAGCAGGGAAAATCGGGAAAAATACGAAAAGCTTATATCTGGAAAAACAGGCATAAGGCTTGAAAATGTCGTGGTTGTCCCCGAATCCACCGCGGCAATATTTTCTGCCGTAAGAGCCTTTTCGGCTTATACCCGGGATACGGTAACGCCTGCTCTTGCGCAAGTACCCCAAGTGCCCGAAGGTGCCACAGGTGGCAATGCACCCTGGCTGAAAGGGGTATTTTCCGCCATAAAAAGCTATAATGCCGCCATACAGATGGAGGCGAATTTAAAAAATTTAAAAACGCTTAACCTCACTAAGGGAATTGCGGTACTTGATTTCGGCTCCTCAACGGCGGATTTTACATATATCCGCCCGGGCGAAAAAATTATTGAGTTGTCCCGCACCTTAGGCGCAAGCTACATAGAAGAAAATATGCTTTTCTCTATCCTTGCCGATGAGGAGAATATATGGCAGGGCGACCTTCTGGAGCGTCAACTTCATGTCAGGGTAAACGGCAAGGAAGCATGGTTTATCCCCGGCAGATATACAGATGATGAGGTAAGTCTGCAGGTGACTTATGTAAAGACAGACGAAAACGGAAATGTGGTTACTGACCCCCGCGGCAGACCTGCAAGGCATGTTGTAAGCACATATGTGGATTACGACATGATTAATAATGCAATTTGTGAAGCAACTGGTTTCAGCTGTGAGGTAAAAGAGGGGGGCAGAGTGGTATCCCCCGATTGTGATTTGAGCTGGAAGGAGCACTGTAGAAGCTTTCTTGAAAAATGCCATAGCCTTATAAAGGCAGAAGGGTACGATAAGGTCATTGTTACGGGCGGTGCCGCAAACATGCCTTTTTTAGCAGGGCTGGTGAAGGAAATTTTTGATAAGAAGGGTGAAGGGCGTGTTATCCGTGACAAGTCGCCCTCCTACTGTGTATGTGCAGGGCTTTGTCAGGTTGGTATAAACCATGCAAAAATGGCTGCTTTAAAGGCTGAGGAAAAAGCAAATACGGAAGCATATATCAAAAAATTAGAGAATCATCTGGCGGATGGCTTAGCCGATATGATATATAATAAGCTGTTTGAGATAGCAGCTGCCAACCCCGGTATAAAGCTTGGAAATTTTCTGGATAAGGTAGGCACAAGCTTACAATACGGTATAGCAAAGGAAACGCGCAGAAAGGTCTGCGAAACGGCATTGAAAAAATTTTCGAAGGATATGGAAAATATCACCTTATCTGTAACAGATAAGGCGGTAAAGGCAATGTATGGCGACTCTTCCATGGGCGAAGCTTTCAGAATGCAGAAATTTTCAGCTGATATCAAAGGCTCGGAGGGCGAGTTTAACACAGGTTCCGTTAGGAACAGCTTATTTCAGGGCTCCCTTGAAGAGTTCTTTGACCTGGCAATCAGCGACTCCTTATATGACCAGTTTGTTGCCGTTTTAGGCGGAGTTTTTGAAATTTTAACAGGTGGCTTGTTTACGGTGGCTATAGATTATGTTACAAAGCATTTTACAACCGTAAATCGGGAATATATCAGTAATAATTTCAGCACTTACAAAATTAAATCAAGCCTTGGCAATACACCCTCGAAGATGGTACAAAGCATGTTTGATGATGATGGGGACAACACAAAGCTACGCACTATGATTGAAGAGGAAATTGACAGGGCGCTGGAAGTGGTGGCTCTGGAATACTTCGAAGAGAAAAACGGTATAAAGAAGGGCGGTAGAAAAAATTGATCATAATCAACGGAAAGCCCATATTCAACTGTCTTGATTTTTACGAAAATGTTGATATAAACCAATTGCTTTTGCAAAAGGCAGAGTTTTATAATTTCGCATTAAGGCACATGCAGTTTGATAAGGTTAACAAAGCTTGTATAAATGTGCTTAAGGAGGCTTGTGAAAACCCCGGAAGCTTAAAAATGTGCAACGAGCGTGTTTTCTGGTACATCGGAAATCAGGAGATAGACGGCAGTATAATAAGAGAAAAAAATATCCTCCTTTCTTATGCTTTCGAAAAATTTGAAGGCTTAAGTGTATCCGACCGATTTTTTATCGGGGCGGTATTACTTTTATGCCCCAATGCATATGAAGTGATGGATAAAATGAGCGAAAGCGTGACAAACGAGGAAGGCTTTCTGAGCTTTCAGGGTGACGGTGACGAATATATCCTTTCAGCGGGAGAGCGGTTTTCTGCCCGTATCAACCCCGCTCTGAAGATAGAGGATGGGGAAGAAATGAAGGTATGGAAGCTTAAAGCCTTCGGTAATGCTCAAAGGGGTGCCGTTATAACAGCTTGTGACCAAAGCGGGGCAGAGTTTGAGGTTTTCCCCGGCATTATACAGTATGTTCTTGCCTGCAGGGGGCAGATTGTAAATGTGCTTGATAACAGCTCCTGTGATAAGGATAATAAGCTGTACAGAGGGAAAAACTGCATTTACGACAAGGATGGGAGCAGTACCGATGTACCGTATGACTGCATATCCTTTGCTCCA
>JAFYPR010000010.1 GCA_017547445.1 Clostridia bacterium
CCGATAACAGAAAGCTTATGATGATTGACGATAATCTTATGCCCGAGTTTAATGCTGTGGAATTTGACAAGTACGGCGACAAGGGCTTTGTATCAAGCTTTATGGGTTCCTTTGCATATTATGCAACTCCTTATAATTCGGGTATTACCGATGATGACCCCGGTATTGTTCAGGTAAGCATAATGGAAATTTATTCTGACAGAATTACACTTACAACAAAGAACTACGGCGAATATCATGGCGAAAAGCTTGAACCCACGCCCTCGGTTTTTGAAAGATACAACGGTGATGACAGTCAGATTGATGTTCCGTTGATGCGATTGCTCTTGTTCGGAGATTATCAGATTGGTAAATATCTTCTGACAGACGAAAGCAATGAGCCTTTAAGACCTGTATTCGTAAGAATGTGCGAAGACTTAGAGGATGAAGAATTTGACGCGGTAATGATAGGCGGAGACCTGACATATTCCGGTTCCGTAACCAAGGAAAGATGGAATTATGTTGTGGATAGCGTTTTAGGTATGCTGAAGGAAAAGATATCGCCTAATATTTACATAATTTCGGGTAACCACGACTATAATGCAGGTGAAAGAGACAATTTCAACAGTGCAGACTATTACAACACATACATGAAGGAAAACCTTGGTAGTCTTGAAGAAAACGGAAACGGTTACTTTGAAAAGAGTGAATTCTATGACGGAGATGTTCTCATTTCATTTGTGTATGAGCAGGACGGTATTTACTTTATGGGTCTTTCCACATCTCCCGATATGATGCGCGGCAGCCTGCAGAATACGAATTATAACTATTCACCCAAGGCTCTGGATTGGATTGAAAAGAAGCTTGCCGAGATAGGTGAAGATAAAACGATTCTTTTCACAGCCCATTTTCCATTAGGTGACAGCAACAATCTCATAAAGGCAAGCAAGGGCGCTGCAGAAGGCTCTACGGTAAGGCTTTTGGAAATTTTAAAGGATTATCCTAACCTTGTATATCTTTACGGTCACGACCACGGTTCGAGCTTTGCGTACATCAGCTCTGAAACAGAAGAAAGAGTAACACGTTACGACACAAACGGATATAAAATCGACTAAATTTTTAAAGGCTGTGGCATATGCGACAGCCTTTTTTGTCGGAAGGTCAAATAAAATAATTGTGTTTTCATTTTTCAGGTGTTATAATGAATTTAAAAGATGCTTGATTTGGGAATTAAAGAGAGGTGATGATATGTTCGGGTTTGAAGGTAAGGTAGCGGTTGTAACAGGCGGTGCCCAAGGTATCGGAAGATGTATTTGTGATGAATTTAAAAAGCATGGTGCAAATGTGTGCATAATTGATATTAAGGATAATGAATATTTTAAAGGCGATATTGCAGAGAAGAAAACCCTTGATGCCTTTGCCCAAAAGGTTATTGATGATTTTGGGAAAGTAGATTTCCTTATTAACAATGCTTTGCCGAAGATGTGCGGTATAGCTGACGGCAGCTATGAGGATTTTGAATATGCATTACAGGTTGGAGTAACTGCACCGTTTTATCTGTCAAAGCTTTTTTTGCCTTATTTTGCAAAGGGTGCAAGTATTATAAATATATCATCATCTCGTGACAGGATGAGTCAGCCCCAGACCGAAAGCTATACTGCGGCAAAGGGCGGTATTGCCGCTCTTACACATGCCCTTGCGGTAAGCTTATCGGGGAAGGTGAGAGTTAATTCTATATCCCCGGGGTGGATTGATACAAAATTTAAAGTGTATGAGGGTTCTGATGCTGTTCAGCAGCCTGCAGGCAGGGTGGGTAACCCCTTGGATATTGCGAATATGGTTTTATATCTGTGTTCGGATATGGCAAGCTTTATAACCGGAGAAAACATATGTATAGACGGCGGTATGACAAAACAGATGATTTACCATGGTGACTTCGGTTGGAGTCTGGACAATAAATAATATAGCAGGGAGAGGGGAAAATGGCATATCACATTTTAGACGAGGCTGAAAGATGCTTAGGCTGCAAAAGTCCATCCTGTCAGAAGGGGTGTCCTATCGGTACGCCAATTCCGACAGTAATAGGATTACTTAAAGAAAATAAGCTTGACGAAGCGGGGAAAATACTTTTTGAAAATAACCCTCTTACGACTATATGCTCGCTTGTTTGCAACCACGAAAAGCAATGTGAGGGCAATTGCGTGCTTGGAAAGAAAGGGGCGCCTGTTCATTTTTCTGCCATTGAAAGCTACATATCAAGTGCATATGCACCGAAGATAAAAAGCGAAATGTGCGAAAACAACGGCAAGAGAGTTGCTATAGTAGGCTCAGGTCCTGCGGGGCTCACTATTGCTATTATCCTCTCAGGCTATGGATATCAGGTTACCATTTTTGAAGGCAGGGATAAAATCGGCGGAGTTCTTCGCTATGGTATACCTGAATTCAGGTTGCCCAAGAAGGTTATTGACGATTTGCAGTACAGACATCTGGAGCTCAGGGGTATAAAAATACGCCCAAACATCCGTATAGGGGATGCTATAGGCGTTGATGATTTGTTCCGTGACGGATATAGGGCTATTTTCCTTGGTACAGGTGCATGGAAGCCGAGAGCTTTGCATATTAAGGGCGAAACGTTGGGGCATGTGCATTTTGCCATTAATTACCTTAATAACCCCAATGTGTATAATCTTGGAGAAAACGTGGCAATTATAGGCGCAGGTAATGCGGCTATGGACGTTGCAAGAACTGCTGTACGAAACGGAGCAAGGCATGTAACGTGCTTTTCTGTTGAGGATAAGGTTGCCGCAAGTGATTATGAGTTCAGGTACGCTCAATTAGAGGGTGTAAAATTCCGCTATTGCTTAAAGCCTGTGGAAATTGTGGATGAGGGTGTAATTTTCCGTCAGTTAATTGACGGTGAAGAGATTGACGGAAGCGATAAGCTTTACAAGGCAGATTCTGTTATAATTGCCATAAGTCAGAAGCCGAGAAACTCTATTGCATCAAAGACAGAAGGGTTAGAGGCTAATAAAAACGGACTTATGGTTGTGGACGAATTCGGACACACGGGAAGAGAGGGAATTTTTGCATCAGGTGACGTTGTTCACGGTGCACGTACCGTAGTTGAGGCAGTTGCTCACAGTAAGATTGTTGCAGAGGCAATGCACAAATATATACAGAGCCTTGACTAAAAACAGAAGGATGGATTAATTTGAATACGTTTTTTCTGACTGTAGCGGGAATTGTTCCTGCCGTGGTGCTTTGCACATATGTATACAAAAAGGATAAGGTAGAAAAGGAGCCCTTAGGTCTGCTTATTCAGCTTCTGCTTGCAGGTATTATAGCCTGTATACCTGCCGCATATATCGAAGGCTATATCGGTGATATAATAGACGGATTCTTTTATCCGCATGTATACGACGGTATAATAGATACGACAGATTATACATATCATGCTGTTACAGCGTTCGTCGGTGTTGCTCTGGTGGAAGAAGGGTGTAAGTGGTTTTTCCTTGTGAGAATTACAAAGAATAACAAGGACTTCAACAGCCTTTTTGACGGTATGCTTTATGCAATTTTTGTATCCTTGGGCTTTGCAGGCTTTGAAAATATCCTCTACGTTGTGGAATATGGCTGGATGACAGCAATAGTGCGAGCACTTCTTTCTGTCCCCGGACATATGTTTGACGGCGTCATGATGGGATATTACTACAGCCGCTGGAAGATATTTAAAGAGGCTGCATTAATTGAGGATAAATACATAAAGAGAGGCTTTCTTGAAAAGAGGGGAGCAAGCTTCCCTTATGAAAGGAATATGTACCTTAGCCTTATTGTACCCATACTTATGCATGGTGCATATGATTTCTGCTGCTTTGTAAATGAGGCATGGGCTACGATTGCCCTTTATGCCCTTGTTATAATCATGTATGCTTATTGTTTCAAAAAAATCAAGGAAACATCCCGTGATGATGCACCTTTAGAAGAATATGTAATTAATACCCTTGCAAAGACTTATCCCGAACTACCCGAGAGAATTGAGGCAGAGAAGGAGATGCTCGGTATGTATCAAAAAAGACAATTCTGTTAAAGCGCAGAATTGTCTTTTCCCTTTTAATGTGACACCAAGCCTAATGCTTCAGCTATCTTAAATGCATTTTTTGAAAGAGAGGATTTTGTGCAGTCTATTTTTACATCGCAGTATTTGTTATAAAGGGTATTGCGTTCATAATACAAATCCTCAAAGGTTTGTCCCTCGCGCATTGAAATGCCGCGTGTTGCCATGTTTTTTATACGTTTTTTTATTTCGCTCAAAGACACATCAAGGA